>CAZNMS010000051.1:27896-29260 GCA_964573505.1 uncultured Planctomycetaceae bacterium | reverse complement strand
TGAGTTACCGATCGAGCTGACTCGTCATTCATCCGCAGTCCGGCTTCTGCCATCCGTAGGAAGCGCCTTTTCAACAATCGGAACTTCCTGCGGATAGCAAGGCCGAACTGCGGATGTGCCCATGTAAGTCGAATTGCAGGCAAATAGTCACCAACAACTTCTCACATGAAACGTGACGCGGGATTCACGAACTCGGTCTTCAAGTGACCTAAAGCTGGCTGCGGCCGTACTCCAGACGAAGAGGCGAATCGGGCGATGTCTTCTCTGCTCTGCAAACGGTGAAAAGCGTGTTGGAACGAGAAGATTTTGCGGCCCTTGTACGACGGACTTGTAGTCCGTCGATCTGCGGCGGCGACGGACTACAAGTCCGTCGTACATCTTGGTTGCGGCACTGCCGCGCTAGGACCTTCGTTCCTCTGCGGTTGTTCAAATCAGACAATGAACCGCAGAGGAGCGAACAACGCAGAGATGCTGGTTTGCAATCCGTCTTCAAAAGCTGCGCAGAAGTTACGAAGGAAGGACTTAGTCCGTGCTGAATCGCAACTGTTGAACCGAAACCCTTACGCGACCGCAACCGCTTCCGAGAAGACGCACGGACTGGAAGTCCCTGCTACTTGAGGGCACCTAATGCTTTCGTCTGAAAGGACCGCAGTGACCAATCCGAAGGACATCGAGCAGCTCAGCCAAATTCACACGAGCGAAGCGATCGCACGTCGGCTGCGTGAAGCGACGGAACACAGTTATCTGGGCGACTTCGTGCTCGGTGCGGTCGATGGAGCAGTCACGACCTTCGCGATCGTTGCAGGATCAGAAGGCGCCGGCTTCAGCAGTTCTGTGGCGGTGATACTCGGTCTTGCGAATGTCATTGCCGACGGCTTCAGCATGGCGGCGGGCAACTTCTTGAGAGCACGTGCAGACTCGCAAGTTGTCGAACGCTTTCGCGCGATCGAGGAGCAGCACATCGAGCAGATCCCGGACGGCGAACGTGAAGAAGTGCGACAGATCTTCGAGAGCAAAGGCTTTCACGGCGAACTGCTCAATCAAGTTGTTGAAATTATTACACAGGACCGCCGACGTTGGGTCGACACGATGCTGACTGAAGAATGGGGCTTGAGATTGGACTCGCCCAAACCGTGGCGCGCCGCGTTGTCGACGTTCGCAGCCTTCCTGCTGGCGGGAATGGTGCCGCTGCTCCCGTTGCTGTTTCGCTCGTTCGTTTCGGAAGAGCACATCTTCGCCGCCAGTTCGATCATGACAGCCTGCACGTTCCTGATCGTCGGTTGGTGGAACGGAGCACTCAACCGCCGCAGTCCGTTGCTGTCAGCGCTCGAAACGCTGCTCGTTGGCGGCTCGGCGGCAGCATT
>CAZNMS010000051.1:0-27886 GCA_964573505.1 uncultured Planctomycetaceae bacterium | reverse complement strand
GAAAGGCTTTGGAGCAGGCTGAGATCTCCGCTTCATTGATCGCTTTGCCGCGAAACTCCCGCCGCAAGAGACGACTCTGAACCGTTCATCTTTTTGTCCCACATCTTTTTGCCATCGGTCTTTGAAGGCGGGGATGACAAAAAGATGAAGACCATTGAGCAATCTCAAAGGTCTTGCGGTGGTCGCGGGTGAATGAAGTCCGTTCATTGTGGCACCGCATTGAGTGGCTTTCGACGCTCGTTGCGGGGCGCAGTGGCGCTTCATACGCTCCCGCCCCGCTTGAGGCGGGGTCTTTAAATCGGCGTCATTTACGGAGTGAAATGCGATGAGTCAGCGTTGTCGTTGGGGCATTTTGGGTGCGGCAGGGATTGCTCGAAAGAACTGGGAGTCGATCAAGAACTCGGGCAATGGGACGCTCGTTGCCGTTGCGAGTCGCAGTCATGAGAAGGCCAAGAACTTCATCGACTACTTGCAGAATTACGTTCCCTTTTCGCCGGTTCCGAGTGCTTGCACTTACGACGAACTGATCGCGAATCCCGACATCGACGCCATCTATGTGCCGCTGCCGACGGGCATTCGTAAGGACTGGGTTATTAAGGCGGCGAACGCGGGCAAGCATGTCTTGTGCGAGAAGCCCTGCGCTCCGAATTCGCAGGATCTCGCCGAAATGATCGCGGCCTGCAAAGCCAACAACGTGCAATTCATGGACGGCGTCATGTTCATGCACAGCGACCGCCTGCGCGTGCTGCGTCAGACGCTCGATGACGGGCAGAGCATCGGTCAGCTTCGACGCATCGCGATGCAGTTCAGCTTCAATGCCCCTGAAGTTTTTCTGACAGCCGACATCCGCGCGAGCCGTGCGATGGAGCCGCTGGGATGTCTCGGCGATCTCGGTTGGTACACGATCCGCTTCGCTCTCTGGGTGATGAAGTACGAGATGCCAAAGAGCGTGAAGGCGCATCTCTTGAAGGGCACTGTGGGTGAGAACGTGCCGCTCGAGTTCGATGCCGAACTCTTCTTCAACAACGGAGTGACGGCGACCTTCTACAACGCGTTCAACAACTACAACCAACAGTGGGCTCACGTGAGTGGCACGCACGGGCATTTGCTCGTCCCTGATTTCGTTCTGCCGTACTTCGGCGATCAGGTCGGCTTCAACGTGACGAACGCCCAATTTCATGTCGACGGTTGCCAGTTCGATATGGAAGAGCATTCGCGTCGCGTCTCTGTGCGCGAGCGAAGCAACAACGCGCCGAACGCGCAAGAGACATACCTTTTCCGCAACTTCGCGGACCTCGTGCTGAGCGGCCGAATCGACTCGCACTGGCCGGACATCGCTTTGAAGACGCAGCAGGTGATGGATGCCTGCGTGAAGTCGGCAGAACTCGGCGGAGCAGAAGTCGCCATTGCGTAGATTGGGATTTCATCCCGATCTGCCTGCGCGTGCTGCAGGGAAGTGCGCTGAGGCTTCGTGCTTTCGATGAGCCGTCCTTTGGCGGGCTGTTGCCGCTTTCACGTTGCGAGTTTAGAACGGGGAAGAGTTCAAAATGACGGATCGACGCGGCTGCGACGATCCGTCCCGATCGACTCGTTTTTGACAATGATGCGGCGCGGTCACGACGCCTTCTCCCCGCAGCAGATCGGGATGGAATCCCGATCTACGACGGAGGATGGAATCCCGAGCTACTCGAAGAGGTCGCTCAGCGATTCGAGGAACGCAGCGTCGATCAGGGTCTCGCCCGGATTCAGCGTCGGTAGCATCAGGCCGGACTCGGTGTGCTCTCGACCGATGGCGTGACCGAGCTCGTGAGCCAGTACTGACAACAGGTCGTAGCGATCGTCGTCGACCGAGTCCGGCGTCAGATCCCATCCGAGTCCTGACGCATCGTCGTCGACAACGATCTGAAGCTGCGAAGTGAGCCCGAGCGTTGCTGGACCGCTGACCGAGGAAGCCAAATTGCTGATCGCAATTCGGACATGCTGCAGTCGATCGGCTTCTTCTGCCGTGAGGTTCATCGTCTCGGCGACATAGGACTTCGCGAGAGCGACGATTGGAGCAATGTCGCTCGATGTAATACGAGTTGCATTCTCGGCAACGGCCGCGACGTTGCCGAGCAATGTCTCGGAGTTACTGGACTCGACGATCTCGACACCGGCAACTTGCCATCCGCCGTAGAACGCGCCTGTGTCTTGCAGTTGGATCGAGATGTATCCGATGCCGTCGGCTCCCACTTCGCTCGCAGTGACTCCCGAGACAAAGACGTCGCGGAAGGGATTGGCCGCGTTCGTTGCAACCGCCGGTTGAGCTTGCCCGCCGACGGTCACTCGCATGCCGTCGAAGCGTCGTCCCAATCCGCCGAGATGCACGATCACGTCATAGGATTGCTCTGCTTCCGCTTGCACCTTGAAGGTGCTTGTGACGCGATTCCTGCCGGTGTGACCGTCGATGTAGAGCTCGTTCGGATCGAGCGACGAGACAAACGACGCGCGAGGCAGTTGCACGCCGACAGTGTCGGTCCATCCGAAGCCATCGGTCTCGATGCTGTTGTTGGCTCGCACTCCAATGAAGCCTTCAGCGACGAACGTCATTGAGGCATCGGAGAACCCGCTGCCCATATCGAAGCGTCGTTCGCTCGGCAGAGTGAATGTTACGACGTCCGATGTTCCGACCAGTTCTGCTGCGCCATTCACGGCGCGCCAGCGAATCGTCGGCGTGCCGGCTTTGTGCGACGAACGCAGATCGAAGCTGATGTCTCCGCTCGGTCCCACTGCGACTTGAGTGCCAGCGATGGTTGCGGACGCGTCCGGCGTTGTGATCGTGCCGATGCTCGATGAGACAGTCACGAGCGAGCCGGCTGCCAATGTGCTACCGGCGTTGATCGTCGTCACCGTTTCGCCGTCGGCGGGGACCGAGCCGGCGTCGAGCGGAGTGATGCTCGGTTCGCTCGTCGTTGTCGGCGCGAGCTCGATCGAGTTGATGATCCATGCCGGATTGATCTGCGACGATCGGCCGGGAGTAAATGTTACATCGAGTCGCCCATTGGTCACGGTGACTGGGAAGCTGAGTTCCGTAATCAGGTTTCGGGGCAGATTGAGGTTTGTGACGAGCGACGTTCCGTTCGCCGCGATGCCCAGTCCGCTGTGATCGGTACGATCACCCATTGCGAGATGCAGGGTGTAATTTCCATTCGCGACGTCGGCGCGGAAGGTTGCCGTCGTCGACCCGCGATGAGCGTCGTTGTGAGCCGCAGCCAATTCTCCTGCGAACGTGCTGCCGTTCGAGACTGCAACCGGTGCTCCGACCGTCCATCCGTAACCGCGCGTCGCGTTGTAGGTGTCGGTGACTGCAACCGGCAGATAACCCGACTGAGTTGGAGTGCTCGCGCCGTTCACAGACGCATTGAAGTCGTAGTTCCGCAGACCGCCATTGGAGTCGCCGGTTAGTGCATAGGTCAGCGTTTGCTGACCCCACTTCTCGCCCGTCGGAGCGGTCAGCAGGATCGTTGACGTTCCGGCGCCGCCGGGGCGACGGATCTCAACAGTGGCCGCTCCCGAGCTATCGGTTGCGACTTGCATGCCTTCGATCCGCGGGTCTGCATCGGTGCCAACAACCGTGCCGAGCGAAGCTTCAATCGTCACGAGCGAATTGGCTGGACCGCCGGAGAGATCGAAGGTGTCGACCGTCCTACCGTCTGCATCCAGTGACTCTGTCGGGACATTCGAGAGTCCCATCGAGTACAGCGCGACGGGCCGAATATCGATGCCGTTGAACGACATGAACTTCGATCCGGCGACGTCTTCGAATCTCAGATCGAGCGTGCCGTCGGTCACATTCACGAAGAACGTTTGATGGTCGCTTTGCCCTGCTGGTGCGGAGAAGTTCGAACCGAGCGTCGCATTTGTGTCTCCGTTGACGACGCGAATGCCATCGAGTGCTTGCCCCGAGTGGCCGTAGGTCACCGTCACTTGCAGAGCACCATTCGGAACATTGGCTTTGAAGGTCGGGAAGGTCGCACTCTGAGTCAGCGACCAAACATGGCCGTCATTCACGAGGTCCGCGATCAAGCCGTTGCTGTTCGTCGTGACGTAGGCGCCCATTGGCGTGAGCCATCCGTAACCGCGCTCCGCAGAGTAGCGCGTATCCGCAGTCACTCCGATCCAACCATCTTGTGTCGCGCTTTGCACAAAGCCTCCGCTGGCATTGTCGAAGCGCGTCTGATTGAAGTCGTAGCGGAGTTCGGTCTCCGGCAACTCCGGTCCGAGTGGCAGCGATTCGATGTTCTGCGGAGTGATTGGTAAGTGGGTCAGTTTGTTGGCTGTCACAACAATTCCACTGCCGTTGAAGGCGAACGAACCGCCGAGCAAGTCGATGTTGAGCTGATCGCCCGGAGGCACGCCTTCTTCACCGATTGCCGGTGCCGCGCCGTTGACCGTGATTGGGAACAACGTCGACGGCTGCACGTTGAAGGTGTCGCTTCCGCCGAGTCCGTTGAGTCGCACGGATTCGATGCCAGTCGGAATCTGAATGGCTTCGCTGCTCGTGTCGCTGCGAGTCACTTGCTCGTAAGTCGCGTCGGTCGGATCTCCGGTCGTGAGGAAGAGAGTGTCGGACTCACTGGTGCCGTTGATGACGACTGAGTCCGTTCCGCCTTCGTCGGTGATCGAGATCGTTGTTTCGTGAGTCACCCCGATGAGGTAGCTCACTTGATACGAGTCACTGTCATCGCCGCCCGAGAGCGTTGTGCCGAGCGGAGCGATCAACTGACCTTCGATCGTGATCGCCGTGCCGGACGCATCAGAGTCGCCCGCATCACCGACGATCGACAACAGAGTGCCCGCTGAGACACTCGCGCCGGATGTAATCGTGATGTCATCCCCGGCCAGCAACGTGATGCTGCCCGCAGCGGCGTTGACGGTCACTCCCGTCCCGATGACGAGATTGTCGGTCGCCGCCGTTTCGTTGGCGGTCAGTTCGATGTTGCCCGACTCACCGGAAGCACTGACTTCGGCTTCGACGGTCAACGCGCCGTTCGCAGTCACGCTGATGTTGCCCGAAGTCGTCATGAGGCCGACGAGTGAGCCGATGCCGCCGATCGTCAAGCTGTTGCTATCCGTGACGAAGAGGCCGCCGCTACCGCCTGCACCTTCGAGGCGATCGAGCGTTGTTTCGAGCCCATTCACCGCCGTGCCGACTCCGGCGAGGCCGTTGAGCACTGCTCCGCTCGCCTTCAGATTCGTCGTCGCTCCGTTGCCGTCGAGGATCGCTCCGTCACCGGCGCTGATCGTGATGCGGCCTTCTTTAGAACCGGCGTTGATCGCACCGATCGTCGCGTTACCCGATCCGCCCAACATGCTGTTGACGGAAATTTGCACGGCATCGGCAGTGTCGTCGGTCGTCGTGATCGAGACACCGCTTCCCATACTGAAGCCTTCAGACCCGTCGGCGTCTTGATTGGCAAGCACGACGACGGGGCCTCCGGCACTGATATTCGCATTGATGTTCACGGCCTGCTTGCCGGTGACGGTCACTCCGCCCGTTGTTGTGATCGGCGTGCTGATCGTGATGTTGGCGTCCGAAGCGAGATCGAAGCTCGTCGCTCCGCCGCTGATCGCCGACTCGCCGGTAAGCGACAGATTCACGGCCCCGGCGTTGTTGAGCACGATCGTCGGCAAGTCGATCGTTTCGCCGCCTTGATTGCCGAGCGTCACATTCGAGCCCGCGCCAAAGGTGACGGTGCTCGTTGAAGAGATCGCGGTGCCGCCTTCGTTCGAGACGTCTTCGACGTTGAAAGTTGCAGCGCCTGTCAGATTAATTGCACCCATCGAGCCGAAGACGACGCTGTCATTACCCACTCCGCCATTCACGAGCAGCGTTGTGTTCGCGTTGAGCGAGAGCGACGCGATCGTCAGGAAGTCGTTGCCGTCTCCGAGATTGATCGTGATCGAACCGCCGGCCAGTGGGGCGGCGAAGTCAGTCGTTTCGATCGTCGCGCCTTCCAGTCGCAGCATGCCGCCGCCGAGATCGCTCAACGTCAAGCTGTCGTCGGTGCTCGGAAGATTGAAGACGACGCTTGCTGTCGGCGTGCTGCTGACGATCGGATCGAGTCCGGTGTAGTCCGCTGTGAAGTCGTCGCCGGTGCCGCTCGTGCCGTTGTCGAAGACGATCGAGCCGTCGTGTGCGTTGTCGTAATTAAAAGTTTGCTGAGTGAACTGGTCGCCGACGTTCGTCAGGTTCAAGGTGTCGAAGTCGCCTTCGCCGCCGTTGATGGTCACTCCGCCCGTCGGGATCGGATTGCCGTAAGCGAAGTCGAGCGTGACTTCGTCGTCAGCGCCGAGCGAGCCGTTGATCTCGAGCGGACCGGTTGCTCCGTTCGGGGTCTGCTGCAAGGCGACTCCGTTCTGCACGACGACTGTGCGACCTTTGTCGTCGATCGTGACCGTTGTGTTGCCGCTGCCGGCGAGCGGATCGACGGTCGCATCGTCGGCGTTGTCGACGATCGTGACGGCGTAGTCTTCGACTTCGCCGTCTGCAGCTAGTCCGTCAGCGAACTGACCGCCGAGCGTGCTGAGGCGGAAGCGCGCGAAGGTCGCTCCGGCAACGATGTTGTCGCCCGTGTCTTGCGGCACGACGTAGCTGATGACCGTCTTGCCGTTGACGGTGCCGAGATTCGCGCTGACCAGAATCTGCTCGCCCGCGTCGTTCCAATCGCCGTCGCGGTTGAAGTCGATCCAACCGTCGAGCAGGTTGCTGCTCTCGTCGGCGTTTTGGAGATCGACTTCGATCGTTGCGAGCGTTGCTCCCGTCGTTGATGCGACCGGCGTTGCGAGGAAGACAATGCCGTCTTCGTCGTCGATCGCTTCGCCTTCACCGTCGCTAGTGAGGTCATCGCCGTCAGCGGTTGCGGTCGGAGTGGCACTCGATTCCGCATCGCGGTTTGCACCGAGCGTTGCACCGGTTGCGAGATGTCGTGCTCCGCCTGTTCCGAAGGTTGGGTAGCTATCAGCAAAGCCGGATTGCTCGGCGGTTGGGGCGTCGCCGTTGTCGATCGCCAGTGCGGTCAGCACGAGGTCGTTGCCGTCGCCACCTTGATACGAGAGTCGCAGCACACCGTCGTTGAAGGAGAGCAGCGAGCCTTCGGGCAGACCGGCATACGTGCCGCTGATCGGCGCTTCGGTGTCGTTGTCGATGATCGTGAATGTGTCACCGGCTGTAGGACTGAAGCCGAGTTCGAACGTCGCGATGGCATTGGCGAGATTGACGGGGCTCGTCGCGATGGTCTGCGGATAGTCGATCACTTCACGCGTGCCGTTGATTCGGAACGAGTAGCGGATCGGCTGCGGACTATCGGGAATGAACGCGCCTTGCACGTCGAGCGTGTTGGCTTGAGTGATCGCTCCCGCTGCGGTCGCGTCGAGGTCACCGCCGACGCTGCCGGTAAGTTCGAGATCGCCCGTTGTGTTGAGCACCGCGTCGCCCGTCGTCTGCACGAAGGCCGAGTTGAAGCTGTTGCTGCCGCCGCTGAGGTCGAGCGAGTCGCCGCTGACTTCGAGACTCTCGGCAGCGATGAAGCCATCCGGGTCTTGAGTGACGGGGCCGTCGGTCAACAGCGAGAGACCTTCGCCGACGGAGATCTCGCCCAGTGTCATGCCGATGGCTTCCTCTTCTTCGATACCTGCGAAGCGAAGTCCGGCTGTCGGAACCTTCTTCGGCAGGCTCGCAATGTTGGCTGACTTAGTGGCGTTGATGCTGATCGTCGGCTTGCGTAGCGGCGTTCTCGCCGTTGCCGCAGCGAGGATGCTGCCAGTCGACGATGTTGTCTTCGCGACACCGCTCGCCAGTTTGTTGCTCGAGTTTGGCAGCGCGACGATTTGAGCGGACACTTTGACGTTTTTCGAAACCGAGATGCGTCTCGTGAGGGGCAGTGCGGTCACTGCGGCGAGACGACTTTGAAGTGCGCCTGATTCACCTGACTCACCGTCGCCGGTTTGCTCGAAGTCTGCAGCTTCTGGCGTCTGCACGAGATCGCCTTCAACGCTGACGTCGAAATCGCCGCCGATGTCGACGTAGCCCAATTCGAGATCGCCGTTGTTGGCGACGAGTGCGTCCTCTTGAGTGTTGAGGTGCAGCACGCCGAGATCGTTGTCGACGTTGTCGAGTGCGACCGCCGCACCTTCGACGATCGCTTCACCGAGCACCTGCAGCGCGTCGGATTGTGTAATTGTTCCTGCCGCCGAGACGCTCAAGTTTCCGCCGGCGGTAATTGCGCCGAGATTGAGATCGTTCTCGGTCGACTCACCGTCGAGCAGCGCGATTGAAGAGCTGATGCCCGAGGCAAGCAGTTCGACATCACCCACTGTTCCGCCTGCGGTGTCGATGCTGCCCGTCACGTTGATGGCGTTCGCGTAGATGGCGATGTTGCCTTCGGTCAGATCGTTATCACCGAGTTCGAGATCGGCTTCGATGATGACGCTGTCGATGTCTTCTTCGCCTTCAAGATTGGCTCGCAACGCGCTGACGTTGGCCGGTTGCTGCGACTTGATGCCGAGATACCGGAACGCCGGCAACTTCAGCTTGCCGGTAGTTCGCGTTGAGACGGCAGCCGCTGTGCCTTCAGCGGTGATCGCAGCAGGAACAGCAATCGGCGTCTTCTTGCTGACAACTCGCAGGCTGTTACGGACGGGTGTCCTCGCAGCGAGGCTCGCCGTGCCGTCCTCAGCGACAATCGAAGAACTTCGACTCGGGCGCGCTCGCACGTTCAAGTTCGCTGTCGGCGTCTTCATTTGAGTCGGCAGCAGCTTCTTGAGAAGGCTTGTCGCGCTGGCGCGGATGGCGGTGCCAGATGCGGTTGATGCTTCTTCGTCATCCGCTTCTTCGTCGGTCGCCAGCGAGAGCGACTCGTCGTCATCGCCTTCAGAGAGCACGAGGTTGTTGTCGCGCTCCGGCATCAGGATCTCGAGGTCTTCGGTTGTCGAGTCGATCTTGAGATCGGTCATGTTCTCGAAGTTGATGGCGTAACCGTCGAGCGTCACGGAGCCGTCGTGACCGTCGTCGGTTGTGTCGCCGTAGTCGATCGTGCCGGCTTCATGACTGCCGCCGACGATCTCCAATTTGTTGGAAGTCGACTCACCGACGCCGCCGAGGACTCGCACGGGCACGTTGAGATTGGCTGAGTCAACGCGGAAGGTGTTGTCGGTGCCGTTGACACCTTGCAGCACGACTTCGGCGAGATTGTTGATGTCGTCTTCGGCGATGATTTCTTCGTCACCATTCACGATGAAGACGGTGTCATCAATGCGATGGACCGAGAGCCCACTGCCCGTTGCGGTCAGGGTGTTGCTGCCGAGATTCGCGGTGATGGCCGCTCGGGGTTGAGCGAGTAGTTCGGCGGGCGCGGTCAGAGACAAGATGCGCTGGAAGTCCGGTGCGAGAATGGAGCCGGTCGGCTTCGTGCCTTTGGACGCGGCGGCCGGCGGTAGCGCGTTCGTTGTAGTCGACGTCTGAAGCGGGGCCATGAAGACCGCTTTGTTGACGCGGTCGAGAATGAAGAGATTGCCCGCTTTGTCGAAGGCCATCTGCGTCGCGTCGTCGATGTCGTTGAGGTACGTGCTGACGACACCCGCTTGAGTGACCTTCAAGATGCTGCGCGACGGAGCATCGAAGGCATAGACATTGTCCGCCGAGTCGATCGCGATGCCGCCGTTGCCTTTGATTGCCGTTGAGAACATCGACAACGAGGCATTCACTGCGGTCGCATTATTCAGAACGCGAATGCCTTCATCGGAACGCACATAGATACTCTGTAATCGCGGCGCTCCGGTTCTGAGGCTGTAGGAGCCTGCGAATTGGCCGGGATTAGACACTGCTCCAATCAATTCATGGGTCGGAACCCCTTTGGCTGGAATCGATCGAATTCGATAAAGGCCGGCTGGTCCCGCGATGAAGGAGATCGGAGCAAATAGTGCGTTCCGGGATTGAAGGAATCCCTGTGTCCCGGTCGTTTTCGTGAACGTATCCGTGAAGTAAACCTGTTCTGTCAGGACCGCTGTGGGATTAACTTTGTCCGCACTGTTGTTGAAGTTGTAGACGCGCGGTTGGCTGCCGTTCTCGACCACATAAGGATTACCTTGCTCGTCAAACGTGACTGATCCCGGATTGGAGATCTTCCCAGTCAGCAGTGACTGCACGCCGCTGGCAGATTGAGTGATCACACGATTTGTCGCCGCATCGCTGACGTAGAGGGTACCGTCCTTGCTGACTGCCAAGCCGGTTGCATTCGTGAGTGTCCCTTCGAAAAGCAGCGGTACGTTGAGCAGATTTCCGGCAGCGTCCTTGATACCGGCCCCGTTCGTAAGTTCGAGTCGATCGCTGGTTGCCGCTCCGTCAGCGTGAATGGTGTAAACCGATCCGGAACCGCTGAACCTGAGGGTACGCGAAGCGGAATCGTTCTTGAGCAGCGTGAAGGCATTGAGCGTGACCCCCGTCACTGGCTGCGAGAAGGTGACGGTGAATTTCATGGTGGGAGGAACCGGACCCCTCGGGCTGTTCCGGGCACCCAAATAGGCCGTCGTGATGCTGGCTACCTTCGGCGTTTTGTCGATCGAGTAGTTCGTCATCACGCTGACGAGTGATGAGTTCAACACCGGTGCGGTAACGGCTGCGGAACCGTCGGTGATGGCCTCAGCGCGAATCGCGGAGACGGGATTGGTCAACGGAGCCATCAAGTTGCCGGCGCGGTCTTTGATGCCGGTCGAGTTCGCGAGGAAGACTTTGTCCGTCGAGATCGCGTTCGTGACGACGACGCTCCATAGGGTTCCGGAGCCAATCACTCGCGATGTCTTGCCTGTCGCATTGCCGTCGAAGCGGAAGTTCGCGGCAGTGACTCCAGTTACGCTTTCGCTGAAGACGAAGCTGTAGAAAGTCTCGGTCTGCGGCGGAGTCGGGGTGAGCGACTTGACGAAGAGCGTTTCAACGCGCGGTTTCTCAGCACGCAGCAACCTCGGCGGCACGGTGTCGGCGGCGGTCGATCGGATCGTTGTGCGAGTGGTCGTTGCGGCCGCAGTGAGCGCGGCGCTGTTGTCGTTGAGCGGTGCGAGAACGCTCGATGTGAATGCGAGCGGGTTGCCGGCGGCGTCCGTAATGCCGGTGCCGCTGATCAAATTCAGCGTGATCGTGCCCGTGCCTTTGTAGGTGACGCTGACCGGGAACGTCGACGAGAGCGTTGTGCTCGAAATCGCGGACAACGCAACGTCGCTCACGCTGCCCGTTGTTGTGACTTGGAAGTGCGCGGCCGTGAGACCTTTGACTTGCTCGCTGAAGCTGACTCGGAACGGTGCCGACGAGACACCTGCGGGCAATCGAACTCTCTTTGCTAGTTTGTCCGGGCCGATCGACTTCAAGACTGGAGCCGTTGTGTCGATCGTTGCGGGGGTACTCTTGACGAACGAGAACTTGTCGGAACTCGACGCCGCAGCGGACACAATGGAATCCGAGCTGCCCTCAAGCAGGCTGTTCGCGGTGATGACGGCACGTGTCTTAGAAACAAGGCTTAGCGTTCCAGTGCCACTGCCGGGATTAACAGTGATGGTGTAGGTCGTCCCCGAGCCCGTAACGCTCAGAATCCTCGCGTCCGGGATGATCGAGATATAACCCTGAAGTTGAAAGTCGCTGAGGCGCGGCGCTGTTGAGGGCGCGCGGCTGTATTTCGCCGTGAAGGTCAGTGTTGACGCTGCGGCTGCTTGAACGAGTTCAACGCCGCCGTCTGCTTGTCGCACGGCTTGAATCGCACCCGTCGCGCTGTCGAAGGTGATGTTGAGCAAGCCGGCGGTCGGTTCGACGTCGGCTTCGTAAGCACCGATGTCGATCGTGCCGCCGAAGACGCGAGCAGCTCCGCGTTGATCACTGGCGAGCGTGCCTGCTGCCGCGTTGTTACCCGCGTTGATGGCTGGGCTTTGCGAGAGCAGCTTGAAGGTTGCGGTCGGGCCGCCGTTGTCGGCGAGCGCTCCGAGTGCCGGATCAAGCGTCGTGACGATCGTGCCCTTGAAGCCCTTCGTCGCATGATTCTTCTCGATCAAATTGCCGACACCGGACGACGGATATGTTGCGCTATCGGCCTCGAAGTCGGCGGCGTTGTTAGTCGAGTTCGCAAGGATCGAGTTGTTGATCGTGACGCTCGACGTAGTGTTCGTGCGAGTCGCGTAAATCGCGCCGCCTTGAGCCGCGATGTTGTTGGAGAAAGTTGATGACGAGACGGAGAGCGAACCGTTCTTAGTGAAAATCGCACCGCCGATACCGCCGATGTCAACCGAGTTACCGGAGAAGGTGCTGTCGACAATTGAAACCGTTCCCCCATCATTGTTGATAGCCCCGCCGAGCCCGAACTTCAGTCCGGCGACATTGTCCGAAAACGTCGAGCCCACAACGTTCAGTTTGCCGTTTGTCACTTGCACAGCTCCGCCCGAGTTGGACCCGAATCCAAAACCGTTGCTCAGCGTCAGGCTTTCGAGTGTGAGATTCGCCGTTGCCGAGACACTGAAGAGACGGAACTTCGTCAATCCACTGCGCGAGATGACGACGCCGTTTGAGCCTTGCGGGCCGATGATTGTGACGGGGGTCGTGACGGCCAGTGTGCCCTTCGTCAGATTCAACGTCGCATCGCCTGCAGTGGTCAGCGCCGATGCGAACACGATCGTGCTCGCATCGGACGATTGGTTCGCGAGTCGCACCGCTTCACGCAGCGAGAGATCGCCCGCTGAGTAATTGCCGTCGTCTTCGTCGGTCGTGATGTCGACGACGTAGGTGCTCTGCGGCGTGTTGCTCAGCGTGTATGTCGGGCTTGAAGTGACGGCGGCGAGAGAGAGTGCTGCTCCGTTCGTCGTGATCAGCGGCGCGACTCCGGTTTCGATTGCGTTGCCCGCAAGGTCGTTGATGACCGCCGTGCTGCTCAGTTCGAGGCCGATCGTGCCGTTGCTTTGCAAGAGGCCGCCGACTGTGACGTCGAAGATCAGTCCGGCTTCAAAGACATTGACCGCCGTGATCGTGCCGTCGGCTGCGGCGGTACCGAACAGACTGAAGTCGCTGACGTCGACGCCGCTGACTTCTTCATCAAACGTGACTCGGAACGTGACTTGATCGGCGCTCGTCGTGAGCTCGATCGGATCTTGACGCGTGAAGCTGGCGATCGTCGGCGCGGTCTTGTCGATCGTGACCGAATCGCTGCTGGCCGGGAGATCGGTCAGCACGTTGCCTGCTTGATCGCGAATGCCGGTCGCGTCCGTGAGTTCGAGCACGAGTGCTCCATCACCGCTGCCAGTGTTGACCGTGACGGTGAAGGTCGTCGTCGCTCCGCTGCCTGTTTGCGAAACAGACGCAACCGACGCACCGGTCACTCCGCCCGCGAGGATCGAGAAGTTGCTCGGTGTCACTCCCGTTACCGCCTCGCTGAAGACGACGGTGAAGGCAATGCTCGACGCATTAGTTGCCGTCGTTGCCGGAGTGATCGAAGTGACTGTCGGAGCGACTGCATCGAGGCTGCGCGTGAAGCGCGCGGCGACTTGATTGCCGTTGCCTGCGAGATCGGTCGCGGCATTGGCCGGGATGTCGACCGTTGCGGATTCGCCGCTGACGGTCAGTTCGAAACTGTAGCTGGCCCCACTTCCGCTGAAGTTGGCGATCGTGCCGCCGTCAACAACGAGATCGGTCTCAGCAAAGTTCTGCATCGGTTCGCTGAAGGTGATCGTGACGAGCGCGGGGTTCACTCCCGGTCCCGATGACGTGCTGAGCGTCACGGTCGGAGCGACAGAATCGAGTGTGTAAGACTCGTTACTGTCTGCCGTGCGATTGGTCAGACGATTGACGGCGACGTCGATGATGTCTTCGTTCGAAGCGACGCCGATCGTCAGGTTGCCATTGCGACCGTTGATGCCGCCGACCGTGACGTCGTAAGCGCGACCGTCTTCGACAACCGCAACATCAATGATGTCGAGATCGACTCCGCCCGGTCCTTCCGCAAAGAAGTCCGCAATGCCGACGTTGGCAACGATCTCGCTAAAGGTGACTCGGAAGACGGGCTCGTCGCTGTTCGTTGCCGGAGTGTTAGGCGTCTGTCGCGCGATGCTGACAACGGTCGGTCCCGTGCGATCGGAGATGCGAGTAAGCGAGTTGCCGCTCGAAATCAGATTGCCCGCGACATCGCGCAGGCTGCCTGCGCGGATCTTCGCGGTGACGGGGCCTTCGCCGCTCGGAGTGATGTTGAAGGCAAAGTCCGCTCCGCTGCCGCCGAAGTCGCTCGGTGTGCCGCCGGTGACGATGACATCGGCAAGCTCGAAGCCCGTGACGTCTTCGTTGAAGGTGATCGTGACCGGGATGACGGCAACGTTGGTCGTCTCACGTTCGATCGAGGCAAATGTCGGCACGGGGCCGATGTTGTCGATCTCGTAAGGCTCGTTCGTTTCCGGACGCAGTACGGTCAACTTGTTGCCCGCGAGGTCCGTGATGTTGTGCGCGGTCGCGAGCACGAGATTCAGTTCGCCGTTGTTGTCGTCGACTCCGCTGACGACGACATCAAAGACGCGCGATCCTGTGACGGGAGTGACGACGGAGACAACTCCGCCCGTTGCGGCGGTGCCGAACAATTCAAAGTCGCTGACGTCGACGTTGCTGACGTCTTCATCAAAGGTGACTCGGAACGTGACGCTGTTCGCGTTCGTGACGGCAACGGTCGGCTCTTGCCGCGCGGTGCTGACGAAGCGCGGATTGATGCGGTCGATGATGCGGCTGAATTGAGCGGCTGCGTTGTTGCCGTTCGTCGCTTTATCGCTCGCGCTGTTGGCGGCGACGTCGATCGTGATCGACGCAGCGTCGCTGCTCGGCGTGAAGTCGAAGCTGTAGCTCGCACCGCTGCCGCTGAAGTTCGAGATCGAACCGCCGGTCATCACGAGGTCGCTCGCATCGAAGCCGCTGACGGACTCATTGAACGTGACCGAGACCGGCACAACGAGCGCGTTGGTGCGCGGCGTTGTCGGCGAACTAATGACCGGAGTCGGGCGCGTATCGTCGATTACTCGATCGAGAATCTCGGAGGCCGTGTTGCCGTTGCCCGCGAGATCGCTGCCGGCACCGGTAGGAATTGTTACCGAGATCGCGTGATCGAAGCCGGTCGTCGGAGTCTGCACGCTGAAGGAATAGCTCTTCCCGCTGCCCGTGAAGTTCGTGACCGTGCCGTCGATGACGTCAATGTCGCTGGCATCGAAGCCGCTGACGACTTCGCTGAAGGTGACGCTGAACGTCGCGGGGTTTGAGTTCGTGATCGCGGGCGTTGAGGAAGTGAGCGTCGCTGTCGGAATCGTCTTGTCGACGGAGTAGGTCTGACCGGTCGCGAGCGCGAACGGGATCGCAACGACGGTCGTGCCGCTGACGTTGGCGACGATCAGCCGATTGCGTGAATCGATCACCAATTGATGCGGGCCGTTCAGTCCGGTCGCAAACGTGCTGACGGCACCGGCGGGCGTCACTTTGCTGATCGTGTTGTTGCCGAAGTTCGAGACGTAGAGATTGCCGGCTGAGTCGCGAACGAGACCGTGCGGTTGATTGAGCCCCGTGCTAACCAATGTCGTGACGACACCCGACGGCAAAACTTGACTGATCGAGTTACCGGAGAAGTTGGTGACGAGAATGTTGCCATTGCCATCAAAAGCCATCTGACGCGGGCTGCGCAGTCCAGAAGCGAAAGCCGTCAGGACTCTGTTCGGAGACAACTTAAAGATCTGAGTCCCGGTGTTGTCTCTTCCGAAGCAGGAGATGAAGAGGTTGCCGCTGGCATCGAACAGCAGAGAATCAGGACTGCTCGACATCTTCGGGACAACGGTCGAGACCGTGCCGGTGGGCGTGATCATCTTGATCGAGTTACCGGTGCCGTCGGCGAGCCACAAATTGCCGCTTGCGTCAAACGCCATTCCGCGCGGATTGGTCAAGCCGGTCTTGAAGACGCTAACAACGCCTGCCGGTGTCACTTTACGAATGGCCTTATCGCCAACGGTCGAGACAAACAGATTGCCGCTCGCGTCGAAGACGACACCGAGCGGATTGGCTAGCCCGGTCGCGACATTTCCTGACGTCGCACTGCCCATGGTGTTGTTGGCGAGATCCTGCACTCCGCTGCCGTCGATCATGTTCAGACCGAGCGTGCCGTCGCCCGTGCCGGTGCTCGCCGTCACGACCCAGTTCGCTCCGCTACCGGTGACGCCTGTAATCGTTGCTCCACTCACTCCGCTGCTGACGAGCGCGAAGTTCGCGGCGGTCACTCCGGTGACGGACTCACTGAACGTGACGTTGAAGCTGACGCTGGCCGCTCCGGTGTTTTCGCCCGTTGCGCGATTGATCGACTGGACCGTCGGCTTGATGGTGTCGGTGCCGCGCTGGAATTGAGCGGACGCCGCATTTCCGTTGTTTGCCGCATCAACCGCGACGTTGGCCGGGATGTTGACCGCTGCACCGCCGCCGGTGACGGTCAGCGTGAAGGAGTAGTTCGCTCCGCTGCCGGTGAAGGCGGTGATCGTGCCGCCGGTCACAACGAGATCGCTTTGAGTGAAGCCCGTGACGGCTTCGCTGAAGGTCACGGTGACGGGAACCGTCGTCGCGTTTGCGGCGGCGCTCGTTGTCATCGTGACCGTCGGAGCCGCGCGATCGACAACGCGCGTTAGACGAGTGGCTGCGGTGTTGAAGTTGCCGACGGCGTCTGCGGAGACATCAGCCGGAACGTCAACGGTCACCGTGCCGGCGGTCGGTGTGATCGTGAAGGAATAATTACTACCGCTGCCCGTGAAGCCGCTGACCGTGCCGCCGACAACTTCCAGTACGGTCTCATCGAAGCCGCTGACGGGTTCACTGAACGTGACCGTGACGGGAATCGTCGCGGCGTTTGATGTTGCTGCGACACTTGAAGCGAGCGTGACTGACGGCGCGGTCTTGTCGACAGTGTAGGTCAGTTCGTTAAGCCCTGAGAGGGATGCTCGCTGAATCTGACTCAAAGCCTCGTGAGACACATAGAGCCGGTCAGATGAATCAACAGCAAGTCCGAGGGCACGAGTGACTCCGGTGAGCAGCGTGCTGACGGATCCTGTCGGCGTGACCTTGTAGACGACGTGCAGGTCGTAACTGCCAACATATAAGTTGCCTTGAGTGTCGATCGAGATGGAACTGGCGTGCGACAAGCCGGTTGCATAGGTGCTGACAACTCCTGCGGGAGTGATCTTGTAGACGGCGCTCGCTGTGTACGAGGCGGCGTACAGATTTCCGCTCGCATCAAACACAAGACCGAGTGGCGACTGGGGCGTCGTGATGAACGCCTCCCGGACTCCGGTGGCACTCAGCACGGAAATGCGTCCGCCAGCTCCCTCACTCACGAGCAGCCGCCCGCTGCTATCAATTGCCATTCCCTGCGGTTGCAGCAGGCCGGTTGCGAAAGTGGTGGCGACTCCTGCCGGAGTAACCTTAGTGACGGTATTACCGGTGAAGTTTGCAACGTAAACGTTGCCTGCGGCATCAACGACGACGCCTGCCGGGTTATTAAGGCCACTGGAGACAACGGTGCTCACAACTCCTTCACGCGTGATCTTGAAGACCGAGTTGCTCGGACCGCTAGCGGCGTACAAGTTGCCGCTTGCGTCAAAGGCCAGAACGTTCGGCGAACTCACAGACGCGAACAGAGAGGGTTCCGCAACGACGACCGCCGGGTTGCCAGCGCCATCAACGATGCCTGCGCCTTGAGCCAATCCCAATCGGAGCGTGCCGCTGCCCGTGCCGGTGTTGATGGTGACGACGCGCGTTGCTCCGCTGCCCGTCACGCTGCTGATCGACGCGCCGCTGACACCACTTGTTGTGAGCGCAAAGTTCGCAGCGCTCACTCCGGTGACGGCTTCGCTGAAGGTGACGGTGTAAGAAACGCTACTCGCATTGGTGAGTTCGGTACTGTTGCGTGTCAGTGAGACAACCGTCGGAGCCGTGCGGTCCAATGTGATGTGCGAACTCGTCTCAAGCAGGCTGTCGACTTCGTTACCGGCAATGTCGGTTGCACCGATGCTGTTGTTGAATTGCAGCGCGAGTGTGCCGCTGCCCGATCCCGTGTTGACGACGACATTGAAGATACGGCTGTCAGAGAAATCAGAGACTGAAGCCACTGTTGCGCCGGTGACTCCGCCGCCGGTGATGGCGCGGAAGTGCGTCGTATCGAGACCGCTGATCGCTTCGTTGAACGTGACTCGGAAGGTGATCGACGCTGCGTTCTGAAGAAGTCCGCCCAGTGGCTCGATGGCCGAAATATTCGGTGCGGACCTGTCGGTCGTCAGCGTTGGACCCGCTTGCGGCAGATTGCCAATCGCGTTGCCTGCGTCGTCGGTCACTCCGGTTGAGTTCACGAGACTCAGTTCGATCGTGCCGTCGTCGATGCCGGTGTTGACGGTGATGACATAGTTCGAACCGGAACCGGTCACGCCGGCGATGCTCGTACCGCTCACTCCGCTGAGTGCAAAGTTTGCAGCACTCAAACCGGTAACAGACTCACTCAGAACGAGCGAGTACCTGATGAAGGAAGCATTCGTCGTGCTGCCGCTGACGTCGCTCAAGAAGGTCTGCACGGTCGGTGCGGTGCGGTCGATTCTTGTCGCTTCGCTGAAGACCGGCAGTTCGGTGATCGCGTTCCCGTTGAGGTCGGTGATGCCCGTTGCTCCGGCAAGACCGACGTTGAGCGTGCCGTCGCCCGTGCCGGTGTTGATCGTCGCCAGCCAATGCGCGTTCGTTGCATCGGTCGCGACGAGCGATGTGATGCTGACGCCGCTGAGTCCGACGGTTTCGAGCGTGATGCTGTCCGCCGTGAAGCCGCTAACGCCTTCACTGAAGTGGAAGGTGTAAGTCACGCTGTTGGCGTTCGTGAGATTCGTGCCGTCGCGATCGATCGACGTCGCGGTCGGGGCCGTTTGATCAATCGTGACGGGAGTGCCGACAAAGGGCAGACCGGTCAGTTCGTTGCCGCCCGCGTCGCTGACTCCGGTTGAGTTCACGACGTTGAGTCCGAGCGTGCCGTCACCCGTGCCGGTCAAGACGCGGACGACATACGAATCGCCGCTGCCGGTCACTGAGAGAATCGTGTTGCCCGCGAGCGAGCCGGTTGTGATGACTTCAAAGTTCGTCTCGCTCAGTCCGTCGATGTCTTCGCTGAACGTGACGGTGAAGTCGATCGCTCCGGCCACTGAGTCCGATGTAATACTTGCTACCGATGGAGCCGTCTTGTCGATCGTGAAGGTCGCTCCGGTAACGGGCGTCGGTGAGACCGCGTTGCCGGCTGCGTCGGTGACTCCAGTCGAGTTCGCGAGATTCAGACCGAGCGTGCCGTCACCGCTTCCAGTGTCGACAACGACCGAGTACGTCGTGCCGCTGCCGCTCAAGCTGCTGATCGTCGCGCCGCTGACTCCGGTCGCGGCGAGCGCGAAGTTCGCGTCGCTCAAGCCGCTGATCGACTCGTTGAACGTGACCGTGAACGTGACGCTCGCAGCGTTCGTCGTTGCGGCTTCTCCGACCGCGCGGACGATCGACGCGACTTGCGGATTGGTCTTGTCGATCGTGTAGGTCGGGCCGGTGAAGGTCGACGTGCTGAGCGCGTTCGTCGCGACATCAACGATGCCGGTGTTGTTGGCGAGATTCAGCCCGATCGTGCCGTCGCCCGAGCCGGTGCTGATTGTCACCGTGTAGGTCGTCCCGCTGCCGGTGACATTGGTCACCGACCCGCCGCTGACGCCGCTTTGAGCGACGCTGAAGTTGCTCGCGCTAACTCCGCTGACGGCTTCGCTGAACGTGACCGTGAATTGCGCGGTCGTCGCGTTCGTCAATTGGGCTCCGACGCGGGTGATGCTGCTGAGTGTCGGCGCGGTGCTATCGAAGGTGCGCGTGAATTGAGTCGCGGCGGTGTTGCCGTTGGTCGCAACGTCTTGAGCAACGTTCGACCCGATGTCGACCGTCACACTGCCGTCGCCGGTCGGAACGAGATTGAACGAGTAGTTCGCGCCACTGCCGCTGAAGTTACTGACTGTCGCGCCGGCAACCGTCAGATCGGATGCCGTGAAGCCCGTAACGGACTCGCTGAACGTGACCGTGACGGGAATCGGATTGGCGTTTGTTGTCGCCGCGCTCGTCGAGCTGATCGTGACTGTCGGAGCGACGTTGTCATACGTGCGAACGAACTGAGTGGCCGCGGTGCTGCCATTCGTCGCGGCGTCCTGACCCGCATTCGAAGCGATGTCGACCGTGACGCTGCCGTTCGCTGTTGGAGTCAGATTGAACGAGTAGTTCGCGCCGCTGCCGCTGAAACCGCTGACCGTTGCACCGCTCACAACGAGATCGGCCTCCGTGAAGCCGGTGACCGATTCGCTGAAGACAACGGTCACCGGGATCGGCGAGACGTTCGTTGTTGCGGCAGTTGTTGAGGAGATCGTCACGGTCGGAGCAACGTCATCGAAGGTCCGCGTGAATTGAGTCGCTGCCGTGCTGTTGTTGCCGACAGCGTCTTGTGCCGCATCGGCCGCGATATCAACGGTGACGCTGCCGTTAGCGGTCGGAGTGAGATTGAACGAGTAGTTCGCACCGCTGCCGGTGAAGCCGCTGATGGTTGCGCCGCTCACAACGAGATCATCTTGAGTGAAACCATTCACGGACTCAGTAAACGTGACCGTGACGGGGATCGGCGAAACGTTCGTTGCCGCGTTCGTTGTCGACGCGATCGTCACTGATGGCGCCGTGCCGTCGAAGCTGCGCGTGAACTGCGTTGCGACCGAGTTGCCATTGCCCGCTGCGTCTTGTCCGGCATCGGCGGCGATATCGACGGTAATGCTCGCGCCGGTCGGCACGAGATCGAAGGAATAATTCTTACCGCTGCCGCTGAAGTTTGAGACCGTCGCGCCGCTCACCGTCAGATCGCCAACGACAAAGCCGGTGACGTCTTCGCTGAAGGTGACCGTCACGGGAATTGGATTGGCGTTCGTCGTCGCCGACGTTGTCGAAGCAATGACGACGGTCGGCGCGGTCTTGTCGAGCGTCACTGTGGTCCCAACAACGGGCAGTCCGCTGACCGCATTGCCGACGCCGTCGGTCACTCCGTCGCTGTTCGTGAAGTTGAGTCCGATCGTACCGCTACCGCTGCCGGTGTTGACGACGACCGAGCGCGTCGTGCCGCTGCCGGTCACAGAAGTGACACTCGCGCCACTCACCGAGCCGGTTGTTGGCACCGTGAAGTTCGACGCGCTGACGCCCGAGACCGACTCGCTGAAGGTCACGGTGTATGTGACGCTCGCGGCATTCGTTGTCGCGGGACCGCTCGGGGTGATCGAAGAAATGCTCGGCGCGGACTTGTCGACGGCATACGTCGGGCCGGTGAAGGGCAAGCCGGAGAGCGCGTTGTTCGCGGCGTCGGTGACTCCGGTCGAGTTCACGACGTTCAGCCCGAGATTGCCCGTGCCCAAGCCCGTGCTGACGACAACGGTGTAAGTCGTGCCGTTGCCGCTGACGCTCGAGATCGCCGCACCGCTCAATGTGCCGTCCGTCGCGACTTCAAAGTTCGAGGCGCTGATGCCCGTGACTGCATGCGAGAACGTGACGGTGAACGGCACGCTCGCGGCGTTCGTCGGGGTCGAAGCCGAGCGCGTGATGCTGCTGACTTCGGTCGACTTGATGATGGTGTAGACCTGCCCGGTGAAAGGCAGGCCGCTAATGGCTTGCCCGTTGCCGTCGGTCACTCCGGTCGAGTTCACAAGGTTCAGTCCGAGCGTATCGCTACCGCTGCCGGTGTTGACGGTGACGACATACGTCGCGCCGCTGCCGGTGATGCTCGTGATCGTCGCGCCGCTGAGTCCTGCGCCGGCGATGACAGAAAAATTACTCGCGCTCAGTCCGGTCACGGAGCCGCTGAAAGCGACGTTGAAGACAACGCTCGATGCATTCGTTGTGACAGCACCGGCAGTCGCAATGACGAAGACCGACGTCGCCTGAGAGATCGACAACACAACGTCGTTGCTTCCAACGCCGCCGGTATAGCTGATCGTGCCCTGCAATCCTGAGCCGAGAACGTTGCTGATCACGGCGCCTTGCGGGAGACCATTGAACGTGCCGTTGATGGCATCGCTGCCGTCATTCGCAATGAGTGTGAAAGACTGACCGGCACTCGGAACGAAGCCGTTGATGGCCGACAGATCGAGCGTGACGTTTGAGCCGATCGTCAATGAAGCGCCGCCCGAGGCAGAGAGTCGCAGTTGGTCGTAGTTCGTGCCTGTGATTGGGCCGCCGATTTCGGCTTTGTAAGTCGAGCCGCTAGCAAAGGTCGTGCTGCCCACAGTGAAGATGCTCGCACTCGCGCCGGGTGAGAGGATGCCATTGTTCGTCACGCTGCCGCCGACAGTGCCCGTGCCGCCGAGCGTCGCTCCGCTCGCGACCGTGACCGCGCTCCCGGCAGCCGTTGAGCCATTGACGAGCAGCGTGCCCGCGCTGACGGTCGTCGTGCCGGTGTAGGTATTGCTACCGCCGAGCGTCTGCGTGCCAGCACCTGTCTTGAGGATGTTCAAGACACCGTTCGAGGCCGTGATGGCACCGCTGAAGTTGCCGTCTGCTCCGCCGCTGCCGATGGTCAGCGTCGTCGTGCCTCCGATGATGGTGTCGACGATGCCCGCTCCGTCAGTCGCGCTGTTCAAGGCCCCGATGGTTTCGGCATTGGAGGCCGTCACGGCGGCCAGTCGCAGGCGCGAGCCGGTGTTGAAGGTGATCCCGGTGCTGTCGGGAATCAGTTTGTTGCCAATCGCTGCGGTGCCGTCTTCAAGTTGCAGATCGGTATTCGCCGCCAGTGTGATGTTGCCGACGAAGTCATTCGCGGCATTGCTTCCGCCGTTGCGCGACAAGATCAAGCGATTGTTCGCGGCCGTCGCTTGGATCGTGACGTTGCCGGTTCCCGTGATGCGATTGGAGAAGTCCGTGCGGTCGCTGGTACCCGCTTGAATCGTGATGTCCCTATTGAGGGTCACGACACCGTTCATGTAGCTCGATCCTGTCGTTCCAGTGACCGTCCCCAGTGTCGTCGTCCCGGAGCCCTGATTAGCGACCGTGATGTTGTTGTTGAGCGTTCCTGTGAAATTCCACAGCAGCGACGTATTCGACGCGCCGGTATTCGCGTCATTGACGGTCACAGTGCCCGTGCCAAATCCGGTCCCCGTCGTCGTGATCAGAGTGCCGGCGCTGAGCGTCGTGCCGCCGGAATAGGTATTCGCAGCACTCAACGTCAGCGTGCCCGAGCCGTCCTTCACGAGTGAGCCGGCGTCGGTCGCGATCGGATCGTTGATCGTCACGTTGCCCGCGCCGCCGATCGTGAGGTTCGTGTCGTTGCCGTCGATGCCGTTGCCCGAAGCGGGATTGATCGTGAGCGTGCCGGCATCCGACTGAATGCGAACGCTGCTGCCCGTGACGTCGAACGTCCCGGCGATCGTGTTGTTGCCGCTGATGTTCCGCAGCGCGCCGTTGCCACCGGCTCCGCTGCCCGTGATCGAGATCGGTTCGTTGGTGAGCGTCACTCCGCCTTGCAGCGCGAGCGTTCCAGCAGTGCTGGCTGCGAACGTCGCATCTGGTCCGGCTGCCGCGCTGGCTGCGAGTTCGCTCGCGGTGAGAGCGCGGTCGTAAACGCGGAACTCGTTGAAGGACGCGTTCGCGGTGTCGGTGGCTACGTACTGAGCACGACCTAGCGAGCTGGCAGTCTCGATGATTTGCGACAACGTGAAGCTGGAGTTGAATGAGCCTCGGAAGACACCATCGCGATAGACGCTGAGCTTCGTGTTGGTGTTGGGGCCAGTTGCGTCTTGATCGATCACCAGAGCAACGTGGTACTCGCGATTGAGCGCGTACGGCGCATTGAAGTTGTCGCCCGGCTGCAAGACGCCACCGACTGCAAATTCAGTACGATCGGCGTTCGGGTCCATGGCTTGAGACCATGTCATCGTCAGGTAGTTTTGTTCGGACGAACCAAGATCAAAGAGGCGCGACCAAGTTTTTACGGACTGCTGTGTGCCCCAAACTTCGATCGTCGCATCGGTCAGTTGGCTGACGAGGCCATTGGGCAACGAGACGTAGTCCGACGCCGTTCGCGTCCCGCCCGTGAGCGTGACTTGCCCGCCGCCGACCGTCGCGTTGTTCGCTCCGACTTCGGTGATCGTCGCGTTCTTGCCGCCGATTGAATCAACGAGCGTCGTGCCGCTGCCGCCGGTCTCGCTGAAGGAGTAGCGATTCACGGGGGCCGTCGAGCCGATGATCGTCCCACCCGCTGTTGTCCCGAGTGCGTTGTTATGCGCGGCGACGAGCATGCCATTCAGAATGGTCGTCGTGCCGGTGTAGGTGTTGTTACCACTGAGCGTCGTCGTGCCCGAGCCGGTGTGCGAGACTGGAGTCGCTCCAGAGATGACACCTGAGATCGTCGTCGCGCCGCTGCTGGCAATCTCCAGTCCGCCCGCCGCTGCGAGGCCGCTACTAAAGGTCGACGTGCCCGTTGTGTTGAGCGTGATCGCATTCGAAGCGAGCGTTGAGGCGACTGTTGCCGCGCCGCCGCTGATGGTTAGCGAATCGGTTGCGGGCGTGTTGAGCGTGACTTTGTGAACGACGCCCGTGTCGAAGTTCACGACATACATGACGCCGTTCGCGTCAAAGATCGGTGCTTCGGGACGACTAAAGCCCGAGGCGTAAGTCGTCATGACTTTGTCGGGCGTGATCTTGCGGACGACGTTGTTGAAGTCTCCCACAAACAGATTGCCGTCGCTGTCAAAGACGAGACTTGACGGGTTAATGCCGCTCGCGAAGTTGGCATCAAGCAGATTGCCGTTCGAGTCGTACTTGCGAATCGTCCCGGCCTGCTGAGCCGAGACATACAAGTTCCCGGCGGTATCAAAGACGACATCACGCGGACCGCTTATTCCCGAAAGGTACGTGCTCGCGACACCGGCGGGAGTGACTTTCGTGATCGTGCCGTTGCCCGCGTTGGCGATGTAAAGATTGCCGGCACTGTCGAAGTTCATGCCGAGCGGCTGATTCAATCCCGTGACGTAAGTGATGTTGATTTGGTTTCCGGCGGAGTTGTACTTGCCGACGGTCGTCCCATTCCCCGCGCCTTGATTACTGACACACGCATTGCCGTCAGCGTCAAACACGATGGCGCCGGGATTGAACAGTCCGGCCGTAATGAAGTTGGAAACAACACCCGCCGGAGTGATCTTCTTGACGGTGTGAGAATTCCAGCTCGGCACATACAGATTGCCGGCCGCATCGAAGGTCGGCTTCGTCGTATTGCCGAGCGCCGAAGAGAACGTGCTGAGCGACGTGCTGTAACTGGAACTACCGATCGTCGCTCCCGAGTTGAGCGTGAGCGTCGGCGCATCGAGCACGATGTCGACGCCATGCACTGCCGCGCCGGAGTCGACGGTCAGAAGCCCCGTGCCGTCATCTTCGAAACCGTCAGCCGTGCGATCGGCTTGCACGGTCGTCGTGCCATTGAGAGCAACGACGGTTGCGCTGCTTCCGAGGTAGACAGAACTTGGTCCCCGCACAGTGACGTCACCGGCGTTCGAGGCCACTCGCGTTTGAGTGCTGATGACAACGCCGTTCGAATCAGTACCCGCACCGTCGGCCCCAAATACGCTGATGTCGCCGGTGTTTGTTGTGATCGAGATCGTCGTCGATGTCAGGTTGTTGGTGTTGTTGAGCACGACGCCGGCGTTGTACTGCGTGCCCGCGCCGCCGGTTCCCGTCAGCGACACATTGCCACCGCCGCTCGCGCTGACAGAACTTCCGTCGCGCATGAGGACACCGATGTTGTCAGTCCCTGCCGCGCCGCCGCCCCCCGTGCCGTTGATCGAGAGATCGGCATCAACCGCAGTCACTGAAGACGGAGCACTATTCGTCGGGAAGTTGCTCGCGAGTTCGATGCCTATGGCGCGTGATACGGACGCACCGCCCGTCCCGTTGAGGGTCACAGCACCAACTGATCCTGTGCCGGAAGATGCGATCGTCGAGCCATTCGAGAAATAGATGCCGCGATTGAAGTCGCCTGTATCGCCGCCCTTGCCGCTGAGCGTGATCGATCCGGACGTCGTTGCGATGTCCGCGTTATCGAGCGAGATACCGGCATAATTCCCGGACGCCGTGCCGGATGTGAGGATCGTCAAATCGCCGCTGACCATCGTCAGGCTTGAGCCGCTCACGAACTCGACGTTCTTGTTGGTCGTGATGCCGAGCGTTGCTCCGTCTGCGAACTTCGACGAGCCCGCAGCGAACTGAATGCTTCCGGGCGAGGCACTATCGAAATTGATGACGAAGTTGTCGGAGTAAGAATTACTACCGCTGTTGCCGAAGGTGATCTTGGCGTTGTCGGCGGAGTCACTGAAGCTGATGGTGTCAAACGCCGTGAGCCCGGCTGCCGTGACGGTCAGCGTGCTGGTGCCATTGCCGGTGACGTTCGATGAATCAGTTCCCGACCAAGTGGCCGAACTGGTGAGCTGATAAGCCGAGCCCGTCGAAACAACGGTGACGGTTTCCCCGGAGCCCACTTCGAGATCGAGGTTCGTCCCGGCTTCATTGAACGCTGAAAGCAACTGCCGTGCTTCAAGCAGCTCGACCATCGGAGCCGCGAGCAAAGGCCGCCAATCCGAGAACCGCAATCGGCGAGCTTGATCCCGGCGCTGTCGCTTGAGAGTCCGTGAGTAAGAAGAACTCCATGCCGCAACAGAAGAAGAACTTCGAAATTTCCGAGTCGAAGACAAAAAGCCGAGCCAGGATGACAGACGCATGCGCAATTCCCCGAGGTGAGGTCACGCCGTCTGAGTTCGGTTCCGACTGAGAGTCCGCAATTCGGTGATCGCAGTGGGGTTGAGTGTCGCCTTTCGCTCCGCGAAAGAGCGTCTTCTACGGCGTGATTAACACACCAACGTCGCACTAAATACGACGCTTTCAAAGACGCACTTTCGCGGAGCGAAAGGCGACTAAAAACAACACACCCACAAACAATCCAACAAGCATCATTGAGTCCGCGCCTCCATTTCCCGTCGAGCAATCCTTCATGATCGCTCGTTGCCGCGATAGCCCGCAGCCCTGAATCGAGTGGATCGGTCAATCCACTGACATCGGTGACTCGTCGCTCGTCTAATAGATCGGGGACTCGAAGGGGATTCGAGTTCTCAAGACGACTGACGTGACAAATCCAACTCTCAAGCCTCGCACGACCATCGTGGGGATCAAGAGTGACGTCTCACCCAGTTCTAATCAGACCGCGCGACAAAATGGGACAGGGCGCGAGCGATCTTTCTCACACCTTCATAATCACGCGGCGATCGTGACGATCGGAGCAATCCCCAGCATTTGGGACGTGCGACTGATCTGTCAGGTGAGTGCACTCACGATGAACCTGACAATCCATCTCCAGCATTCATGGACCTTCACTTCACGAGCCGTTGCTTTGCTCGTTGCACGGTCGGAGCGAACCTCGGTTGCCAGTTGCCGTCGGCGATTTGCTTGAGCAGCGCTTGCTCGAGGTCTCGCTTGCCGCGCTTAGCCAGCATCAGCGAGTGCTGCTCCAAGAGATCTGGGTTTGTCGGTTCGCATTGGAACGCTCGCGACCATGCGACTTCCGCAGCGTCGAGCCTTGAGGCTGCGTCCATCTGCCGAGCGAGCTGCTGCCACACTGGCGAACGATCGGGAGCTTGAGCGATCGGAGTCGTGCAGAACTCCCATGCGGTTTCCCAACGTCCGAGCTTCATGAAGATCTTCGACGTCGTCTCGCACGCTGCGAGGTCATCAGGAGCGATGCTGATCCATCGCAGTGCGTAC
>CAZNMS010000050.1:0-29649 GCA_964573505.1 uncultured Planctomycetaceae bacterium | reverse complement strand
TTATTCGCTCGGCATCGAGCGGAGTTCGCACGAAGACGAAGACATCATTCGGGTCGAGCCACTCCAGTTTGAGATCTCCCGGCAATCGCCACTCGCGCTCGTTCGACCAATCAATTTTGCCGGTCTGAGTCTGCGACGTCAGCGGTTGAAACAAGTGCCGCTCTTCGGGCGCGAGCGCATTTCGAACGGCCTCATCGCCGTAGATGACAGGCCGCGCTCCCAGTCGTTGCAAGGCGTCGCGTTTGATGCAGAGGCCGAATGGTTCGGCATCCCAGCGCGTGCGATGCGGTCGGTAAGTCCGATGTCGCAGCAGTTCGGGCAATGGCGTTGCTGAGAAGCAAACGACTGGCACGGAATCCGTCGCCGTCAAACGCCGAGCGATAATGCGGCCCGAGACGATCAACCTCTGAAGCGATGCTGCTGCCGTGCGATCGAGTGCCGTCGGTTGAGCAAGCCATTCATCGAGCAGTTCGTCGGGCATGTCTCGCAGTGCAAGCGACTCAAGCCCGCGCGTCCAATGAGTGAGATAAGCATCAAGCGCATCCGGCAACGAACATTGCTCCGTCTCACTCATTGCGTCGACGGCGCAATTCGTCGAAGCCGCTTCTGAGTGCTGACCGACAACTCGCAGGACTGCTCCCGCTGACTGTAGTTCTAATTGCAGATCCGTCTTCGTCAGTCGGTCATCGCAGACAACGATCACTCGCGGCTGAGCGAGTGCCCGCAGTCGCTCATTCAAGAGGCGAGAGCAATGTCCCTGAGCTCGCACGCTCAAGGCAGCAACTTCATCTGCGAGCGACAGCAGCAACAGATCGCGCTCGGGAGCAAGCGGCGAATCGGGCGTCTGCGGTTCACAGTTGACGGAACGCCGCAGCGGCGGAGAAACGAAGACGGCGTGCTCGTTCGCGATAACAGCGCCGGTAACGAAGTCATGCAGAGCAGACTCGAACCACAATGCCGCTTCGCGCGGCTTGCCAATCTGAAGCCGCATCACGGGGACGTTGAGCACTCGTCCGCAACGTCGAACGCAGTGATCGGCAGCAGTGCCTTCAACCGTTACGACGACCTGCTGCCGATCGCGCGCGGCAGCGACGCACTTGCGAAGTGCGCCGAGCCATGCTTGCTCGAATTCGAGCGTGCGCCGTAATCGCGAACTCGCAATGCCGAGCGTCTCATGCTGCGGAATCCCGAGCGGTGCAAAGAGCAATCGCGGTGCATCAGTTGCTGCGCTATCGGGCTCCCATTCGACGAGTTCGCATCGTCGAGGATCGAGAGCTTTCAGTGTCGCCATCAACCGCAGAGCGCGCTTCAACGAACTGCCGCGCAATGACAGCGCGGCTTGCTCCCAACAACGAATGAGCCATTCGATAAGCGGTTCGGCAGCAGTTCGTTCCGGCATGCCTTCCGCGACGGGCAAGACTCCGCAGTGAGTCAATGCCCGTCGGTCTTCGAGATCATCAACATCAAGATCTCGCCGAGTGCCCGTCATCACGTCCTCTTGCCCGAGGAATTACGGAGTGGGTTCAAATCGCTCGGAGTTCGTTGCTCCGCGTTGTCTCTTTGAACGAGTCGCAACGTTGATGGCCCGCAATTCAACGGCTTCGAACTCAAACCGCGTTGCGTCCTAAATCGAATCGATCCATGAAGGCAACGTGCTGAAGATCGTCGCGCCCGAACTCTCGGTATCGAGCGACACCACTCGCGTATCAGCAGGATCGTTGTCGTAAGTGTCGGCCGCGCCGCCGCCATTCAGCGAGTCCGTTCCGGCGTTCGAATCCGAGCGCGAACCGCCGACAAGCACGTCCTTGAAATCGCCGCCGAGCAAAGTGTCGTTGCCCGCGCCGCCTAGCAGCGTTGTTGTTCTGCCTGCTGCGGACGCATCGATCAGATTGTTCCCGGCACCGCCGACGATGACGTACTTCTCGATGTTCAAGAGCGTCTCGTTGCCGGTTGCTGTCGACTGCACGGTCGTGAAACCGAGCACGAAGTTGCCGTCGGCCTTCTCATAAAAGACGTCATTCAAGCTGTCGCCGCCATCAATGAGGTCGACACTGGCACCGCCCGAAATCACATCGGTGCCCGCTCCCCCAAAGATCTGATCGGCGAAGGGAGTACCGAGCAGAGTGTCGTTGCCGTCGTTCCCGTTGATGATGGCGAACACACTCGATTTGCGAGCGTCGATCAGATTCGCGCCGGCACCGCCGTTGAGGTTGTAGCGCTCGATCGTCGTATGCGTTTCCGTACCGAGGAACGGAGAAGTCATTGTCGTGCCGACGATCGTGATATTGGTGTCTTCCGATTCAGAAACGCGATCCGTTCCCGTTCCGCCGTCGAGCACGTCAGTCCCGCCGTAGCCGCTGATTTGATCGTTGTCGGCCTCGCCGGAGAGTGTGTCGTCGCCGAGGTCGCCGAAGAGCGAATCATTGCCGGCGCCGCCGAGTATCGAATCGTTATCAGCTCCGCCGAACGCGCGATCGGCTCCCGCTCCAGCATTGATGAAGTCAGCGCCCGCACCGCCTTGAATGCGATCGTCTCCGTCCCCGCCAATTAGGAAGTCGGCATCGTTCAAGCCGTAGATATTGTCGGCACCCGCGCCGCCATCGATCGTATCGAGACCCGCTGAACCGAAGATGGTGTCGTCACCGGCGCCCGCGATGATCGAGTCGCTGCCGCCGCCGCCATCAATGCGATCGTTGTGACTTCCGGTCGTCACCGTATCCGCGCCGGATCCCGAATTGACCGTCACTTGCACGATCGAAGCCGAGCAATTGATGGAGTCGGCCTTTGATGTGCCGACGATCGAATCTCGTCCGCCGCCGCCAACGATTGTCGGCCCGACTGACGTCGTCGGGGCAAAGCCGCTGACATCGATTGTGTTGCCCGATGCGCCGCCGGTGATGCTCACAAAGTCAAAGCCAGTGATGGTGTCGACAGTCGTCGTCGCACTGCTCGGAGGAGTTGTCGTCAGCGATGTCGTTGTCAGTGTGTAGTTCAAATCACCCGACTCAATCAGCGTGTCTGCTCCGGCGCCAGGATCGAGGTTGTCGGCACCGAGACCGCCGGTGATCGTGTCTTCGAACGGTCCGCCAACAATGGTGTCATTTCCATTACCCCCAACGAGCGTATTCACTCCGGTGCCGGCATTGAGCGCCACTGGCAAATTGACGCCGGCAGCCGATATGGAATCGTTATTACCGTCGCCGTTGATCGTGATGGCTGAGGCGAGCGAACCATCAAGTGGTCCGACCGTGATGACGTCGTTGCCCGATCCAGCATTCAAGACGAGCGCTGTCGTCGGATTCACAAAGTTGATCGGCATGCTGATCGACGTGCCGCTGAGGCGCGAGACGCCCGATGTGACGCCGTCATCCCCGAGAGTCATCGTCTCTGCTGCGCTCAGCGTCGTCAGGCTGAGTAAGTTCGTCGCGATGTTCTCCGTGAGCGATTCCATATTCGAGATAGTGACGGTGCTCGAATCGCTCGCGCCGGTCGTTGTGAGCGTGCCCGAAGTTGTCGACGCATAGGTGAAGTCGACAGTCAGAGCAGCGGAGCCATTCACCGTCAGTGAGTCGGTCCCGTCGCCGCCATTGACGGCATTGCCCGCTCCGAGATCCGCATTGATCGTGATCGAGTCATTACCGGCGTTGCCGTTGATCGTGATCGATGCGGCAAAGCCGCTATCGAGACCGCTGATCGTGATCGAATCGGCGAGGCTTCCGCCCTCAATGATGAGTGCGCTCGATGGGTTCGCGAAGACGGTCGTCACTCCATCAATGACAATCTGACTGTTGCCGTCATTTGCCGTGCCGCTGTCCGAAACGACGACCGTATGCGCGACTCCATTCGATAGTGTGAAGGTGCGTTGAAAGGACGTTGGCGGATCGCCGACTTCCCATCCGAGGTCATCAAGTCCGGCGAAGTCGAGTTCTGTGAAGACCTTTCGAGTTCCAATCGTGATGACCGGATCCATTGCCGTCTCGACGCCGGCATCGGTCGTGCCGTCTTCCCAGTGAGAGTCGTCGCCATCAAGGGGCACCGGGCCGCCGAGATCATATTCGGCTTGCGATGCTGCACCGGTAAACGTGCCGCCGCTCACGAGTGCGTCCCATGAAGCCGCAGTGCCGATGCCCAAAAGGTGCCCGAGTTCATGCATCGCGACTGAGAAGAAGTCCGCTTCGCCGGCATCGAGACCGCTTGTTGTGGTGCCGAAGTGCCAGTTGGTTGTTGTGTCGAACGTGATTGATCCGCCCCATGGGCCGAAGTCTGTTTTCGGTGTCGCGAGCGCTCCCGCTTCGCCTCGCGCCCGCACGGAATCTGCAAAGGCTTGAGAGGTGAACGAGATCGAGAATCCGCCCGGTCCACCAATGCCGAGTGTTGAGCCGAGTTCTCGTCCGCCGGCGTAGACGATGATCGTGTCGGCAGCGATCGTCGGGTTTGAGACCGAAGTACTCGCTCCCGTTCCGGGGTGATTGAAGGTCGCGGACCATGTATTGCCGCTGCTCGGAGTGATCGCGCTGAGAGTGTCGTTGAAGCGCTGAGTCAGTTGAGTTGCCGCAGCCTCCAGCACTGTCTTTCGAGTCGAGTCCGAGAAGAAATTGTTTGTGTCGCGGGAGTAGTCGAAGCTGATCGTCACAGCGAGCAGACATCGCGACTCACATGCTTCCGTCGCGCGAGCCATTCTCTTTTGAGCGCGCCGAGTCGTTGCGGTACGGAGACGATTTTGAATCCAGTCAGACAAGCGGCGGAAAGGCATCGTGATTTCTCCGGGTCATCGAGTGAGTCAACGCGGCGTTGACCGACGCCGAAACTTCTTGTTGTTCGGTCAGTTCAATCTGAGGAGTCGCGTTAGCAAGCAGGGGGATGTGAGTCGGGATGATGCGAATGCACTGAATCCGTTGCTAGGCAAGTTCGCTGTGCGTCAGGAGATTCCGATTCGTCCTTACTAAGTCAGTTGTGCCGTCGAGTTGTTCATTGCCCGTTCTGTCACAGCGATTCCATACTCGCGCGGCCTCGCTCACAGGAACGATCGGCGGCAGATCATCAAACCGTTGTTTGCTAACCACTTTGACGACGGGTCGGTTTCGAAGATTCCGGCCATGTTTCGCAGTCTTGCAGACAAACCGCCTAAGACGCTGACTCTTCGGCGCGTCAGTAACGCGGCTTCGTAGTAGCCGCGTTTGTCAGAGATCGACGATAGGTTTTTCTGCTCACGCCGTAGTTGTTCTGACGACTCTTCGAGGAGCTTGCCTCAGTAGCATCGCCGTCCAGTCCGCGCTGCTTTTGAGGTTGTTCCTATGCTTAACCAGTCGCCATTCAGCACGGGCTAGCAGCCCATGCTACGGCTCATCCGCTTCTTATTCGGTGTCATTCATGAAGCGTTCTCTCTTGTTGATCTCTCGCCGCAGCCTCCAATTGACGGCGAGCATTCTCGTTGTCGCACTGTCGCTTGAGCCCGCTTTCGCTCAGTCGACTCCGCGATCGAAGTCGGCACGGAGCGCGTCGACAGCAGGTGCAACGCTCGATGTCGGAGACGGTCAAGCACAGCAACCAATGCCCGGTCAACCGATGCCGGGACAACCGGCTACTCAGCCCGGCGCGACGCCGATGTCGGGGCAACCGATGCCGATGACTCCGGCAGGACCGGTCACTCGACAGTCGAAGCCCGAGTTCGTTGCCGATGCAAACGAGCTGAAAGTCAAACCGAATCCCGATGGCAAGATCCGCGTGAGCTTCAGTGGTCAGCCATGGCCGGCGGTCCTCGATTGGTATAGCCGCACGGCGGGAGTCAGTTTGGATTGGCAAGAGTTGCCGGGTGACTATCTCAATCTCAAGACGCAACGCGAGTACGAACTGCCGGAAGTTCAAGACCTCATCAATCGCCACTTGCTCGCGCGCGGCTTCACGCTGCTGAAGCGCGGCGAGATGCTCACCGTCGAGAACATCAAGAAGCTCGATCCGAGTATGGTCCCGCGCGTAAAAGCATCCGAACTGAAGTCGCTGCCCGACTACTCGTTCGTGAAGACGTCGTTCTCGTTGAAGTGGATGCTCGCTGACGACGCTGACGAAGAACTGAAGCCGATGCTGAGCCCGAATGGGAAGCTCAGTCCGCTCAAGCACACCAATCGTCTTGAAGCGATGGACTCGGCCATCAACCTGCGCGAAATCTGGGAGATGCTCGAAGAAGAGCAAGCACCCGAAGGCGGCGAGAATCTCGTGAAGCCCTTCAAGCTCGTGAATGTCCGAGTGGAGGACATCATCGATCAAGTGCGTGAGCTGATGGGGCAGCGACGTCCCCCCAGTGGCGGGGGCGGCGGAGGCGGCGGCAACGACTACGCCATGCAGCAAATGATGCAGCAGCAAATGCAACAGATGCAGCAAATGCAGCAGCAGATGCAACAACAGCAAGGCGGCGGCAAAGGGCCGAAGAAGGAAGCTGAAGTTCGCATCGTCGCGATCCCTCGCGAGAACACGCTGCTCGTCGACGCACCGCCGGACAAGATGGCGAAGATTGCAGAGGCCATTCAGGTGCTCGATCAGCCGTCGAGCCGCGAGCAATCGGTCTTCGAAGCGATCGATCAAACGCGCATCTTCCGTTTGAACAATCTCAGTCCGAAGTCATTCGCCGAGACGATCAATAAGGTCGCCGGTCTCTCGCCGCGCACGACATTGCAGATCGACGAACCGAATCGTGCATTGGTCGTCTCCGGCAATCGCGCTGACCTCGCGACCGTCGACATGCTCGTTAAGAAGCTCGACGGCAACGCGCGCACGTTTCAAGTGCTTCCATTACGCAAGCTGCCTGCGGATTACGTCGCAGGCTCGATTCGTTTCATGATGGGCAAAGAGGTTGAGCAACAGAGTTCGAGCCAATCGAGACGCAGCTATTACTTCGATCCCTTCGGCGGTTTCGGCAGAGGTCAGCAGGAAGAGAAGAAGTCCGACGACTTCCGCGTTGATGCTGATGTTGAGCACAACCGCTTGCTTTTGTGGTGCAACGACACCGAACTCAAAGACATCGAAGCGTTGCTGATCAAGCTCGGCGAACTGCCGATGCCGGGCGGCAATCCGAGCAATCGCCGCGTCTATGAAGCGGGCAGCGTCAAAGAAGCAGTTGAGCTGCTCGAACGGCTGCAGAAAGCATGGCCGCAACGCGCGAAGAACCCACTAAAGATCGAAGCTCCCGAAGTCCGCGAGAAGGAGCCGCTTGAGCGTCCGACTCAGAAGCCGCTAACTCCCGATCGACTTGAGCCTGCTGAGAAGAAGGCTCCCGCCCGCGAAGCCCGCGCGTTGCCGGTTGACGCCGCAGAAGCATCGCCCGCTGCTGCAACTCTTATTACTCCTATCAGTCCTATTCGTCCTCTAAGTCCTATCGGTCCGATCGCCTTATCGGCTGCTGAACCGCGCGCCGCGAAGCCCGCCGGTCGCATCATCCTCATCAGCGAAGAACAACCGCCGCTCATCAAGAAGCCCGTTCCCGCGCAAGCCGAACCGGCACCGGCCAATGCTCAACAGCAAGCTCCGAACGCCGAAGAAGAACTCCGCAAGCTCGTCGATCAAATCCGCAAGCAGCGAGCGGCTGACGGTCGTGCTCCGGCACCGACAGGTGAAGCGGCTCCGATCCGCATTCGCATCACAGAAGGCGGCCAATTGCAATTGGAGTGCGACGATCCCGCCGTGCTCGACCTGCTCGAAGAAGTTCTTGATGAGCAGACCCCGCCGCGCAGCGATTGGAAAGTGTTTCAGCTCAAGTATGCGACCACTTGGGCCTACGGCATCGAACTCACGTTGAAGGACCTCTTCAAAGAGGAAATGGAGGTCGACAAGAAGAGTGGCAACGGCATCGAGTACGACCCGTACTTCGGCTTCATGCCGAGCAGCAATAAGAGCACGGGATCTCGTCGTCTCTCGAAACGCAAGCCGATGAAGATCATCTCGGACCGCGACACTCAGACAATTCTCGTGCAGAGCGCGAACCCCGATCAGCTTCGGATGATTCAGGACATCATCAACATCTACGACAAAGAGCAGTCCACTGAAGGGCATGCGCGGCGCCTGACAAAAATCTTCCAGTTGAAGTACGGCAAGGCAAAGGTGCTCGCTGAAGCCGTCAAGGACGTCTATCGCGACCTCTTGAGCGAGAACGATAAGTCGATGCAGGAAGGTCGCGGCGGCCCGAACGGCAAGAAGGACGAGAAGCCGACCGCCCCGAGCTACACCTACATCTACGGCGGCAACAAAGGCGGCACCGGCGGCGGTGACGACGACAAGAAAGAGCAGCCCATCAAGTTCAAAGGCTTGCTCTCAATCGGCACCGACGAGTCCTCAAACATCCTCATCGTCTCAGCGACCGAAGGCTTGCTGCTCAACGTCGGTCAGATCATCGAAGCCCTTGATGAAGCCGCGAAGCCGAACGCCTCAATGCGAGTCGTGCAGATCGACTCGCGCGTGAACCCGAAGATGCTGCAACAGAAACTACACAGCATTCTCGGTCCGAAGCCCGGTGCTCCGGGCAAGCAACCGAATCAACCGGGACAGCAAAACGGGCAACCCGGTCAGCAAGGTCAAGCAGCTCAGGTCGGCGAGTAACTGCGAGCCGGATGCAAGACTGAGTTTGCGAATCTCGGCATGATGTAGGGGGTGACAAGCGAGCTTCGTGCGTGTTGGCCAGCGCTTGCGACTTCGCTTTGATCGATGCCTCGACTGCCGCTGCAGGTCAGTCTTGCTCACGCCGGCACACCGCTGCCTCGCAAGCTTGTCCGCACCCTCCGAATCGCAAACCTCGCCCGCAATTTCGCGTACCGATCGTAGCGGGCTCGATATCGCTCCACTTGCACGAGCGAGCTATGGTTTCGGCGTTGAGTTTGACCAGTGCAATTCAGTCTCAAGAGACGATTGATCGACGCCGAGGTGTGAGATGCAAGCAGTGCCCGCAAGATGGAAAGACGGTCGAGTCTGCTTTGACTCGCCGGTCGATTGGCCCGACGGGATCGAATTGGAAGTTTCCCCGTGCGGCTACGTTGAGGATGCCGTGCATCGCCCTGACATCGATTCCAGTGGCGACGACATCCCGTTCTCGGACGCTGATGTCGAGTCGACTGACCCCGCAGCAATCGCGCGCTGGATCAAGGAATTCGAGTCCTTTCCGCGAGTTGAGATGACGGACGCTGAGTACGAAAATTGGCAAGCTTGGAGGCGGCGATTACGCGAACACGAACTGCAGACTTCGGCGGAGCGAATGAATCGTGTCATGACGGGGCAGAGTGATGGTTAGGTTCTTGTTCGATACGAATGCCGTCGGAGATTGCATTTGGGGACGTCGGACAATCGATCGAAAGATCTCCGATGCACGGCGGCAGGGGCACATTGTCGGTACGACTCCGGCAGTCATTGCCGAGTTGCTAGCTGGCATTGAATCGAGCGTAAGTCGCGAACGAAACATGTTGTGCTTCGAACGCGGCCGGTCTCTTTTCCGACTGTGGCCTTTCACTCTTGAGGCGGCGCGCGAATACGGCCGCGTCTTTGCCGAACTGAGGCGTCGCGGTCGGCCGATGCAGGTCGTCGACATGATGATCGCTGCGACGGCGATGACGTTGCCCAATTGCGTCGTTGTGACTTGCGATAGCGATCTCTTCGCGGTGCCGGGATTGCGCGTCGAGAATTGGGCAGAGTGAGGTTCGTTAGAGCGGAAGATTGGAATCGTCGCCGCTGTGCTTCGTTGTTCGACATTGGGTCGGTATCACAAATTACATAGCGAGTGCATCGCAGAGTTTGTTTCGGTTTCAGGAGTTGTCTTCATGGATGCTGCAGGTCGGTCTCGAGTCGTGATTGAACGCATTACCCCGTTGCTCGATGGCGGGCGGTATCCCATCAAGCGGACAATTGGCGAGCGGGTTCTCGTTCAAGCGGATCTCTTTACCGACGGGCATGACTTGCCCGTTGCGGTGCTTCAATCACGAACCCTCGGAGCAGCACAGTGGAACGAAACGCCGTTCGCTCTGTTCGATAACGATCGCTGGAAAGGCGAGTTTGGGTGCTCGCAAGTCGGCACTTACGAGTACCGCATCGAAGCATGGGTTGATCATTTCGTAACGTGGCGCCGCGATCTCAAGAAACGCATCGACGCCGGGCAAGACATCACTGTCGATCTTGAGATTGGCGCTCGCTTGATCGAAGCCGCATCCGGTCGTGCGAGCGGTGATGAGCATACGGAGCTCAAGAAGTGGACCGGGCGACTTCGCGTTGAGCCGTCGAGCGATCTCGGACGAACGCTGATCGCGGACGAGCGACTCGGAGCATTGATGCTCAAGCACGCTGACCGGTCGATGTCGTCGGTTTCTGAGGTCACTCATCGCGTGACCGTCGATCGTGAGCGCGCTCGTTTCAGCAGTTGGTACGAAGTCTTCCCGCGATCGTGCTCAGCGGTGCCGGGACAGCACGGCACGTTGCGAGACGTCATCGAGTATTTGCCGTATGTCGCGGCAATGGGCTTCGACGTGCTCTACATGCCGCCGATTCATCCGATTGGAGACAAGTTTCGAAAGGGTAAGAATAATTCCCCGGTCGCTCAGCCGGGTGATGTTGGCAGTCCATGGGCCATCGGCGGCGCAGCGGGCGGGCATAAAGCAATCTTGCCGGAGCTCGGGACGCTCACTGACTTCGATGCACTCGTTGCTGCCGCGAAGCAACACGGCATCGAGCTAGCCCTCGACATCGCCTTTCAATGCAGTCCCGATCATCCCTACGTGAAGCAGCATCCCGAATGGTTCAAAGCGCGGCCCGACGGCACGATCCAATATGCCGAGAACCCGCCGAAGAAGTATCAGGACATCTATCCGTTCGACTTCGAGTCGCGTGATTGGCAGGGCTTATGGGCGGAACTCAAGAGCGTCTTCGAATTCTGGATCGCGCGCGGCGTTGCGATGTTTCGAGTCGACAATCCGCATACGAAGCCTTTCCCGTTTTGGGAATGGTGCATCGGCGAACTCAAGCAGCAGCACCCCGATGTGCTGTTCCTCGCGGAAGCCTTCACGCGACCGAAGGTGATGAACCGATTGGCGAAGCTCGGCTTCAGCCAGTCTTACACCTACTTCGCCTGGCGCAACTCGAAGTACGAGTTGATGGAGTACCTCGAAACGCTGACGAAGACCGAAGTCCGTGAGTTCTTCCGTCCGAACTTCTGGCCGAACACTCCCGACATCTTGACCGCCGAGTTGCAGCACGGAGGCCGACCGATCTTCATGCAGCGGCTCGTTCTCGCGGCGACGTTGACGGCGAACTACGGCATCTACGGCCCGGCCTTTGAACTGTGTGAAGGCAAGCCCGTCGCTCCGGGCAGTGAGGAGTATCTCAACTCGGAGAAGTACGAGATCCGCCAGCGCGACCTCAACGACCCGATCAGCGTTCGCGAGTTGATCTCGGTTGTGAATCACGTGCGCCGACAGAACGTCGCATTGCAGTCGAACGACAACCTGCGTTTCCATCACACCGAGAACGACAACCTTCTCTGCTACAGCAAGCGGACCGACGACCGCTCGAACATCATTCTGTCGATCGTGAATCTCGATCCCTTCAACACACAGAACGGCTTCGTGCAATTGGATCTCGGAGAACTGGGACTCGGGCAAGACGCTGAATTCCGAGTCTGCGACTTGCTGACCGGTCAGTGCTACACGTGGCGCGGCAGTCGCAACTGGGTGCAATTAAACCCCCACTCGCTCCCCGCGCACGTCATGCAAGTGCGACCGTAAGCCGCAACTGGGAGTGCGCTTCTTAGAGTGCTCCGTCCCGGCGGAGCACTCCATTTCAGCAGCGCTAGTGCGTGAGCAACGCTGAAGTTGTCGTGAGTAGCGACGATCTCCCGATCAAGACGAGACCGACAACAGCGTCGAGAGTTCGTCATGCAATCCGCGACCATTGCTCGCGAGCAGGTTCGGGAGATCGACGTCGAACGTTGAGCCGTCGAACTTCGAGATCTTGCCCCCGGCTTCGGTGACGAGCAGTGCTCCGCCGGCTTGATCCCAGGGTTTCAAACTGCCGGACCAGTAAGCGTCGACTCGTCCGCAAGCGACATACGACAGATTGAGTGCCGCCGATCCCGTACGCTGCACCGTGCGCGCATGCGGAAGGACTCGCAGGAATTGGCCGACTTGCGGTTCGTTGCCGCGTGCTCCCGGCGGCAGGCTCGCGACACAAAAGCCGTCGCTGAGCTTCTCGATCTCGGACGGTGTAATTCGCGTTCCATTGAGGAACGCGCCGCGTCCTTTGATCGCCGAGAAGACTTCGTCGCGCGTCGGGTCATAGATCACCGCAACGGTCAGCTCGCCGGAGCACTCCAATGCGATCGAGACCGCATAGAACGGGAAGCCGTGAACGTAGTTCGTCGTGCCATCAAGCGGGTCGATGATCCAACGAAAATCAGACCGTGCTCCGGCAACGTCGAGATCCTCTTCACCCAAGAAGCTGTGATCGGGATAGCGACCGCGAATGACGCTCACGATCGCGTTTTGAGCGTTGACGTCAGCTTCCGTGACGAGATTCGCTCGGCTCTTTTCTTTGACGGTGAACTTCTTCGACCACTCTTGCAGCACAGCACCAGCTTTGCGCGCCGCATCAATCGCGACGTCGAGCGTTTCTTGGAGATCAGTCACGGGAGTCTTTCTTCTTTTGGAGTGCGGTGATTCATCACCGCTTTCCAATTCGGCGGAGCCGTCTTGTTTTTTGTTTTTGTGGCAACGATCGACGGAGTGCGGCCGGACTCGACGTTCAAAAAGAAGGCGGCTCCGCCGCAGTCGAAAGCGGCGATAAATCGCCGCACTCCAAAAGATGGAGTGCATCAATGAATGACGGAGCCATCTTGTTTTTGTTCTTGTAGCAACGATCGACGGAGTGCGGCTCCTGAGGACCACATCCGTTTTTGAGTACGACGGACTTGCAGTCCGTCGCTTCTCACGACGATCGACGGACTACAAGTCCGTCGTACCAGTGTTCCTCACCCGTTGTGCCGGCCCGCCCGGTGAGGAACTTCTCTCGGCGTTCAAAAAGAAGGCGGCTCCGCCGCAGTCGAAAGCGGCGATGAATCGCCGCACTCCAAAATTAGCCGTTCGCCAAACTGGCGATTGTCGGGAACGACGACTTCAACCCGGCATAGAGAGCACCGTAAGTCGGATAGGCGCGGTCGTAAGCAGCCTTTGCTGTCGAGCATGTGCTCGTGCGGTTCTCAGTGCGAATCGTTGCCGAGCATGCTTCGACGACATTCTTAAAGGCGCCGGTACCGACAGCAGCGAGCAGCGCCACTCCGTATGCCGGTCCTTCAACCGAGTTCGTGACGCTGACGTCTTGCCCGTAGATGTCGGCTTGCAGTTGTCGCCAGAAGGCCGACTTCGCTCCGCCGCCCGAGACGCGGATGTCAGTGATCGGGATCTGCATGCCTTTGATGATTTCGAGGCAGTCGCGCATCGCGTAGGTCGCGCCTTCCATCACCGAGCGAATCATGTGAGCCCGACCGTGCCGCAATGAAAGTCCGACCCATGCTCCGCGCGCGTTCGAGTCGCAATGCGGAGTTCGCTCACCCGTGAGATACGGCAAGAAGAAGAGTCCCTCGGAACCCGCCGGTGCTTTCGCCGCCGCCATCGTCATGAGTTCGTAAGCCTCAGTCCCCATTCCCTTCGCGAGCGCGGCTTCCATTTCACCGAACTGGTTGCGGTACCACTGCAAGCTGCCGCCGGCCGAAAGCACAACGCCCATCACATGCCACTTACCTTCGACCGCATGACAGAAGGTATGCACGCGCCCGAGCGGATCTGTCTGCACTTCATCGCTATGAGCGAACACAACGCCGCTCGTGCCCATCGTTGCTGAGATCGCTCCACTTTGAACGATGCCATTGCCGACCGCGCTCGCTGCTTGATCGCCACCGCCGCCGACGACCGGCACGCCGACATGTAATCCGCATTGCTCAGCCGCGATCGCATTGAGCTTGCCGCTGACAACTTGCGACTCAAACACCGGCGGCAAGAGCGATGACGACAACTGCAACTTGTCGAGCAGCGGCTGACACCATTGCCTCTTCTTCACATCGAGCAGCAACGTGCCCGAAGCATCGCTGACCTCAGAAGCAAACTCGCCGGTCAAACGGAAGCGGACATAGTCCTTCGGGAGCAACACCTTCACGGTCTTCTCGAAGTTCGCCGGCTCATGATTCCTCAGCCACAGAATCTTCGGAGCGGTGAAGCCGGTCAGCGCCGGGTTCGACACCATCTGAATCAGAGCAGTCCGACCGCCGGCCTTCGCTTCGATCTCATCGCATTCCGCCTGAGTGCGCTGATCGTTCCAAAGCAGAGCCGGTCGCACGACGTTGTTCGACTTGTCGAGAAACACGCTGCCGTGCATCTGCCCGCTGAGCCCAATGCCCTTCACTTCGCTCGGAGCGATCCCGGCGCGACTGACAACCGCGCGGATACTTTGCACGGTTGCTTGCCACCAATCCTCGGGCACTTGCTCTGACCATCCGGGCTTCGGCGTATAGAGCGGATACTCGACGGTATCCCGAGCGAGGATCGCGCCATCTTCGCGCATCGCAATGGTCTTCGTGCCGCTCGTACCAATATCAACGCCGAGAAAGACGGCCATAGTTGCTCCATCTAAAGAAGAGAGTCAGAGGGGGTTGAGCTTCCATCAGAGTGGCAGTGTAGAGGCCGATTTCAGAGATGCCGACTAAGTGCGATGACCGTTCTGAGAGCCCTATTTTTCAAGTCTCTCGGCGATGAAGAGCCTGCCTATCATCGGCCCGCTTTGTCCGTCCGCGAATACCAGTGAGTGCCCTATGACGACGATGACGAAACCAAAGATCTCTTACCGCGAATTCGATCTGATGGTCTCGACCGGAAAGTTCGAACGGCGACCGGAACGCTTTGAGCTCATCAAAGGCAGAGTTCGAAAGGCCGCTCAGCCCGGACCGACAAACGAAGACCTCGTTGACTGGCTGAGCTACTGGAGCATCGAGAATACCGACGAGACTCAAGTCCGAGTGCGCATTCATCAGAGCCTCGCGTTGCCAAAACTCGACAGTCTCGCGATCCCAGACGTTGCATGGCTGCGGCAGGGCAACTTTCGGACAAGGCGTCCCAATGCCGCTGACGTGTTGCTGCTCGTTGAGGTTGCTGACAGTTCGCTGAACTTCGACACGAAGAAGAAAGCAGTTCTCTATGCCGAGGCCGAGATTCAGGATTACTGGATCGTCAACATCCCTCATTGGCGCGTTGATGTGTTTCGCAAGCCAATCAACGGTCGGTTCACCGAGTGCTTCTCACGAGAGTTCGGCGAAGTCGTCTCACCTTTAGCTCTCCCCGAGTTGAGTTTGGAAGTATCGCGCCTCTTCAACACTTGGCAGCGATAATTTCGAGAAACTCAACTGGTGCCCCACATAACGGCGGGCTGGATCACTGCTAAGTGGTCGCGATCCTTGATGTCCACTCCGGTGTAATCCGCAAAGAGTCGTTCAAGTCGACCGTCGATAGATGCGGAGATCGTCGCCTGACAACTTTCATCAATCGCGATCACACCGACTGACTGCAACGTGTCCGCGAGCAGGCCGAGTTCGACCTTCGCCGTTTGAATATTGGCCAGTCGCCGTTGGCCATGGAGATGGTCGACGAGGCGTTGCGACTTACGTTGGACCTTGAGTAGTCGCCCCCTCAATTCATGCCGGGCACGAACATGTCAGTGGGTCGAACAAGCGACGAAGTAGATCCGGTGGTTTCCTGTGGTGATGGCCATCACCATCGAAGGGCCGTAGGTCTGTTGGAAGCGATGCCGATATGCTTCGGGAGTTGCGATCGTAAGTGGAGCGACTCTCGAAGTTCGCGGTGTTTGAATTGAAACTTGGGAGCTGAGTTATGACTGCCAATCTGCACGACGTGTGCGACTACATCATCAGCCGAGTATGTAATGCGGGGAGCTCGATGAATGAGTTGAAGCTCCAGAAGCTCTTGTATTACGCGCAGGCATGGCACCTTGCCGTTTTCGGTTCGCGCCTCTTTGACGAGCGGTTTCAAGCTTGGGTGCATGGTCCCGTGAGCCGTGCTGTTTACGACCGTTTTGGTGCGACTAAGTCGTTGTATTCGCCGGTTGAATTGAGCGATGTGCGTCCTAAATTCGACTTCAAGGCGCTTACCGAGGAGCAACGGGAGCACATTGACTCGGTTTTAGAAGTCTACGCCGGTTACACGGGCACTCAGCTCGAACAATTGACGCATAACGAAGAGCCGTGGATGCAGGCGCGAGTTGGCTATCGAGAATCGCAACGCTGTGAGGTTGAGATCGACGAAGATCTGATGCGGCAGTTCTATGGACAGCGACTGAACGTGACTCTGGCTTAAATGGGGACGAACCACCGTCGCCAAGAAGTCGCCGATTCCTCGTCCCAATTTGGGAAAGAGCCCGATACCAGAGGCTCTCGCTAGATCGAGTTCACCGAAGAAGTGGACCTTCTCGTTTCGGTATTGGCAGCAACCGGACTTCTTTGGGTTGGGCGGTGTGTCTCAAAGTTGGTTCATCAGTCTTCTCGAACGCCTGAGAGCATTGTCCGATGAGCCGATCGAAGCGATGACCTACGACTTAGCGAAGCGAGATCAACTGCGTTACCACGAGATCGATTGGACTCAGAAGAACATCCCCATTCAGCGGACGGACTTGGATTGGATTCCAAAGGACTACCTCGACAACCCTGCCGAGTACCGGTTCTTTCAAGTGTCGATTTCAACCGCACTCGGTCGTGTGATCGGGTTCTGGGATGAGCAGTCGGTCTTCAACATTGTGCTGCTTGACCCGTTGCACAATATGCAACCTGCAGCTCAATTCGGTTATCGAGTTCGCGCTACAACAATCGGCGACACGCCGCATGCGGATGTGCTTGAGCAACTGCAACGCTTGCGGGCTCAGACATGCAAGACACCCGATTGCGAGTTCTTCAAATCAGCAACTCGAATTCGCGCGGTTACGGATCGGCAGACGGACTTGCTGATGCTGCGAGTTGATTCCGAAACGATTGAGTTGGCTCATCAGTTGGTATCAACTGGCAAGGCTGTTGGATTCAGCGAGATCTTCGAAACGGGGATTCTAAGTTACCCAACTGAGTCTGAATCCTGACGTTGGTCGAATACCTCATTCAGCTTCATCGCCTGCAGAATCATCTGTGCTGACATGCTGCGGACCAGTTGTCAGATTTCGGGAGTCGACTGCGATGTCGATTTCACGTAACTCCGCCGCTGGTTCATGAGGCTCTGTGATGGGCATCGACAATCGAGACTACTACCGCGATTCCGATTCAGGAGGCGGGACGGGACTGTTCGACGCTCACGAAGTCCCGACGCATTCGATCTGCTTCAAGCTGATCGTGCTCAACGTCATCGTGTTTCTTGCTCAGCTCTTTTCGACGCGCGATATGACGTCGAGCGAGATTGCGGAACGCATGCGGGAGCTCAATCCCGATGCTCAGCAGTCGGTTCCGCAGGAGACATTGGAAGAGGCGGCTAAGTCGGATCATGAGCTATTTCGGAGACCGAAGATCTCCGTGATTACGGAGTGGCTGGCGCTCGATGCTGACAAGGTTTTGCGCGGGCAAGTTTGGCGCGTGCTGACTTGCGCCTTCTGTCATGATCGCGAGACCGTCTCACATATCCTCTTCAACATGCTCTTCCTTTGGTGGTTCGGGAAGACGCTCGAAGTCATGTATGGGCAGCGGGAGTTCTTGCTCTTCTATTTGGCTGCCGCGCTCGTCGCGAGCATTGCGTTTATGGGGCTCGGCTGGGTCACGGGGACGAGTGGCTCAATGATCGGAGCGTCGGGCGCGGTGATGGCGGTGATGATGCTCTACGCGATTCATTATCCGCGTCAGCTCATCATGGTCTTCTGGGTTGTCCCCGTTGAGATTCGATGGGTCGTCGTCCTTTATGTCATCTACGAGTCGTTCCCCGTTCTGAAGCTTTTAGCCGGCGAAGAGATGATGACGGGCGTCGCGCATGCGGCTCACCTAGGCGGCTTTGCGTTTGGATGGCTGTATTGGAAATTCCATTGGCAACTGGCCCCGGCATTGGCGCGATTGCCTCAGCCGCGTTTGTGGTGGCGCCGAACGGTCGGTCCTCAGCGGCACTTCAAAGTCGTGCGTCCTGACGATGACGAGCCGCCGTCAGACGCTTCGTTCGAAGAGCGGCTCGATGCGGTGCTCGCGAAGTTGCATGAGTACGGTCGCGACTCGCTGACTCCCAATGAACTCAGCATTTTGGAAGAGGGCAGTCGGCGGTTTCGGACTCGGCGCGGGCTTTGAAGTTCGTCTTCAAGACGCAGTAGCCATGAGGCAGATAACCCCCGACGCAAGGTCGGTGGGGCGGGGCCTCAATGGGAACCGTTGCCTTAGACGACGACCGCTCGCGTGACGCTTGCCTCACGCGACCTTTGCGGAGACTTCATCGAGCAAGCCTCGAATGATTTGCTCGGCGTTGAGTCGTTCCTTCAGCCAGTTGTCCTTCGTTTGTCGCCACTGCGATTCGCGCTGCTGCCATTCGCGGTGCTTCGCTTCGAGTTGCGATTGCTGCTCGTGCAGTTCGTTTTCTCGCTCGGTCATGCGACGCACGAAGTTCTCGCGGTCGCGCTTCAAACGCGATGCTTCCTCTTCAAGTTGCTGCTGAGTGATGGCCACCATGCGCGCCGTTTCGTCGGCTTTCGAATGATCGACGGAGTAACGCATCTCGCGGATCTGCCCTGCGATCACCATGCGGACTTCTTGCACGCGCTGCCGCGCTGTGTCTTCGCCGGTAAGCGAGATCAGTTCGGCCAATGCCTCTTCAGCGGCGAGTCGATCTTCGAGGTTTCGCAGGCTCGTATGCTCAAGCTCTTTGCGAAGCCCTTCCAATCGCGAGTTGCGCTCCTGCAATTTCTCCATTTCCTTTGCGACTCGCGCGGATGCCTGCGCTTGCTCGTCGAGCAGCTCTTGATGCTGCCGCTCAATCGTTTGTCGTTGAGTGACGAGTCGCTCGCGATCGTTCTGCTGCTCGACTTCGAACTCTTGCTGCCAACGGGCGACGAGCTGCTCTTCGCGCGACAACGATTGCTCGCGCTCACCGAGCAGTTCGCGATAGCGATCAAGCTGAGTGTGCCGCTTTCGCAACTGCTCTTGAGTCGCCGCGACTTGATGACGCCATTGCTGACCGAGCACCGTTTGCTGATGCCCCTCTGACTCGAGTCGACGCTGCCATTCGGCAAGCGCGTCAACGTTCCGCTGATGCTCGGCAACGAGTGCCGCACGAGCGTCTTGCAGTTGCTGCCTCTCTGCAGTGAGCTGAGCCGTCGTCTCTTCGACAAGCTGCAGATGCTGCGCGCGTTCGAGTTGCAGCGCTTCACGCTCTTGAGCAATGCGTTGCTCGGTCGCCGAGAACTGCTGCTGCATGCCGAGTTCGAATTGTCCGCGCAGCGCCGTGAGTTGCTCGTCATGAGCAGTTCGATCGCGACGCAGCTCTTCTTGAAAGCCTTGCTTGTCACGAATCAGCTCGGCACGCGCTTGCTTGATCGCAGACTCTTGCGCTTCGCGCGTTCTCGTGAGCGCGGCTTCTTCTCGTTCTTGCCGGGTTTCGAATTCGCGCTTCTCGTCAGCGAGCTTCTTGCGTTCGGCTTCGATGTCAGCCGCAAGCTGACGACGCAGTTCTTGTCGCTCGGTATCCCAGTTGGCGCGCAGCTCTGACATTGATGCTTCACGAGCTTGCTTTGCTTCGTCTTCAAGCTGACCGCGACGTTGAGCCAATTCGCTTTCAGCAGTGATCGCCGCGCGTTCGAGTTCTTGCCGTTCGCGTGCGAGTGCTGCAGTCTCTTGATCGCGCTGCGTCGTCCATTCCGAGTTGCGTTGATCGAACTCGTCTTGCAGCCGACGCCTCTCAGTGGTGAGTCGTTCTTGCTCGACTCTCAAGCCCTCTTCGAACTTGCGACGCTCATCCGCCAATCGCTCGCGATGCTGAGTTGCTTCGTCCTGAAACTTCTGCCGATGCCGTTCGAGTTCGACGGCAAACTGCTCGCGTCGCTTTTGCAGTTCGCCATCAAACGCCGAACGCTCTGCTTGCAGGCCGCGCGCATGATCTTCCTTCAAGCGCGTGAGAGATGTCAGAAGCTGCTGCTCGCGGCTCGTCTTTTCGTCTTCGATCTTGCGCAAGGTTTCGACATTCAAGAACCGCTGCCGCGATAGCTCTTCTTCGGTCGTTGTGCGCTGCGACTCCCATTGCTTTCGTTCTTGTTCGAGCTTCGCGCGCGAGTCAGCCACTTGTTGATCGAGTTCGAGACGGCGCGCTTCGAACATCTCGGACTGACGCTTTTGCTCGTCAGCCAATTGCTTCTCGGCACGTTGCAGCGCGAGCGTTTGCGCGTCGCGTTCACGCTTCAAGACAGCTTCTTGCTCTGCCTTTTGGCGCTGCCAATCGTCGCGTTCTTTCTTGAGTGTTTCGCGCTCCGTGTCGATGTCGGCACCGAGTTGAGCACGCAGCCGACGTCGCTCGACTTCAAGCTCGCGCTTCATCTGCCGCATCGCTTCGAGATGCTCTTCACGCAGTCGATCTGTTCGCGCATTGAGGTCTTGCCGTTCGGCTTCAACGAGCGACTTCGAGTGCTTGATCGCCGTGCGTTCGACTTCGAGGTCTTGATCGGCAGCTTGTTTCAGCCGCGCGCGATCAGCCTCGATCTCTTGCCGTCCGGCTTCGATGTCAGCCTCACGCCGTTGAAGCTCCGCGAGTAAGCGTTGCCCTTGCTCCAATCGCTTGCCGAGTTCGCGCTCGCGTTCTTCAAGCTGATGCTCGCGGCCAATGGACTCGTCTTGAAGCTGCTGCTGAGTGAGTCGAAATCGTCGCTGCTCTTGCTCAAAGCTCGACAACATCTCGGACAGCTTTTGCTCGCGGCGCTCTAACTCTTGAAAGCGCCCCTGAAGGCTGTCGGCAATCTCACTCGCCCTCGCCAGCAGTCGCTGATCTTCCGGCGCGGACCGAGGCGGCTCTGCAACATGAGCGGCTTCTGCTTTGAGAGTGCTTGCGAATGTCGGCTGCGGTGCGGGAGACGAAGCTCCGACGCCGTTGCGTTCGCGAAAGCTCTTCAGATCGAACGTGCCATTCGCCGGTGCCGGACGAGCGGGCTCGGTGCGAGTCGGTCGATCGGACTCGCGCTGCAAGCTGCCGAGCAATTGATCGAGATCGAGTTCCGGCGGCAGTGCCGATCGGGGCTCGCTTGCTGCTCGCGATTCAACGGACGGAGTTGCTGAACGCGGCGGTTGGCGCAGCGGAGTCGTCGAAGCGGGAGCCGGCGGTTCGTCTTCGTGCCATGCGTTCTTCACGGAGCCGGCGAGTTGCGAGAGGCCGGCTCCGAGCGATGTTCGCGGCGGCTGAGGTGCTTGAGCCGGCGCGCTCACTCGATGACCGCTGCGGCTGTAAAGCATGTCTGCCAGTGAATCGACACTGGATTCACTGTCCGATCGAAAGTCCTCAGCAGAACCGTTTCCGGCCATGAACGAACTCCTTCCATGGAGTTAGCACGACAGCGCGCGACGTTCGTCGTGCGTGAATGAATTGAATCGCTACTTCGTGAGTGCAACGCGCGATGCGCGTCTCACTGCGTGTGAGTCGGGGCGTTGCCCGGTAATTTTTCTGACACTAACGGATTGCAGGGGATAGCTCTGCGCCGACTTTCAGCCGCTTCCCAAGAACTCTGACTTCGAAATCGATAGCTAATCAGTCGTTGCTCCCACCGACACAGGGTCGGTGGAGAGCGACAACAACGAGGTTTGCGGACTGCAATGTTAGCTCACCAGTCGTTGCTTCCACTGACGCAGGGTCAGTGGAGAGCTTGCCGGTTCGCAGACACTCGCGCCGGAGCATTACCAGAAGTCCCAAAAAATGGTCAACGCGGACCGCGCGAGGTCGCTCACTTCGACGGCCCCTTAGAGAAGATGGGAAGACGAGCGAAGACGTTTGCGGGTCGCGACCTGAGAAACTTTGCCGGTTGAAGCGATTGTGCTGAATTCTCCGACGACGAAAGGCTGATCTAAGAGAGGACGCATCAGCTTGTCTGATCGCGCTATGGCTAAGGACTCATTCCGCAACTTCGGCTCGTCGGGTTCAGCTCTTTCTGATGCTCAGAAAGATGTCTGAATTGCAGGGGCTCGTTGCTTGTTCGAAGTGAGTGCTTGATGGCCGGCTCTTGATCCGCAGTTACCCAGGGACGGGGACTATGCATCTTCAACAGTGGCTCGACTCGATTCGTCAACGACTTCAACGCGGCTCTCGCGGCGTCAATGCCCGGCGGCGCGCGGAACATCGAGACAATGTTCCGAGTGAATCGCTCGAACAACGAGCCTTGCTATCGGTGAGCACGCTGCTCGTCGGCGGCGAGCTGAGCATCTACATGGACGGCGGCGATACGGTCGCAGTCCGCCCCGATCCGAACGATACGGACCCGACGAATGGTGCTTCGCTGCAGGTCATCGAGAACGGTGTCGCAGCGACGACGATCGGCGGCGCGAACGTCACTCAAGTGCGATCCATTCGCGTTCGAGGCGGCGGCCTCGCGAATTCGATCGATCTCAGCGCAGTGAGTTCGACGTTCTTCACGAATCTGACGAACGGCATTCGCGTCGATGGCGGCGATGGCGCGGACACGATTCTCGGTTCAGCCGATCTCAATGACTCGATCCTCGGCAGTGACGGCAACGACTCGATCGTCGGCGGTTCGGGCGCGAACACTCTCGACGGCGGAGACGGCAACGACTCGATCGACGGCGGCGCGGGTGCAGATCTGCTCGATGCCGGTGACGGCGATGATCTCGTCATGTCAGGCACCGAGGACGACACCATTCGCGGCGGTGACGGCGACGACACTCTCTCGGGCGACGACGGCAACGACTCGATCAACTCGGGCAATGGCGAAGATCTCATCAACGGCAATGGCGGAGATGACACTCTCTTCGGCGACTTCGGCGGCGACACCGTCAACGGAGATGCCGGCAACGACTCGATCAACGGCGGCGGCGGTAAAGACTCACTGAGCGGCGGCGATGACAACGACACCATTTTTGGTGTCGGACTTTCCGACACGATTCTCGGTGACGCCGGTGACGACTCGCTCGACGGCGGCGGCGGCAATGACTCGATTGATGGCGGCGACGGGAATGACTCCGTCGATGCCGGCGCAGCGAACGACACTGTGCTCGGGGGTAATGGAAATGACATCGTCTACGGCGGCGCGGGCGTTGATTCGCTGAGCGGCGGCGAAGACTCCGACACAATCTTCGGCAACGGCGGCAACGACAGTCTCTACGGCAACAATGGGCAAGACGAGCTGCGCGGCGGTGCGGGTCATGACCTCGTTGATGCAACGGACGATGTGACCGCGCCCGTCACTCCCACTCCGCAAGCACGCCTCTTCGGTTCATCCTTAGACGGCAGCAATTCGATCGTTGAACTTGATCCGGTGACGGGGCTTGAGTTGCGACGCTTTGCATCACCGGAAGCATTCGGCACCGGCGGCGACGGAATGGCGTTCGACGGGCTGCATCTCTTCTACATGAATGGCTTCGGCAACGATCTGCTTTACGAGATCGACCCGAATACCGGCATCGTGCTTGATGCTGATCCGCTGACGATCGGCTCGCGGAACTATGAAGGACTCGCGGTCTTAGGCGGGCTCGTCTACGTGCTCGACTACACCGCCGGAGACATCGACGTCTTCGATCCGGCGACCGACAGCATCGTCCGCACGATCGACGTCAACGCTTTGAATCCCGGCGTCTCGCTGCTGATCGGCGGAATGGCGGGGCTCGCGAATCCCGATCGTCTCGTGCTCGTCGAAGCCGGCGGCAGTCGAGTGCATCTGCTCGATCCGAATACGGGGCTCATCACGAGCACGTTCACTCCGGGCACCGCAGCAGCGGGCAGCTACTACGGAGCGGGCGTCGTCAACGGCGAGATCTATCTCGCTTCAGGAACGAGCAACGCGATCGACGTCTTCAACCGCACGGGCACCCTGCAACGCTCGTTCGTTCCGCCTTACGCGATCTCGGCTCTCGGAGCAGATGACATCGGCACAACGGCCGTGCCTCCGGGCGGCGGAACAGTCAGTTCGTTCGACATCGATCTGACCTTTGATGCGAGCATCACTGCGAGTCAGCAAGCAGCCTTCCGCGCTGCGGCTGATCGATGGGAACGCATCATCGTCGGCGACATCCCGGACGTGATCGTGCCGGGCATTGGCAACGTCGATGACATCTCGATCGACATCTCGACAACGCAGATTGATCTCGTCGGCAACGTGCTTGCTGAGACGGAACTCATCGCAGCACGCATCGCTTCGTTCTTGCCGTCAGCGTCTGACATCACGTTCGACTCGGCTGACATTTCGTTGCTTGAAAGTAGCGGTCAGTTGCAGACCGTCGCGTTGCATGAGATGGCGCATGCTCTCGGCTTCGGCGTTATTTGGGACGATCTCGGTTTGATCATTGGAGCGACGGGCAGCGACCCGCGCTACACCGGCGCGAATGGAGTCGCTGAATACAACGCACGCTTCGGCAACACATCGACGACGGTCCCCGTTGAGAACACTGGCGGCCCCGGCAGTGCCGACGTGCATTGGCGCGAAGCGTTCCTCACGAACGAACTCATGACGAGCACTCTGAATGCCGGAGCCAATCCGCTGTCGCGACTGACGATCGCGCAGTTCGAGGATCTCGGCTATCAAGTCGACTACTCGCAAGCGGACGTTGTGAGTCTCGGCTCGGGTGCCTCACGACAAGGCGGATTGAGCAGCAACTACAGCACGCGCCAGATCGGCACGGCGGGGTCTGCGCTCGGAGACGCTGCGGTTTCGGCCGACTTCAATCCGTCATCACAACGAATCAATGGCACGACGCGAGTCGTTGATAGCAACCCGATGATCGTTGTGCCGGGACTCGATCCGTCGAAGGCCTATCGTCAATCGGGAGCAACTCTCGAAGACTTGAGAGCGAATCAAATTCTCTTCAACCAAAACGCGCGGCTGCAGATTCCGGCACCGACGCCGAACGACACGATCGCAAGTGCTCCGAATATCGACGCGCTCGGGTTCTCACTCGATCTCGATCCGAACATTGGGGATGCAGTTACTAATACATCGACGACCATTCCGCATATCTCGATTCAGGGAGTTGGCGACGGCACCTATGACTTCTTTGCCTTCACGGTAAGTAATGCGGGTGATCGCGGCATCTTTGACATCGACTTCACGCAAGGTCCGGGCGGCACAAGCTTCGACTCCGAGATCTTCCTGTTTGATGCGAACGGCAACTTCCTCAGAGGAAACGACGACGCCGGATTGACCGTAGGGCAGGGCGGTAGCACTTTCCCTAACGATTCGTTCTTAGAAGTGACCTTTGCGACTCCCGGCATCTACTACATCGGGGTCGGCGAGTTTCCGTCGTCCGGCACGACCGGCGGTATCACCGGGGACACGATCACTCCGGGCTCGGTCTACACGCTGCAGGTCTCGATTCAGAATCACGCTGTTGGCGGGGGCGGCGGACCAGTTACGCCGAACGCTCCGCTGTTTGGCGACACGCTCTTTGGTGACGACGGCGATGACACTCTCATCGGGTCGCCCGGTGACGATCAGATCACGGGCAATAGCGGCAACGACAGCATCATCGGAGATGACGGCAACGACACGATCTACGGCGGCTCGGGAGCGGACTCGATTGATGCGGGTGCCGGAGCGGACTCGATTCGCGGCAACACTGGCGCGGACACCATCAACAACGGCGACGGCGACGACTTCATGTTGTGGCGCGTCGGTGATGGCAACGACCTCATTCAAGATGCACCGGGACTCGACAACTTCACGGTCGAAGGCACGGCAGTGGCCGACGTTTTCAACTTCGGTCAAAGCCTCGGCACGCTGCTCGTCAATGTCGGTCAAGCACTCATCTCGGTCGAAAGCGGTTCGACGGTCATCAACGTCAATGGCCTCGGGGGTAACGATACTTACAACGTTGCTGATCTCGACACGATCACCGGGCTCTCGCTCAACCTCAACGGCGGGCTCGGTCGCGACACTTACAACCTCAGTGGTTCGAACACTGGCTCAGTCCGCATCACGCTCGATGGCGGTGAAGGCAACGACGTAATCAATGGCAGCCTGAATGATGAAACGCTGATCGGCGGCGACGGTGACGACGCTATCAATGGCGGCGGCGGCAACGACTTCATTCAAGGACTTGCGGGCGACGACACGCTCAGCGGCGGTGACGGCGACGACACTCTCGACGGCGGTTCGGGCATCGACAGTCTGCTCGGCGGAACTGGTAACGACGTGCTCATCGGCGGCACGAACAACGACATGCTCGACGGGCAAGAGGGCAACGACGATCTCAGTGGCGATGCCGGTAACGACACATTGCTCGGCGGACTCGGCAACGACTCGCTCTCAGGAGTTGCCGGAAACGATTCGCTCGTCGGCGGTGATGGAGCGGACTTCCTCAATGGCGGCACCGAGAACGATGTGCTCCTCGGTCAAAGCGGCGATGACATCATTCGCGGCGGCGACGGTGAGGACTCGATCTTCGGGGGTAGCGGAAATGACATCATCAATGCCGGTGATGGCGATGACTTTGTGAATGGCCAATCGGGCAACGACACGATCACGGGCAGCGACGGCAACGACACCATTCGCGGTGATATCGGCGACGACATCATTGTGGGCGGTGACGGAGACGACGTGCTGCTCGGGCAAGTGGGCAACGACACGGTGCTCGGCGGAGACGGCAACGACTTCATTCGAGGTCAGGCAGGCAGCGATCTGCTCGCGGGCGGAGAAGGCACGAATACGTTCGGCACGCTCGGAGTGGATTACTCGCTCTCTGAGATCAACGAAGTCTTCGAGTTGAGTGATGAGATCAAACTGCTGCTGCAAGCTCTGCCGAAAGCGTGATCGCGGTCTCATGTCGCCGAAGTCGACGATTGAGACGCTTAAGACGAATTGCGAAACGACGACTGACAAACCGCACCGAACTGTCGCATGCGACGGCGCGGTGCCATGTGAAACCGCCATTCAACCGGCGGGCTCTAAACAAACCCCATCAGACAGGATTTCGAGTTTGAGAGTGCTTCAAAGACAGCGCTAGAGTCGCGGACCGTTTTGGATCGAACGCTGCTGCAACCTCAACAAGCGACGAACTCAAAGACGGTCTTGTGACCTCTGCTGAATCAGTGACAGCACCTTGATGAACTCGATGGAGTCCTCGGAATGCGACGTTGGTTATCCGGTCTGCTCATGACGCTCGGGGCACTCGGCTGCCTCACCGAGCCCTCGCACGCGCAAGGCGTGCCGAAGGGAGCGGGGAAAGACGCGTCGTTGCTGATCAAAGAGCCCAAAACGCCCGAGGCTCTTTTTGATGCTGTCGTTCTGATGCTCGACCTCGAACGGCCCAATCTGGCGCTGCAGTACTTGAACCAGTTGATGGCTGCTGAACTCGACGACGCAACCATTCTGAAGATGCGCGACAAGCACGGTCCCGCAACCTTCTTGCGACTCGCAAACGACGACCGCTTCGCGCCTTCCGGTCCCGAGTTGCTGGAGAAGATGAACGGCGCCTTCAAGCGTTTCGCAGGCGATCCGGCGCGAATGGATAAGCTCATTGCGCAGCTCACTGGCGAACCGGAGCAGCGCGAGTCCGCCATCATTCAATTGCGGACAACGGGCGGCGTCGCGCTGCCGCGCATGTTGGCCGTGCTCGAGAAAGCTGAAGGCAAGCAGCGAGATGCCATTGGCTACGCGCTGACTCGAATGGGCAAAGCGATTGGCCCCGCGCTGATTGGGGCATTGGAATCACCGTCCGAAAAGATCCGAGCAGCGGCTCTCGAAGCGCTGGGCTTCGCCGGCTCGAACGACACTGTCGCGTATCTCTGGCACCCCGCCTTTAGCGACAAGTCGCCCGCTGGCACGCAAGTCACCGCTCGCCGGTCGCTGGCTCGGATCTTGAAGGACGACCCGAAACGAACGGGTGAACTGACCGTCTTTGGCGCTGCGGCGCAAATGGAGAAGGTCGCGACCACTCACTTCCGCAATGAGCACGAGTGGCTTCTCAATGACGATCAGCAAGTCGATTTCTGGTACTGGGACCGCGAGGCCAATCAGCTCGTTTCAAAGTCTTTGTCAGCGAAGACGGCATCACTCATCAGTGGCAGTCGCATCGCGCGGCAAGCTCTTGATCTCGCACCTGATCGCGAACGAGTCCGCTCGCTCTTTCTGGCGTTGAGACTCTCGCTCGACGCGCATCTCGCCGGACCGGGAGCAGCTCTGCCTAAAGGCGCTGGCACGGCGCATGACGTTGCACTCGAAGCCGGTCCCGAGACCGCACTCGGAGTGCTCGACTTCTCGTTGAAGAATCCGAACCCCGATGCCTCATTGGCAGCGATCACGATCTTGTCGCAAGTCGGTTCGAAGCGACTGCTCGACAATCGCAATGGGCAAGCATCGCCGCTGATCGCTGCGCTGAACTACCCGAACTTCGCGATTCAATTCGCGGCTGCCTCAGCGATCTTGCAGTTCGATCCCGATCAACCATTTCGAGGCTCGCAACGAGTCGTCGAGATCTTGAAGCGTGCATTGAATGACTCGGGCAGTCGCCGCGCGTTGACGATCGACCCGAACAAAGAACGCGGAGCAACATCCGCCGGATGGCTCGGGCACATTGGCTATGAGCCGTCATCGGCAACGACCGGACAAGAAGGCTTCAAAGTCGCGGCTGATCGCGGTGATGTGAGTCTCATCGTGATTCATGCGGCGAGCATTCAATGGGGTCTGACGCAGACGATTGCGAACTTCCGAGCGGACGCGCGGACGGCCGGCATTCCGATCGTCGTTTATGGTCCTGAAGGCTTTGATGCGAAGCTTGCTCGCTTGCTGACGGACTACCCGCTCGTCGACTTCACGACGGAAGGCGAAGCGAGCTTTAAGCGCGGCATCGAGACATTCCTCGCGCGTCTCGATACTCCGCCGCCTGCCGCTGAGCATCGCGACGAGCGTATTCGCGCCGCCGGTTTCTGGTTCGCTCATATTGCGAACGGTCGCCGCTCGAACGTCTTCGACATCTCGTCTGCGGAAGAAGCGCTCTTCGAAGCGACGAACTTCGCGACTGTCGGAGTCAACGGCGTCATCGGACTTGCTTCGATCGCAACGCCGTCGTCGCAGGAGCGACTGCAAGAGATCGCGGTCGCCGAAGCACGTGCTCCCGAGATCCGCGAAGCCGCTGCCTTAGCGCTCGCTTCGCACGTGCAGAATCACGGTGTGCTGATCGGCAAAGACAAAGTGCTCGCTCTGAAGCGGTCGCTCGACACTGCGAACGATCGAGTCGTGCGACAAGCGCTCGCCGCTGTGATCGGCGCGCTGCGTCCCGAAGCCCCGCGCGTGCTTGAGTTGCTGCAAAGCTTGCCGGATGCCGCGCTGCCGAGTGCGAAGGCAGAGTAACACTCGTTACATCCGAAGTTTGCTCGCTTCTCGCGCGTAGGATGGCCGCTCTCGGCTTCTTCTTCTTTGCGAAAATGCGGCGCGATTCATTTCGGTCTCGCATTGGGTCGCAGAGCCGCGCCCGTTAGGAAGCGG
>CAZNMS010000049.1:13987-29905 GCA_964573505.1 uncultured Planctomycetaceae bacterium | reverse complement strand
GGTTCGCAGAGCGAACCACGACTATCACCCCCTCGAACAGTCTGACCTATGCCGACGCGCGCGACTGGTTGCCGACGAGTTCTTCGATCCGCCGCAGCAGGACCGGAACATCGAACGGCTTGAGGCAGACGTTCGCGCGGCCTTCAACGGACTGCACGAGCTCGTCAGACAACTCGCCGCAGTTGCCAGTGATGAGCAACGTCTTTGAATGCGGCGAGTGCGACTTCACCAGTTCTAAGACTTCGCGGCCCGATCCTTGCGCCAGCTTCAGATCAACGAGCACGACGCGAAAATCTCTCGCACGCAATTGCTCAGCGGCGTCCGTCGTCCCTTGCGCCATCGCCACTCGAAAGCCTTGATGCCGCAAGAGGTCCGACAAGTTGTGTCTGAGGTCGTGGTCATCATCGACGATCAAGAGCAACGGCTGATCGAGCGTCTGACCGATTTCGCGAATCAGTTGCGGAACATCAACCGGCTTCGAGAGCACTTGAGTCACTCCGCGTTCAACGGCTTGCCGCTGCGTTTCAGGAGAAGCAAAGGCTGTCACAAGAATTGCAGCCGCATCCGCGCGGCACTCTCGAATCTGCTCATAGAGCGAAAGCCCGGTGACGTCGGGCATCTTCAGATCGAGCAGCACAACGTCATACGGGTTCTGCTTCACGAGTCGCACGGCTTCGCTGGCAGTCGAAGCTATGTCCGTGCGATAGCCGAAGTCGGTGAGGATGTCTTGCAGGTTGCGGCAAGCATCAACTTCGTCGTCCACCACCAAAATCGCAGGTTGATGAGCGGGCATAGTTCATCCAAGAAGTTGCTCGGGGACATCGGTGCGCGGCTCAGCAGCGCTCATCCGCGATCACTGATTCAAGCAGGTCGATACGGCTTCAATGGCGACGTCATCCGCCCGAATCGCGAACGCGCGCGAGTTCTATCGCCGTCATGCCGAGCGGCAATCGAGTGCATTGAGCTTCATGCAAGATTGGCGAAAAGACCTCAGCAAACCGTCGAAGTCGCGGTTCAGTTGAAGCGCATTCGGCTCGCGAACTGTGCGTTTTCGCCCTCGGGCAATTGCTACATAGCAACAATCACGGCCTTGCAGAGACGCCGCGCTCACTCTTTCGTAACGTGAGAAGCGGTCGCGACCGTGCTGCTCTTTGCGTCTCGTCGTCTTTCACATGCAACGCAATTCACATTGAGGAAGCCTGATGAAGATCACTCACATTGAAACGATTCCCGTTCGCATTCCTCTGATCCCGGCGCGGCATATGGTCACAGCGCTCGGATGGCATACCGAGTCGAAGTACTTGCTCGTGCGCGTCTGCACCGACGAAGGCATTGAGGGAATCGGCGAAGCGACGGCGACTCCCAATTGGAGCGGCGAGACCATTTGGGGCACGCAAGCGATCGTCGAGCACGTGCTCGCGCCGGTCGTTAAGGACTGCGATCCGGCAGACATCGTCGAGCTCGATCGCCGTATGGATAAGGCGTGCCGACATAACTGGTTCGCGAAGTCCGCGATCGAAATGGCTTGCTGGGACATTCAAGGAAAGGCGCTCGGCAAGCCCGTCTATGAGTTACTCGGCGGCCCCGTGCGACCATTGACCGTGCGCTGTCGCTTCTCGATGGGCGCCTACGACGTCGAGCGCGCCCGCAGTCGAGCACTCGAACTCGTGCAAGAAGGCTTCGAGACCATCAAGGTCAAAGTCGGCGGTGAAGCTCAAGCAGACATCGCGCGCGTGCGCGCCGTCCGAGAAGCGATTGGTCCGCAGAGAGACCTCACGATCGACGCAAACTGCGGATGGGACGTCGACACCGCGATTCATTGCGTCAACGCGCTCGCTGATTGCCGCATCGCGCTCAATGAGCAGCCGACTCCCGACGGCGACTATGCCGGACTCGCTCGTTGCCGACGCGAGACAAAGCCGCCCGTAATGGCTGATGACATCGTGTTTGATATGGCGCATGCGAAAGAGTTGATCCGCAATGAGTGCTGCGACTTGATCAGCGTTTATCCGGGCAAGAACGGCGGCATTCGCAAATCGAAAGCGATCGTCGAGTTCGCCGCGCAGCACGGAGTCGCTTGCAGCATCGGCTCGAATCTCGAATGGGACATCTGCACGGCGGCAATGGCGCATCTCGTCGTCGCGTGCCCGAACATGAAGGTCGAGCAATTCCCCGGCGACATGCTCGGACCGGTCTATCACGAAGTGCGGATCGTGAAGAACCCGATCGAGATCAACGGCCCGCTCGTCACAATCAGCAACCGACCGGGTCTCGGCGTCGACGTCGATTGGGACGTCGTACGCGCTCATCAATTCGCATTGTGAGCCGCTCGCATCGAGTCTCTTTCGTAGCCGAAATCGTGAGATTTCGGGGGGCTGAAATGACGTTGCCGACAGAACCGTAGCTGAAGTCGTCAGACTTCAGACGCTCGGTCGAATGCGTCCGAATTCTGACGAATCCGGCTACGGTCGATTTCGATGTCGAGACTTTTTTCGGCGACGTCTGATATGCCTGACATCTCACGATTTCAGCGACCCGGTGCGCTGAAGATCTAATCGCGCGACTGATGCTGATAGCACTCGCCGATGTGCATGATGAGTTCGAGCACCAGTAAGTCAGCACGAGCCATCACATGCCGCGTGCTGCGATTGCCCAGTCCGCGAACGAGTTGCTCGACGCGCTCAAGATGCAGTGAGAGCGTGTCGCGCGGACTGAGTCCGATGCTGGCCAATACCTGCGCGAGCGTCGCGATCTCCGAGCCCAAATTGCCATTACCCATAATGACGTAGGTGCGAAGCAGCTCTTGATAATAGGTCTTGATCTCGTCGGGCACGGTCAATCGTGCGCGACTCGGATCGCGCCGATTACCGCTCGCGATGAGTCCATCAGGATCGAAGACGCGTGCATCGTCTTCAGTCGAAAGGCGGCCCGTTAGCAACTCCAGTTCTTTCACGATGTCGCGCTGCTGCTGCAACAAGTGGTCGGCTTCATCGCGCTCACGCACGAGTCGCCGATGATTCGCGACAGACAAGCGATGATTCTCGCGCCGCAGTTCGCATTGTCTCAGTCCGCGTTGAATGCACGGCACGAGCGCCTTCGAGTCAATCAACGCCGGGCTAACGAGCATCTCCGCATTCGACTCGAACGCGACAGTCGTCAGTAAATCGCTCGGCTCGTTTGTGAGCACGATGACGGTGTCTTCGCAGCCCGAAGCGCGGATCGCGTTGAGCAGATTGATGGTGTCCCAATCGGCTTGCCCCGAGCGGACATGTTGCGTGAGGACGATGCAATCGAAGACTTCATTACGGAGCGTTGTCATCGCTTCTGAGGCGGTCGAGACCCACTTCAAACGCGAGTCATGACAACCAATTCCGTCGAGCCTCAATGAGAGCCCGATCCATGATGGCTCCGTCGCAGCAACGCACAGCAACCGGAACCCGACCGGCAAGCCGCTTTGCGGAGGCGGCTCGTTCAGCCAGTCCAAATTCGGGATCGCGAGCGTTTCTTCCTGAAGCTCCATCACCACTGATCCTCATTGCCCATTGCCGTTGCGCAACGAAGTCGCATCCGTGCGAAGTCGCCGCTGCCTGACAGCGTGCAGGGATATAGGCCCGTTCGAAAAAAGCGGTCAAGACGAAGCCACTGGCAGCGTCACTCCGCTGAGTGCCGCCGCTTCTTGCAACTTCGCGAGGACATCCGCCGGCAAAGAAATGCCGTCGCGTTTTGCTTTCGCGTAGTTCTGCCATTCGCGCTCGCCGGGTAAGAGCACGCGCTCCACTCCGGCTGCGGTCGGAGCGGCATGCAGTTCATCAATCACGTGCTTGAGTCGTTGATCGAAGGCAGCGCGCGGTCCAATCACTTCGGGATCAATCACAACGAAGCCCGCGTTGTGCCATGAAGGACGACTCGGTTCGTCGAAGATCCAACTTCCAATCTGCCATGTGAGATGACCGCCCGGCAGAACTCCCGACAAGATCTCGCACCAGAGCCCGAAGCCGTAGCCCTTATGCCCCGCCATTGGGGCCAATGACGCTTTCGCCGGATAGAGACTGCCGTCGGTTGTCGGATGCCCGTCGGGACCAATCAGCCATGTTGGCGGGATCGGCTCGCCGCGTTGATGAGCCGCATAAACTTTGCCCCCCGCAACGGCTGCCGTTGCGATGTCGAGCAGGATCGGATCGCCATTCGCGACCGGCACGCCGTACGCGATCGGGTTGCTGCCTAAGACGGGACCGATTGCGCCCGGTCCTGCAACGCTCGGAATATCGTTGCCCGTCACCATTGCGATGAAGCCCGCGCGAGCCGCGACCGTTGCGTAGTAGCCCGCCGCTCCGATGTGACCGCAATTCCGCAAGCCGACATACGCGATGCCGACGTGCTGAGCCTTCTGCATCGCGAGCCGAATCGCAAAGTCACCGCCGACTTGCCCGAGTCCCGACGCTCCATCAATCACCGCCCAACCGGGGCCTTCGCGTTCGATAATGGGCTTTGCGTCCGCTCGATAACCGCCGCCTTTGAGCTTCTTCACATAACCGACGAACAACTTCGTGCCGTGCGTAAAGACTCCCATTGAGTCTGCGAGCACGAGCGCATTTGCCGTCGTGCGTGCGTCGTTTTCCGACAGGCCGCACTTCAAGCAGGCCGCCACACAAAACTCAGTGAGTGCTTCGATGCTAATCACGCTCATGCATTGCTCCGTCCCCAGTCGCGTCAATGCTCCGGGGTCATAAAGGAGTGTAAGAATCGTTGCAGTCGTCAGTTCGTCTCATCGCAACTTCCGCGCGTCTCTGTAGCCGAAGTCCTCTGACATCGCACAGAGATGTCTTCGACGCGGTCGCTGCCGCACCGCAGTCTCACCGTTTCGACTACCGTTCCGTCCGAATCCAATGCCCCCTCCAGAGGAACACATCCGTTTGGGGGTACGACGGACTTGCAGTCCGTCGCTTCTCACGACGCTCGACGGACTACAAGTCCGTCGTACCAGTGTTTCTCATCCATTGTGCCGGCCCGCCCGGCGATGACCTTTTCTCGGAGCTTGAATGAGTCCGCATTTCTCGACGCATCGATTGGCGCTCGCTCTGTCGGCGGTTTTTCTTTTCGGCCTTCTGACGCATGTCGCAAAAAGTACAGAGCCCGAGTCGCTTGCTCCGAATGGCTCGTTTGAAGTGGATCGCGACGGCGACCAATGGCCCGACGGATGGGGCAAGCTCAAGAGCGGCGGCGAGTGGCTCAGCGAGAACGACAACCATTTCATCCGACTCCGCAGCAATGAGCCCGGCGAAATGGTCATGCTGTATCAAGAATTACCCGTGCCGAAAGGCGTCGAGGCGATCGAGTTCAGTTGGAATCAGCGCGTCTCGGGACTGAAGGTCGGCAAGCAATCATGGTTCGATGCGCGGATCATGCTCGAGTTCATGAATGCCGATCGCGAGAAGCTGACGCCGACTCCGAATGCTCCGGCAACAAGCAAGAACACTGACGAATGGGTCACGCGGCAGACTCAGTTCCTCGTGCCAGACGGAGCGAAGACGTTGAAGTTCATGCCGTGCTTGTTTCAGGTCGCGGCGGGCACGTTCGATCTCGATGACGTTGTGCTGCGTCCCGTCGATGCCGAGCCCATTCGAGCCGCGCGTGATCTCGCTGACAAAGAGCGCCGCGCAAAGCTCGAAGCGACGGCCGCAAAGCGGCAGGCGAAAGCTGATGAGACGCTGAAGCGGACCGGTTCGCTGATCACGAACGGCTCGTTCGAACTCGATGTTAAGAAAGATGGTTGGCCCGATGACTGGGGACGCGTGAAAGACGGCGGCTCATGGGAAGTCGAAGACGGCAAACACTTCTTGCGGATGAAGTCGCCGGAACCCGGCAAGCTCGTAATGGCCTATCGCACGATTGATGTGCCGAGCGGAATTGAAGCTCTCGAACTCAGTTGGCGGCAGCGCGTCAGCGGATTGAAGGTCGGATCGTCTCCGTGGTTCGACGCGCGGATCATGCTGGAGTGGCAAGGCATCGACGGCAAGAAGATCGGTCCTCAGCCGAGCCCCGCGTACTCGCAAAAGGACTCGAAGGATTGGGTCGAGAAGAGCACGCGATTCCTCGTCCCAAAAGACGCGCTGACGCTCGTGCTCATGCCGAGTCTCTTTCAAGTTCACTCCGGGACTCTCGATCTCGATGACTTCGTGCTGAAGCCGACCGAAGCCGCGCCGCTCATTGCCGCTGCGAAGTTGAGAGAAGAAGAAATCGCCGCGCGCTTCGTCCCGCCCGAGCAACCTCACAAAGACCAATGGCCGCTCGAACTGAAGGTCGTCGGCAATCGCTTGCACGACAGCAAAGGCCGCGAAGTTTGGTTGCAGGGAGTCAACGCCGGCGGTCTCGAAACGCTGCCTCAAGATCGGCAAGTGATTAAGTCAGTCGTTGTTGCGATCGACGAGTGGAAAGCGAACTGCGTGCGAGTGCCAATCAAAGACGACTTCTGGTTCGGCAAGAGTGCTTATCAAAAGGACGAAGGGCGCGAGTACCGCGAGATCATCGAGCAGATCATCACGCTCGCAGCGAATCGCGGTGCCTATGTCGCGATCGACTTGCACCGCTTCCGTGCTCCGAAGCGCGGCCATGCCGACTTCTGGAAGGACTTCGCGAAGCAGTACGCGAATCATCCGGCGGTGCTCTTCGACATCTTCAACGAACCGCACGGCATCTCATGGGACGTTTGGAAGCGAGGCGGCTTCGTCGGCAACAAAGAGGGCACGGACGAGTCAGCGTTCCTCAACGATGAAGAGAAGCGGAAGAACGCGGGCTTCGAGTCGGTCGGCATGCAGGGACTCGTTGATGCCGTGCGTTCGACGGGAGCGAAGAATATCGTCATCGCCGGCGGCCTCTTTTGGTGCAACGACCTGACGGGGATCACTCGCGGCTATGAGCTTGAAGACAAGACCGGCAACGGAGTGATGTATTCATGGCACACCTACAACTGGCACACCGACTGGGAAGCGAAAGTCTTAGCCACTGCCGCGAAGCATCCGATCTTCTTGGGCGAAGTCGGGGCTGACAGCAAGAAGATGGACTTCATACCGGCGGACGCTCAGGAAGATCCGCACACATGGGTGCCCGACATGCTCGGCTTCGTGCAACAGCACCGGCTGAACTGGACCGGATGGTGCCTGCATCCGAAAGCGTCGCCCGTGATGATCTCCGATTGGAAATACACCCCGACGCCATTCTGGGGCGAGTACGCCAAAGCCGCGCTCTCAGGCAAGAAGTTCGAGATAAAGCGCCCGCGCTGAAGTCGCACTCGACCGTAGCCGAAATCGTCAGATTTCGGACGCTGCAGTGACTGCGTTCGAAGTCTCACGACTGCGACTACCAATGATGCGCTCGGCGCGCTGAAGTGACCTAACTCGACAGCACACATCCGCGTTTCCGTAGCCGAGATCGTCAGATTTCGGACGCTTGAAATGCCTGAAATCTCACGATTTCAGCTACATCGTGCGCTGTAGAACTAAAACACTTCCTTAATCACTTGCCCGCGACTGATCGGGAAGGGGCGACCGATGTTGTCGTGAATCTCGGTGTCGGCGTGATAGCCGAGACAATGAAACATCGTTGCCGTCACGTCGGCAGCAGTGACGGCACCTTCGACGGGATAGGCCGCATCTCGATCCGATGCGCCATGCACTTGCCCGCCTCGAATGCCGCCTCCGGCCAGAGCCATCGAGAAGCAGTGGCCCCAGTGATCGCGCCCCGCGTTGCCGTTGTGACGCGGAGTCCGTCCGAACTCGCCGATCCAAACAACGAGCGTGTCGTCGAGCATTCCGCGCTGCTCAAGATCGTCGAGCAGCGCCGAGTAAGCTTGATCCATCATCGGCATCAGCAATGTCTTGAGCGATTCCGCGTTCTTCGCGTGCGTGTCCCATCCGCCTTGATTCGGCTGGTCGGCGATGCGCGTCCAATTGATCCGCACGAGCGACACTCCAGCTTCGAGCAAGCGGCGCGAGAGCAGCACGCTCTGCGAGTAGCGCGACATGCCGTAACGCTCGCGCATCTCCGGCGACTCTTTGCCGATGTCGAAAGCATCTCGCACTTTGCCGGCTGTCAGAAGACTTACAGCTTGCTGAGTCTCGTAGGAGTACTGCTTCACCGCAGCGTTCGCGTCGATGTGACTGCGATGTGCATCGACTTGCTCCAGCAACGAGCGGCGTTGATCGAACCTCAGTGTCGAGATGCCTTCTTGCAGTGCGAGGTCCGGCACGTTGAAGCCGGGCTTTGATGGGTCGCAGTTCACGAGCCACGGATCGCAGCGGCGTCCTAAAAAGCCGCCGTCTTGTCCGGGCCACGGAAAATTGCCGTCGTTCCAAATGTGCTCGGGCACGCAGACGGAAGTCGGCACTCCGCCCGCATCCTTCTTCAGAGAGCGCAAGATCGAGTCCGCGCACGGCCATGTATTGGGAGCCTTTGCCGTCACGCTCTCGGCATTCGGCGGAATGTGAGGAACACCGGTCAGCATCTGATAGCCGCTCGACGAGTGCGCGTTGTCTTTCGTCACACAAGCACGCAGCACGGCAATGCGATCAGTGAGCAACGCTGTCTTCGGCATCAACTCGCAGACATTCATGCCGGGAGTTCGCGAGGGAATGGGATTGAACGGGCCTCGGATCTCGATGGGTGCATCAGTTTTTACATCCCATGACTCTTGCTGCGGCGGTCCTCCGGTAAGCCAGAAGAGGATCGCTCGCTTCGCCTTTCCGAAGCCGCGCACGGGATCGTGATCAGCCTGCGCGGCCTGAGTCGCACGAGTCCCGAAGAAGTTCGCCATTCCGGCACCGGTCGCCGTTCCGATCCGCAACCATTCGCGGCGATTCAGCGAGTCACAAGTCGGCAAACTGTCGTCGTGTAAGGAGAGCATGGCAGGTACCGAAGAGAGGATTGAGGCAGGCGAAGAACGAGGCGCGGCAAGAGGCCGCAAGGTTTGTAAGGAGTACTCGTCAACGTCAAGCCGCGACCATGAGCAAGAACCTCAGTCGCAGAGCGAAGGGGCTTCGTCAGCGAACGATCTCCCCGAACGACGAGTCCCCTCGCCCTGAAGTTTGTATTGCATAGCTCTCCACTGACCCGCGTCGGTGGAAGCAGCGACTGGTCGGCTAGCAACGCGCAACCGGCGTGATGTCTTCCGCTCTCCACCGACCCCGCGTCGGTGGAAGCAGCGACTGGTCGGCTAGCAACGCGCAACCGGCGTGATGTCTTCCGCTCTCCACCGACCCCGCGTCGGTGGAAGCAGCGACTGGGCAGCTAGCAACGCCAACCTGCCCGATGCCTTCCGCTCTCCACCGACCCCGCGTCGGTGGAAGTAGCGACTGGCCGGCTAGCAACGCGCAACCTGCGCTACGCCTTTCGCTCTCCACCGACCCCGCGTCGGTGGAAGCAGCGACTGGGCAGCTAACACGCACGAAATCAAGCTCCTCGCGAAGCGGACGAACGGCGTCGTTCGCTGGCGATTGGGTTGTTCTGCCGGTCCTTAGCTCACCAGTCGTTGCTCCCACCGACACAGGGTCGGTGGAGAGCGAAGAACAACGTCATTTCTGCCGGAACAACTCGCTCGCAACGATCTCCTGCACGATCGACCTTAAGCCGTAATTGGACTTCTTCGTCGAGACGACGATGCGATCGACTTGAGCATGATCGCTGAAACCGACCGGCTGACCCGTTGCGTAGGTCACGAGCTTCTCTGTCACGCTGCGAGCGATCTGCTCCGGTTGTTCGAGCAGCAACTTCTTGAACTCACCGACGTCGGCAAACTTGCGGCCGTCCGGCAAGACATCTCCGGCATCGACGTCACGACCTAAGCCGTATTGATAAGCCGCGAGATACTTCGCGAGCGGACCGACGCGATTGTTGACCCAGTTCTTGCGGTCGGCGACGACGCGATAACGGTCTCGCCATCCGCCGATGACGTCGTAGCTTTCAAGTGCGAATCCCGGCGGGTCGATCTTCGCGTGACAGCCGGAGCAATTCTGAGTCGCGCGATGCTTCGCCAGTTGCTCGCGGATCGTCGCTGCGCCGCGAATGTCGGGCTCGACGGCCGGCACATTGGTCGGAGGCGGCGGCACGGCTTTGCCCATGATCCGATCGAGCACCCAAACGCCGCGAATGACGGGGCTCGTCGTCGTCCCGTTCGCAGTCACCTTCAAGATGCTCGCCTGAGTGAGCAGCCCGCCGCGATGAAACTCCGGCTTGAGCGGCACCTTTCGCAACGCAGCGCCATGCACCTCGGGAATGCCGTAGTGCTTCGCCAGTCGGGCGTTGAGCATCGCGAAGTCCGAATCAATGAAGTTCGTGACGCTCATGTTTTCGCGCAACAACTCCTCGAAGAAGAGTTGCGTCTCTCGCACCGCCGACCACTGCAACTGCTCTTCCCATTCGGGATAGAGCGTTTTGTCGGGAGTCGTCGCGTTGATCTCGCGCAGACTCAGCCATTGCCCCGTGAAGTTCTCGGTGAACGCGGCGGCTTTGGGATGCCGCAGCATGCGCTCGACCTGATTCCGCAGCACCTCGGGTTTGTGAAGCTGCCCTTTGCTCGCGAGTTCGAACAACTCGTCGTCCGGCATCGTGCTCCATAAGAAGTACGACAAACGAGACGCGAGGGCGTAGTCGTCGAGTTCATTGGCCTTTGATGTCGTCTCGCGGAAGTAGAGGAACTTCGGCGATGCGAGCACGGCTTTGATCCCCGCTCGCAACGACGCATCGAACGAATTGCCCGCTTCCAATGAAGCCCCGACGAGCGCGACAAACGGCTGCTCTTCACCGTCGACAACCGGACGCCGGAACGCCTTCGGCAAGAGCGTGCGAATGAGCTTCTCAGCATCGGCCAATGTCCCGCGCTTCGGATCGGCATCGCCATAAACGCGGCGATAACTCTCTGTCGGCCACTTCTCCGGGAACGGCCCTTCCACTTCGATCCAATGAATCTTCAAACCGGGACCGGGGTACTCCGGCATCGTCTCTTGCTTGAGATACACGAACGGCAAATCAACGGGAGTGACTTTGATCGTGTCGTTCTTCGCGAGCAGTCGGTCTTCGATCTGGACCGTCGTCGGCTTACCGGGAGTTGCGTCGAAGTAGCCGAGATGCCGAACCGGATTGCCGCTCACGACGAAGTTGCCGAGCAGCACTGCCATTGCCAATGGCTGCTCCGAGTTATGAGCCGACGCCGAGATGCGAAACTTGTAGCGCCCCGGAGCCGGCGCTCGGAACTGCCGCAGATCACTCGCCGAAGCGCCGCTGCTGCGGAAGAGGATCACTCCGTCATCTCGCCGCCAAACACCATTGGCGAACCATGTGGGGAGCGAGTCGTAGAGATTGAATCGTTCCGTCTTGCTTTCGACGTTGTGAACCGGCAGCACGGCCGCACTGATGACGGCATCTGCGGATTCGAGATACCGCTCCATCAGCACCGGCGAGATGTTGAGCGCCGCGCCGACGTTGTCGAACCCTTGCGCAACGGCGTCTTCGGGCAGCATCTCTTTCACATTCACGCTGACATCGAAGAGGTCGCGAACAGTGTTCTCATACTCAACCCGATTCAGTCGCCGCAGCACGACGCGGCCTTCAGACCGAGTCTTCGCCGCCGCTGCCTGAAGCTCCGCAGAGAGCCGCTTCACAAACTCATTGGTCTGAGCGGCAGTCGCTCGCGCCTCATCTTTCGGGGGCATCTCACCGGACTGCACTCGCGCGACAATCTCGCGCCAGCGTTCGAAGTTCGAGGGCTTCGAAAGATCGCTCTCTAAGAGATCAACTCGCAGGTCGCCCTCAGTCTTTGCCGGTCCGTGACACCGCAAACAATGCTGCTTGAAAAACGCCTGCGTCGACTCATCAGCTCGCGCGTCATGACTCAGAAGCAGCAGCGCTCCAATCGCAAAGCAAAGTCTCGCAGCGAATAAACGGCTCATCATTCTCTCACTCCCCATCACACTCATGCCCGAACTAGGTCACTTCAAACTCGAATTCGCGAATTCTCTGTCAGGTTTCGCGGCAGGAGTTGTTGGTGACTTCTCGCCTGCAATTCGACTTACATGGGCACATCCGCAGTTCGGCTTTGCTATCCGCAGGAAAGTACGACTCATGAAAGACGGCTTCCTGCGGATGGCAAAGCCCGGCTGCGGATGAAGACGGCTCACCTCGATCGGTAACTCGACGATGCTCGTCTGAAACTCGTCGGTCGGTGGTGCAACCTCGCTAGGCCGATCAATGAGCGAGTAGATGTAGCCAGTGAGCAGTCCCGATGCGCGTCCGGCTGAGTCTCGTAGCATGGACGCCTACGTCCGTGCTGCGTCGAGGCTGTCAGATGCAGGCAAGCCGCGCCGCAACTCGCACTTCCGGAAATACCTTCATTGATACCTCAAGGCACAACCGGATCTGAAACCGACAGCTTCATATCATGTTGATACGAACTTTGATCCGGCACTGTGACAGACTGATGCCACTCTGATCGCGGCAATTCCGCACTCGGAGTCCCCGCCAATTTCCCGCCCGACGGGGACGGACTCATCACAATTTGCACTCGATAAATACCGGCAATCGGTCCCGAGTCCCCGCTCAGTCGATACCCCCCGCCTTGAATGACCCCGGCGCAAGCCGCGCCTCTATTGTCGCCAGATGGGAGAAACCGAATCGTCCCCGACTCCATCGCTTTCCCGTCGACCTCAACGCTCCCCGACACCGTAACGCGTCGCGGCCCGCTATCCCCGCCGCAGCCAGCAAGTAGCAGAGACAATGCAATTCCGAGCGACGGAAGGACTTGCGAGATCAACGACCCATTTGCAGACATATCAGTAATACTCCGAGATAAAGATCGTTCGAAAGAACGACGTCATTACTAAAGACAGGTCTGAGATGGCGTGCCTTATCCGCGTGAGAAATATCCGTGTGCGAAGTCTCTGGCCAATTCAGCTTCGCACACGGATGTGTCTCACACGGATAAGGCCGCAAAACTCAAACGAGGCCATAAAAGGTTTTTTGGCCACAGATCAAACACAGATAAAGCCCTCAATGGCAACGTTATGTCGATGTCCCGTCATCGCGACGAACTATCTGTGTTCAATCCGTGTTTCATCTGTGGCTCAAACTCTTTTTTCTGATGTCGCCTTAGAGCATGAGTCCCCGAAGAAGGCACGATGCCATAAGATCCGATAGTCGCCGTGTACTACGACGCCCCGAAGCTCTTCTCTGTCGGCGTCTCTCGGACCATAACCGCTGCCCGTCCTTCAAATCGAGGCGGCCCGGCATCGCACGCAGTCGCGATTCGCCTCTCGGTCGATGGCTCAAATCGGCAAGCACCATTATGACTTGCCGTGCTCGATCACTTCGGAGTTCGAATTCTCTTCATGACGTAAGGAGCCTGCTGCATGACTCGTATTGTTGCTCGTCCGAATCAATTGGATCTCGATTCACCCGGTCGTCGCGATTATTGGCTGGCGCTGGAACATGACAGCATTTGGGGAGACCACTTAATACCGCTGACGGTATTCGTCGGTCCGAATACGAAGCCCGGCGAGGGCTTAGTGACGTTCGGTTCGAATCACGGCAATGAGTATGAAGGACCGGTTGTCCTCAAGCATTTGCTGAAGGAGATCAAGATCGAGAACGTGCTCGGTCGGGTCATTATCATCCCGGTGCTCAACGTTTCGGCGTTTCGAGCCGGCACTCGCGAAAGTTCGCCGGACGACGGAGTGAATCTTAATCGCGCCTTTGTCGACGGAGCCGGAGTGAACCCGGCGCTCGCGGGTATTACTCACCGAATAGCGGCGTTCGTGCGACAATTTATTTGGCCGCGAGTGCATATGGTTATCGACCTGCACTCGGGCGGCGACGTTGCTCGGTTCGCGATTTGCGCGAATTATCATCACGTCGACGATCCAGTGCAGGCGAAGAAGATCGAGGAAACCGCGCGCTGGTTCGGAACTCCGGCATTGATGGTTTATCAGAATAGCACGCCGGGATTACTTCCGAGCGAAGCTGAGCGACTCGGCAAGATTACGGTCGGCACAGAACTCGGTTGGGGCCGCGCGGTGTTGACGGAAGGCGTCCGTTACGGGCGGCAGGGAGTGCTCGCTGCTTTGATTAATAACGGCCTGATGAAGGGGTCTCTCGAACCGATTGCCCATCACAAAGCCGGGACTCAAGTGAAGCTCGAAATGGTTGATCGCGACTGCTTCACCGTCGCGCCATTTGACGGTCACTATGAACCGGTCATCGACTGCGGAACCGCCGTGAAAAAGGGCGACATCGTAGGATGGCTGCACGACTTCGATCACATTGATATGGAGCCATTTGCCTGCCGCGCGGGGGTCGACGGAATGGTTCTGGCGCAAGCATGGGTCTCACCCATCAAACGCGGTCAGCATATCGTCGTGACGGGGCGAATTTTGCAGTAGCAAGAATTGCCGTTGCGCCGAGTAAGTAGGCACGGATAATTTTCCGCGTGAAACTGCTCATGCCATAAGGCGGGGTTGTTTGTTAATGCTCCGTGTGGATCTTGCACGAGTCGATCTAGGAGTCTGTCCGAGTAGCATGGACTTCCAGTCCGTGCAGTCTGACTGGCGGTTCGAAGCTGTTTGTAGGAGTAAATACAGCACGCGCTGGAAGCCCATGCTACGGCTACTCGGACAAGCTCCTAGAAGCGCATGCTACGAGCGTCTTCACGCTGAGGAAATTCGCTCGCCGATCTCGGTCACGGCACACCGCGTGTCAAACGATTGGCTGAGCGACTCACGGCAACTGACTTCAAAGTTTGGATCGGTGCCGAGTCGATCGCGAAGCGCGGCGACGGTTGCGGCAACGTTCTCGCGACGACGTTTTCGATGTGAGCTTGTGGCCGCTATATCCCGGCGAGCGGAGTTTGGATTTGGTTCTCACATCAGGAGATTGCTGTGCCGGTTTTGAATGAGTCTGCGTTGTTTGAATTGGGGAGAGCGTTGCTCGCTGGGGGCGGAGCGACGGCCGACGAGGCGACGATCGTTGCTCGGAGTCTTGTCGACGCGAACTTGCGCGGGCATGACTCGCACGGCGTGATGCGCATCCCGTTCTATGTGAAGCAAGTGCAAGAAGGTCGGCTGACTGCCGGCTCGAATTTGACGATCGAGCATGAGACGCCAGCAACGATTGTTGGCGACGGCCATTGGGGATTCGGGCAAGTGCTCTCCGCTCAATTGATGAGCAAGCTGATGGATAAGGCGGCTCAAGTTGGCATCGCTTCCGGCACGCTGCGCCGGTCAGCTCATATTGGTCGACTCGGTGAATATGCCGAGATGGCGACCGAACGCGGAATGGCTGCGATCGTCTGCGCGAACACACATGGAGCCGCTCAGCGAGTGGCCCCCGTTGGCGGCAAGCGACCGCGACTCGGCACGAACCCGCTGTGCATGGGCATGCCCGGCGGTAAGGACGGGCCATTCATTCTCGACTTTGGAACGAGCGCGACGGCGGAAGGCAAAGTCCGTGTCAAAAAAATTGCAGGGCAGCAAGTGCCGCTCGGATGGATCCTCGATCCCGAGGGCAAGCCGACAACGGATCCCAATCAACTCTATGGCGATCCGCCGGGCACGATTCTGCCGATGGGCGGCGATCAGGCTTATAAGGGCTTCGGTCTCGCGTTCATGATCGAGATGCTGTGCGGTGCTCTGTCGGGCGGACAGTGCTCGTACCCGAACCCGCCGCCGCCAATTGGCAACTGCGCGTTCTTCATCGTCATCGACCCGCAGCAATACGCGGGCTTCGAACATCTCAAGCACGAGATCACTCAGCTTGAGGAATACACTCGCTCGGTTCCGCTCATTGACGGCGCGAGCGAAGTCACGTTGCCGGGTGATCCCGAACGGCGAACGCTCGCTAAGCGTCGCGTTGATGGCATCCCGATTGACGATGGCAACT
>CAZNMS010000049.1:0-13977 GCA_964573505.1 uncultured Planctomycetaceae bacterium | reverse complement strand
GCAGCCGAATTGGGGATTGAGCCGCCGAAGGCTTAAGCGAGCGGTTGTGGAGTTCGGCGACGCGACCTTCTGAAACGATGGGATTGCAGGGGTTAGCTCTCCACTGACGCCGCGTCTAATTGCGCGAGGATCAGCGCAAGTGCTTCGCGCCGAATGATGTCGCAAAACAAGTGGCCTCCATTGTTAGATGTAGGGTGTAACCGATCCTACTCATGAACAACGGAGGCCACGGATCGCTCAGTTTCCCAGAGAATCGCTTGAGTCGCAGGTATCTGCCGTGCGGGCAGAACTGCGGACGGCTCCGGGGTTGCCGTTTCAGAAGTTGCTCGACTCAGAGAGTCGACCTACCCGAGACAAGCACGCACAAACCGGATCGTCAGCGCTTCGCGCTGATGTAAGAGACTGACTTGCTGCCGTGCATGATGATCTTGTCTCCGACAAAGAACGGAGTGCCGACCAACGCGGTCGCTGCGCCTTGCCTGAAGCTATCATCTACGGGTTTTACCGTTGACAACTACTGGTTAGGCAGTAGTCTCCGCCGCCGTTGTGCCGATGCTTTGTCGTGACGCTGGAGTTGTGAGTTCGCGTCGCAAGGGGCTGTCGCTGAAATCGTCAGATTTCGGGGCGCAGTGACTGAGTCCGAAGTCTCACGAGCCTGTCGAAAAAGTGTGGCACGACGCTCCGCGTCGTGAGTCCCGAGGACGAACTCTCGTCGAACAACGGGGATTCTCGACGCGGAGCGTCGAGCCACAATGTTTTTCGACAGCCTCTCCCGACTTCGGCTACTCATGAAGTGGCACGCGGCAACTCTGCTCTTGTTCGAAGAGGAGTTTGATCAATGGCTCGACCGAAGCAGCCGCACCCGACTCAGGGTGAGTTAGAGGTGTTGCAGATCTTGTGGGAGCGCGGCCCGTCGACCGTGCGCGAGGTGCTTGAAGCTCTGCCGAAAGAGCGGGCCTATACCTCGGTGATGAGTCTGCTGAATGTGATGTTCGAGAAGGGACTCGTGCAGCGCGAGCCGGAAGGCCGCGCGTTTCGATATGTCGCCGAACATCAGCCGGATCAAACCGAAGGGCGGATGATTGGCGATTTGCTTGACCGAGTTTTCTCCGGCTCCGCAACGGCGCTGGTTGCTCGACTCTTAGAGCAAGCTCAGCCGACGGAAGCCGAACTCGACGAGATCCGCAAATTGATCAGTCAGCACAAACGAACGCGAAAAGCCGAAGGGTCATAGCTCGTTTAACCGCGTGCCCAGCGGGCCGCGCTCGCTGCGGGTCTAAGGCTGACAACAAAGCAAAAGCCAATCGTCAGCGACGAGCATCACAACGCAGTAGCAAAGCGTCGCACCCCGACAGCCGACGCAGCGCGAAACGGACTACGGACCAGTCGAGCAACAACTTCACGGTTTGGCGTCGCGTAGGTCGGACGCTTACGTCCGACAGCGACGCCGCACGGACGTAGGCGTCCATGCTACGAACTCAGGACGTTGCTCTTTGACTATCCCCAAGTGATTTCAGATTCCGGCGTTGTCATGCGCCGCGATCTCCCAATGAGTGAGTTGCAGTCTCGATCGAGAGTCAGAGCGGTCGTTCGTTTGTTGCCGCAGAGCACGGGCTCGAAGCCCCTGCTACTACGGAGCGAGTTTTGAGTTGGCGGTCGTCGCACATTGAGGAGTCCCTCATGTTTTGGTTGCCCGATGAACTGCAGTTGCGATTGGTGTTGGTGCTCACGCACTTTCTGTGGCAGGGTGCGGCCATCGCTGTTGCGCTCGCGCTGTTGGGGACGCGATTGAGAAGCCCGCGCGGGCGATATCTCTTGAGCCTCGGCGCGTTTCTCATGCTGGCGCTCGCTCCGGTCGGCACATGGTTCAGCCTGCCTGAGTTTGAGTCGGCTCCAACACCGCTCGTCGTTCCAATGGTTGAGATGCGGTCTTTCGACGAGACGCCGCCGCTCGATGTTGAGGCAATGAATGACTCGATCAACAGGACTGAGATTGTCGTTCCCAGTGATGGCGTCGTGATGAGCACCTCAGAGGAGCCGCTTATTCCGCAGCCGACCGAGAAGGCGCCGACTGCCGTTCAACCTGTCCTCGATGAGCACGTTGACGAGCAACTTTGGTGGCAGCCGATTGCACCGGCGATCGTCGGCTGTTGGTTGTTGGGAGTGTTGGTACTCAGTCTGAGATTGGCATGTGGAGCAATCACTACATGGCGCTGGCGGTGTTGTGCTCTGCCGTTGCCGGAGTCATTGAGAGACCTCGTGAGCGGACTGTGTCAGCGGTTGAGAATGCGCTCGCCGCGAGTGGGGCTGAGCGATCGAGTTGTCGAGGCCGTCGCGATTGGACTGTTGCGTCCGATGGTTCTGCTGCCCGTTGCTTGGGCGACATCACTCCCGCCGGACATGCTCGAAGCAGTGCTGGCGCATGAACTGGCTCATATCCGCCGCTTCGACTTGTGGGTCAACTTGTTGCAAGGCGTTGTCGAGACTTTGCTCTTCTATCACCCGGCTGTCTGGTGGATGTCACGACGATTACGCCGCGAGCGCGAGTTGTGTTGCGACGAACTGGCGGTGTCGGTCACGCGCGACAACCTGCGCTATGCCGAGATGCTCGAGCATGTCGGTCGGTTACGACTCTCACCACTGCCGTCCGCGTTGACGGTCTCAATGAGCGGCAACCGACACGCGCTGCTCGACCGAGTGCGGAACGTGCTGCAACCTCGTCCTCGCGGAGACGTCTGGAGCGGAGCGTTTGCTGTCGCGTTGTTGTGCTCAGTGCTCGCCGTCGGCTTGATGGTCAGTTCGTTCGCTCGCAGCGATGCAGGAATGAGCGAGGTCGCCGCAGATACTCGGGATGTAACTTCGGATGCTCCGCCTCAAGTCGCATCCGATGCGGCATCGCAGGGCGAAGTCGTTGAAACGGAGTCTGCTCCGGTTGTCGTCGACTTGCCGAACGGTCGCAGCTTCGAGCTTGTGGGCATCACCAAGAATACGGCTTTAGCGAAGAACGGCTGGAAGCCCGACGGCTCGCCGATTGGTGATGTTGGCTATTGGCCTTCGACGATCGTCTTGCATGGCAAGAACTCGTCGTCGGCCTATGCCGAGAACGGGTCTCATCCCGAACCGGATGCGGACGCGATCGACTTGCTGGTTCGTTTTCGTGGCTTGAAAGAGCAGCCTTCGTTGACGTTCGAGATGGCGACGAATGGGAGTGGTTATCACCAGTCGCCGCTGAAGGATCCGTATGAGTTCCGGCTCTCAACGCGGAGACGCGGCGAGCCGTCGCCGGGGGCAAAGTGGAGCGTTCCGGATGGAGTCGTGCGGGTCGGTCTGACCGACGAACCGTGGGGCAAGTGGGTGCAAGTCAGTCTTCAAGGCGACGTGCTGAATCCATCGGAGCCCGGTGAGCGGCATCACCGCTACTACGACAAAGTGTTGATCCATGAAGCCATCGAGCACGAACGCGCTCCTAACAAGAAGGCGTTGGTGCTGTGTCAGCCAAAGGATGCTTCATCGCTCTACAACTTCGAGATTCGTGGCATCGACGAGGACGGTAAGCCTCAATGGGTGCTGGAGTGGGAAGGCCGCGAGGTCAAGGACACGGACCTGAAGACAGGCAATTGGGGTTTGGCATCGTCAGAGAAGAAGCCACTCGCTCGTTATGAGTTTCGTCTGCGCCCCTATCGCCACTGGGTCACATTGACCGGAGTCAGTTTCGAACCCGGCAAGAAGTCGAAGGTCGAGACTTCCACTAAGACGATCCCCGATCCCGACCGTCAGGCGACTGCGGACGATCGTGAGGTTCTGCAACGGTTGATTCGCGGCGGGAAGATCAACACCAGCACGATCCAGTTGTGGGTGACTCAAGTGGCGCGGGCCGGTGCGCGAGACGATGAGTTCGCTCGGCTTGTGTTGGCGGAGTTTGAAAAGGCCAATGCCGCAGAGCCGGGAACGAATCGGCTCAATCGCGCGTTGCTCTCAGTCATCGCCGAACTGTTTGAAGCTTGGAGCGAGCCGCGTTGGAAGACTCAGTTAGCAGCTCGCGCGGCCAATGCCTCGCCCGACGTTGAGACCGAGTTCCTCACGAGTCTGATCAAGCACGCCTACAGCGCCGATCGGGGAAACATCGCGGAGTTCACTTTGGCCGCTCGGATGCTGCATCACTCGGCGAGCCGCGACTTCTTGCGCGATGTGCTGCGTAATTCCGAGAGCAGTGCGCCGACCGATCCATTCGAGCCTGTCGCGCCGGGTGGAACGAATCCTACAGTGAAGCCCGCTGTGACTCCGGCATCAACTCCGCCCGTGCCGCAGGCTGCTCCTCAGAAAGATGCTCCGGCACCGAAGAGCAAATGGAAGGACAACATCGGCGGCGGTTGGGGCGATGCGAAGTTCATCGCGGCGGTTGGGCTCGCGGAACTGAACGACGCGGAAGGAGTGGAATGGCTTCTGTCGAAAGCGCGCGACAACGAGTTCGGACTCGATGACTCACTCTTCTACAACCGGCATGCTCGCGACCCGCGCGGCTCGCTCCGCGCCAGTTGCCGATTGGCTCTGTCCGATCTGTTTGGTCTGAACGGCACAAAGTCCGAGCCGAGCTTTGAGCAACTCACTGCGCGCTGGCAGGAGCTGAAACTCAAATTCGTCGCGCGGCCCGTGCCGCTTATGTTGAGACTGAATCAGCCTCAAAAGGTGGTGGGACAAGTCGGCGATCCTGATCGAGCACCTGAGCAAGTCGGTGAGGAGTCCTCACCGTCAAAGGGGCTCGAGTTTCTCAAGATGTATCCGAACCTACATGGCCTCTCACTGGGGATGACCGAGCCGCAGGTTTGGGAGCTCGTCAAGCGGGAAGAGTTGCAGGCTCGCAAGCAGGCTCAGGGGCAGACGTTCTCGCTGCATATCTCGCTGGGTGATGAGCACATGCTGCTCGTGATGTTTGATAAGGAAGCGAAGTGCAGCGCAATTCAGCGCGTGCGCGGGGACGAGGTGCCGCCGGGTGGGGCGAAGCCGGAAGTGGGACTCGGGCAGCGGCATGATCGACTCGTTTGGTCGCATGACTCGCTGCATCTGGTGGCCAATGGATCGTTCAGCAAGTTGGCTCGGTGGGAGCGGAAGGACGGGCGTTGGTCGGCGGCGGTTGCGGATGCGAACCGGTCGGCGAATTCGATCGCTGTGTCGAGGACTTCGCCGTTGGTGGTGCTCGGGACGAATCTGGGCACGGTCGAAGTTTGGGACAGCGCCACGTTGGTCAAGCAGTCGCTCATCAAGATCGGGCCGGAGCACAGCATCTATGCAGTCGCGATCTCGTCCGATGAGAAGTGGATTGCCAACTGCGGCACCGATGGGACCGTGCATCTCTATGACCGCGCGACCTCGCAACGACGGGCTGTGTTGGGCACTCGCGCCGAAACGCGGATGGCGAGCCTCGCATTTGCTCCGGATGGAAGATCGCTGGCGGCTCTGGATCGGTTCGGTCAGTTGAACTTGTGGAGCATCCCGGACGGCGCGCGTCTGGCTGATTGGCGGGTTGCCGATGCGAACGAGAACTCGGTGATTCAATGGTCGCCCGACGGGAAGCAAATGGCGGCAACGAGTTGGGGCCGAGTGACGTTCATCGACGCGGTGAAAGGGAGCGAGCCGCGGATCCTCAAAGCACCGGATGCCGTTCGTCCGAAGTACCCGGAAGACGCGTCGAACGGCCCGATTAATCGAACCGGTGGCCCCGACGGTGAGATGTTCCTCGGTGACTGCGCGCTGGCTCCTGACTTCCGCAGTGCAGCGAGCGTCGCTCCCGATGCGTCACTCGCGATCTGGGAAGTGGCTTCTGGTCGGATCATCCGCACGCTGCCCGCGCCGCCAGCTCAAGTCGTCATGAGCGATTCATGGGGCAACGGATTTCGAAACCTCACGTACTCGCCCAACGGCCAACGTTTGGCGTGCTCGACCACTCGCGGCGACGTGATCTTCTGGCAGTTGGCTCAAGCCGAGCCGAAGCCCAATGCCCTGCGTGCCGATGTTCCAAATGGCGTGCGGTTGGAGTTGGTGGGGCTGTCGACGATTCACACCGGGGCGAACAAACCGGATCAGCGGCGGTGGTGGGATGCTCGCGGCGAGGTCATTGGTTCGACCGAGACGCTGTTGGACGACAAGCGGCGGCTGCGCGGGATGTCGGAGTACTCGCAGGGCCGCGAAGCGATCGTGCGGTTGACGGTGCATCGCGACTCGCCGTTCGTTGAGGCGCTTCGCAAACGAGCGGCTTGGATCGAGGGCGAAGTCGATGGAGTGAGTTCGACTCCGTCGGTCAGAGTCGAGGGAACACCGCCGCTGCTGTTTCATCTGGCCCCGAACGGCCCGGTTCAAGACGACGATCGGATGGAGCTTCAGTTACACACGCACTTCGTTCCTACCGCCGACGCGAAGACGACCCGCTTGCGATTCGGCTTCGGACACGAAGCAACGTCACGCACCTATGACGACAAAGGGAAGCTCAATCACGAAACGAGCGTCAATGAGCATCCCGAAATCTGGCGGCGGTTTGGGTTTCTGAGGATGGAATCGCGGCCCGAGGGAACGGTCGTGTGGACAAAGCCGACGCGCGGACTGGGCGATCTCGGCAAGGCTTCGGTGCGACTGCTGCTTGTTGATGGCACGACTCTCAACTCGGTCTCGCCGAAGCTCTCCGACAGCGGCGATGAAGAGCAGCACGTCTTCAACAAGGTCGACATCAAGGACGTCGAAGGAGTCACGCTCAGCGTGCGAGCCGTCACTCATTGGGTGACCTTCAGCGGGCTGCCTTTGAGTGCGACTCAGACCGCTGACGCGAAAGTTACAGTGGAATCGATCGCACACAGCGGCCTCGAATTCCTCAAGCCGTATCCGAAGCTGCACGGCCTCTCGCTCGACATGACCGAGCCGCAGTTCTTGGAGATCGTCAAGCAGCAAAAGTTACAGGAGACGAAGGACGGCGACGGAGACAAGACCGCGTATCGCATCGGGCTCGGTGACGGCCACTCGCTGATCGTGATGTTTCGCGCGGACGGCACCTGTCGAGGCATTCAACGAATACGCGACGAGAACAACGGAGATTCCCGCAGCACTCGTTCCCAGGCTCCGCTTGGGAACGCAAGCGAGGAGGCTCTGCCTCAAGTCCCATCCGCTGCGGCATCGCAAACGAGCAACGCGCGGACGAACAAGACGAAGACGGAACTTGCGGCAGCGCCTGCGGGCGCGTTGGATGAGCCAATCGTTTCGATTGTTGGTTTGCCCGTTGATTCGCAGGAGCTTGCAAAGATGCAGGCACGCGGAAAACGGGTGATGGAGAAGGCTCCGCAGTGGTTGCGCGACGTGCTCGATAAAGGCGTGTCGGCGAATGGCAATGACGAGGGCGACATTGTCTCGATCTACATTGGGAAGCTCGGAACCGATGAGTTGCTGAGTCAGTTAGCAACGCTGCCGAAGCTTGCGGAATTGCACATCGAGACGACCGAGAAGCTGACTCCGGCGGGGCTCGCGCATCTCGGGAAGCTGACGTCGCTGACGAAGGCTTCGTTCTATTCGTTGAACACTGACGAGCTGCAATTGGGTGATGCGGCGATTCGCAGTGTGGCTCAACTCAAATCGTTGCGCGAGTTGTCGGTTGGCGAATGCGGCACGACGGATGACGGAGCAAAGCTGCTCGAAGGCATGACGCAGCTCACGTCGCTCTCTTTACGCCAAGAAGGTCGGCTGACGGATGCCGCGCTGAAGTCGATTGGCAAACTCACGCAGCTCAAGTCGCTGTCGCTCGACTCGTATGTCGGCACGGTCAAGCACGGTCGGATGCGGTTCTCATCCGAAGGGATCAAGGAGCTGCGCGGACTTTCGGAATTGGAGTCGCTGCATCTCGTCGGTCATGCCGTCCCGCCGGAAGCGCTGACCTCGAACAAGCTGAAGTCGCTGAGTCTCGGTAACGAGTCCGTTGATGATCGCGTTGCCGCACGAGTCGCTCAGATGTCGGACCTGCGGTCGCTTCATCTGGTCTACTGCGGCATCGGCGATGTCGGACTCAAGGAGATCGCGAAGCTCAGGAAGCTGACGCAGGTCGACATCAGCAGCAACGTCATCACCGACGCGGGGATGGCTGCTTTCGAGAAGCATCCCACTTTGACCTCGCTCAGCCTGCGAGCGGAAAGTGTGAGCGACAACACGCTCCGATCGCTTGTCACGATTCCTACACTCGCTTCGCTGAGTCTGTACGGCAGCGGTCAACCCGGAGTGGCGCTCGGTTCTCGCTTCACGGTGCCCGGACTGGTGCAGCTCAAGGCTTTGCCGAAGCTGCGTAAGTTGTCGCTCACGAACTTGCAGACGAACGGCAGCTACGCCGATCTGAAGGAACTGACGCAACTGCAATCGCTCAGCTTCATGATGTGCGACATCAACAACAACGACCTGCAAGCACTCGATGAAGCGATGCCCGACACGTTGGTGCAACACATGACCGGCGGAGGCGGCTTTGCTCCGAACCCGAAGAAAGTCATCGGCGCTGCTCGTTCCCAGGCGGAACATGGAAACGAGCCAAACGAGCTGCGACTGGCAGACCTCATTCGCGAGTTCAACGCTGAGAACAAACGCTTGGGGCGAGGGCTCGAACAACCGGCGCTGACGGAAGAGGAAGTCATTGCGGACATCAAACGCGACATGTGGAAGCGGGGCGATCCGTGGTCGCTCAATGAGCAGGAGATCGCGGCGTTCAAAGCGGTCGCGGAGTCGAAGCGGTTGCCGAAGGGGGCTCGCTTGGATGTCCGCACGGAAGAACGAGCCGAGACGTTTCTCTTGAAGCAGTTGTGGAAGGTGCAATTGTTGTTGCCCGCCATTGGGCATGACGGTTTGGTGGGACTCACGATTCGCGACACGAAGATCGCTGAAGAAAAGATCGACCCGAAGAACGTCGCCTGGGGAAAGCCGGATGGGGAGGGCTTGACGCTCGGTGCGTATCTCTCGCCGAGGAAGGCTCAGTACGCGGTCGGTGAACGAGTTCGCTTGCGGCTCTTCGTTCGCAATGACGGAAAGCAACCAGTCCAAGGTCTGACGTTCATGCGCACGTTGCACCCGATGCCGGATGACTTCACGGTGACGGATGACAAAGGCTCGAAGGTTGGCGTCCGCATCGGACATGAGGATTGGGATCATCCGTGGGTCTCTGGCGCAACTCGCGGCGGACTGGCTCCCGGTGACGTTCACGCCTTGGTTGTCCCGTATGAAATCCTCATCGGCGGCGACGGTTCGAAGAACGAACTCATCGGTCGAGTCATCGACGCTCAACCGGGCCAGAGGCTGCAACTCAAAGTCCGCGAGCACAACGGCAGCGAACGCAAAGAAGGCGAGGCCGAACCGGAGTCCGGTAGCGTCGCGTTCGCGGTTCACGAGCCGACCAAGAACGCCGCAGCCGTTTTAAAACCACTCCCGCAGGATGACTTAAGAAACGAGCCAATCGACGCGAGTGGCGAGATTCATGGCGTGCTGCTCGGGAAGAACAACGAGCCGGTTGTCGGGGCGACGGTGGCTTGCGGAGCGGTCATCAATGATTCGCTCAAAGGCGGCGGAGCGAATGCGGTGACGGATGCGGAGGGACGCTATCGGCTCAAGGTGCCTTCGCCGGGGATTTACAACGTGTGGCTCAAGCATGCGGGAGCGGCGGGGGAAGAGATCCCGAAGACCGATACGACGGATGCTCAGCCGACTTGGACCGCAGCGGCGGATGACGGGTTGCTCGTGGAAGGCGGCAAGATCACGACGTCCAAGATGCAGCTCATTCGAGGCACGATGATCGCTGGCACGGTCGTCGATGCGAGCAATCAGCCTCAAGCGGGAGTGAGGATTTATTGTTACTCACTGGCGCGGCCTCAGTCGGGCTCGGCGGTGCAGAGCGTCAAGACGGACGACAAGGGCGAGTTCAAGTTCTGGCTCGTGCCGGGGCGGGCTTATGTCTATGCCTCTGAGGACGATCGCGGTCACGCGTCGGTCAATATCGAGGTGCCTCGCAACGGACGACCGGAACCAATCGAGCCGCTGAAGCTGGTCCTTAAGCACGACGTGATTCCAATCGGTGGTGACAGTTGGCTCCAGCAGTCGAGCCCCGGAACTCAGATCGTGCGGCATGAGAAAGCGAAGGACGTGACGGGCACCGTCGTCGATGCGGACGGTCAGCCGATCGTCGGTGCGAAAGTCTTTCGCTACGACGGCCCGATCGTGACGACGAACGACAAGGGCGAGTTCACCGTCACCGCCGCCAAAGGCACGCAGTTCATCATGTTCGCCTTCGATCCCGGCTCTCACGTCTGGTTCGGAACTCCAACAGCGGGCGACGTGCTGAAGATCGTGATGGAGAAGAAGAGCAACGTTGCTAGGCATGCGGGAGCGACGCCGGGGCCAACAACGAAGCCGGGGCAGCCAATGGGACGCGAGGCAGAGCCTCGACCCGCGCGTTCTCAGACAGAGCTAGGGAACGAGAAATCGGAATTCTAAACCGACGGACTGAAGTCGTCGGGCACTTCGTTGCTGCGGTTTCGGCTGAAGGTCCGAACCACGACCTGACAGTGGCTCTATTCTTTCAATCCCTGAATGACTCGCGCCACGACGAGATCGGTCATGGCGTCGATCCCTTCCTTCGATGAGACCGGGAGCATGCCGGAGACGAGTAGGTGCGCGAGGCCGTGAATTGCGGACCAGGCGGTCACTTCAGCGTTGGCTCGGGCGGCTTTTCCGATCGCGCCCGCAGTGAGTAGATCATCCAGCAACGCAGCGAGAATGACGTAAGCGGCCGAGTCGGAATGTTGCTGCGCGTTTCCTGCGGCTGGAGCTTCGTTCTGAGCTTTTCGTCGCGCGGCGCAGGCGTCAGAGAGGCCGTACATGGCCTGAAACCGTCTCGGTTGATCCAGCGCGAATCGGACATAGGCTCGGCTCATCGCTCTGAATCGCTCGATGGCCAACTTCTTCGAGCCGCGCTTTCCAACCACCGCATCCACCGCGACGCGAAAAGACTCGGCAAGGTCGGCAAACGCATCTTCGGCCAACGCTCCGAGCAGGTCGTCCTTGCTGGCAAAGTGACGATAGGCCGCGCTGGGCGAGACTTTGACAGCCAGCGCCGCTTCACGCAGCGAAAACCCTTCGACGCCGCGACTGGTGATCAAGTCTAGCGCCGCAGCTTTGAGAGCGGCGGGCAGGTCACCGTGATGATAGTGGTCTCGGGGTTGGTCAGCGGGAGTGGATGATTTCTTCATGCGATGGAGTCCATCGAGGCTGCGCCTCAAACGTTTAACCGCGACCCTCTGGGGAGCGCTTCGAGTGCGGGCCAGTACTCTCGATTCAAGAGAGTCTTAGCCGTCAGAGCGGGTCACTTCTGACGATGACGACGATCGACGTATGAGGTCGAAGACCGCGTTCGACGCGCTCCCCAGAGGGTCGCGGTTAAACGTGTCGGTCTGAAACTTGACTTCGAGGCGCCAGAGTCAGTTTCTCGGAGTTTATCAAAGGTTGCCTCGAATGTTGACGATATTCACATCGAGCCGTAATGTGATCGGCGTTCACATTGTGTGAGCGCTGTTGACATTTTGGCGTGAAGCCCGGAGTTCCATCTTTCATGACGTCGCCAATCTTCAACTCGCTGGCATTGCCGAACGGTCGCTCATTGCCCAATCGAATCGCCAAAGCGGCCATGGAAGAGGACATGGCCGAGTACGGGCAAGTGCCGGGAAAAGCGTTGTGCGAGCTGTATCAGCGCTGGTCGACCGGAGGTGCGGGGCTTGTCATATCCGGCAACGTGATGATCGATCGGCACGCTGCGACCGGTCCGGGCTCGGTTGTGCTGGAACACGACACTCCGCTGGATGCGTTTTGTCGCTGGGCCGAAGCGGGCAAGCAGGGCGGCAATCAGTTCTGGCTGCAACTCAACCATCCGGGGCGAGCGATTCAGGCCGACATGGGCGGCAAGGTTTGGGCTCCGTCGGCGGTCCCGCTCCAGATGGGCAAGCACTCGAAGATGTTCGGCAAGCCGACGGCGATGACCGAGCCGCAGATTGCGGAGGTCATCGAGCGCTTCACCGAGACCGCTCGTCGCGCCGAGCAGGCGGGCTTCGATGGTGTCGAACTACACGCGGCTCACGGTTACCTGTTCTCGCAGTTTCTTTCGCCGCTCTCGAATCAGCGGAACGATGCTTGGGGCGGATCGCTGGAGAACCGAGCCCGGTTGCTGCTGGATGTCGTGCGTGCCCTTCGCGCGGCAGTGAAGCCGAGCTTCGGCGTCGGCTTGAAGCTCAACTCGGCGGACTTTCAGCGCGGTGGCTTTGATGCTGCTGACGCCGTGCAAGTGGTTCGGTGGCTCAATGAAGTCGCGGTGGATCTGGTCGAAGTGTCCGGCGGGACTTACGAGAGCAATGCGATGCAAGGTCGCACCGCAGATCAACGCACGCTGGCGCGCGAAGCCTATTTTCTCGAATTCGCCCGCGACATTGCTGCCGTGGCGAGCATGCCCGTGATGACCACTGGTGGCATTCGCCGCCTGGAAGTTGCCGAATCGGTGCTGGCAGCCGGCGTATCGGTCGTCGGCATCGCGACCGCTCTGGCACTCGTCCCCGATCTCCCGTCTCGCTGGAGAAACGGAGAAGCACCGGTCGTGCAATTGGCCAGCGCGAATTGGAAAGACAAGACGATGGTGGCAGCGGCATCGATCGCTCAAACCGTTCGGCAATTGCATCGCATGGGTCGCGGTGCCGACCCCATTCCCAATCCATCACCGCTGTGGTCACTGCTCTGCGATCGAGTGAGACGCAAGTTCCTGATTCGCCGCTACCGACACTGTCGCGGCGATTAACTCGGTGGCGAACAACGGGCATGTAGTAATCGTTACCAAATCAAGGAACGCAAAATGAATCTCATCATCTTCGGCGCGAGTGGTTCAATCGGTCGGCTGCTCGTCGATCAGGCTCTGGCGGCTGGCCACTTCGTTACCGCTTTCGTTCGTGATCCCGCACGACTCCCGACGAAACATCCGCAGCTGCGCGTCGTGGTCGGCGACGTGATGAAAGCCGAAAGCGTCGCAGCAGCGTTGCCGGGTCACGATGCCGTGCTGTGTGCGCTCGGAGTTTTGCCCAATGCCAAAGCCGACTCGAAGCGAACGCAGCGCAACGTCCCGGTTTGCTCGACCGGAACCAGTCATATCCTCGCGGCGATGGCCAAGAGTGGCACTCGTCGGCTCGTCGTGCTGACCGCCGCCAACGTGGGCGAGAGCCGACGCACGGGCCGATTCGGCGCGGCCTTCATCATCTGGCTCGTCATAGGTGACATCATGGAGGACAAGGAAAAGCAGGAAGCCCTGATCAAGGCCAGCTCAACCGACTGGACCATCGTTCGCCCGGTAAAACTCACGACCAAACCCGCAAGCCACCGTGTGAAGTCAGGCGAAGATCTGTCATGGAGCCTGTTGTCCTCGGTCTCTCTTGCAGACACCGCCGAGTTCATGATTGCGGCTCTGTCCGACACCGCGACGATCGGCCGAGCCATCACCATTCGGAGTTGATGACGCCGTTTCCAATGTCGCGACACAATGGAAGGCATTGCGTGAGGAACGAACAAAACTCAAAGACTGAAGCTGCGATTCACGGGCTTGTCGAAGTAACAAATATTACCGGCATCAGCACCTACGAAGTTCGGATCGTGATTGGGAACCGCGAGTCGTCGTTCAACAAGGGGGATGAGGTTGTTGCGCAGTAGTCGAGAGGAGTCGGCAGAGGAATTGAGACAGGGGAATGAATTCATCGAGACCAATTCCCGCTTCGGGTTTCGCGCCGAGAATGCAGTGACTCGGCCAATGTCTTAAGCCCCAAAGGGGCGGGATTCGATAGCCCAGTCCGATAGGACTGGGTTGCGAGTCGCATCATTGCGCGAGCCCCGACGGGCAACGCCGTTAAGGATCTCGGCGACGCGAATTGCTTTATCCCGTAGGGATTC
>CAZNMS010000048.1:0-30152 GCA_964573505.1 uncultured Planctomycetaceae bacterium | reverse complement strand
GAGGCCGGGGCACCCTCTGGGTCGCGGGGGCGATTTAATCACAACCCTGCCGCTTTGTGCTGCCTTTCTCAGAGCGAAAGGCGACTGACGGCTCTATTGCGTTGAAACTGCGACGCTCGTGCGCCAGCCGGTGAGTTGCTCGGTCTGCGACTCGATTCCCGGAAGTCGGTACTTCAGCCGATAGCGATAGAAGCAGTGCTTACCGAGTGGTGCTGAGAAGTCATAGAACCGCACGAACATGACCGGCGCTTCGTCGCCTCCGGTCGATAACTCGGGATTGCTCCGCTCATCGATCAGCGCGTGACTTGCGCTCGGACGGAGTGACGGCTTCGCAGCGATGAGCGGCGCGGTCAGAACGCGATTCGTGAATCGAGCGGGGACGCTGTCTGCTTCCGTCGCACATTGAGCGAGCATCGCCTTCATCGACTCGACATCGAGCGGCTGCCACTCGGCGATGTCGGTGTTTCTCAAGTTGGTCGGGATGTCGGAAACTCCGCGTTCGATCTCAATGCCGACCCACTCAAAGGCGTAAGGCGCGAAGTCCAATGCAATCACGTCGCGCACGATGACGACGAGTTTGCGTTGCGACTCTGCATCGCCCTTCTCTTTGGGCCGCAGGCTGAGTTCGCACATTTGCGCGGTCGCTTCCATATCAACGAGTGCATCTCCCATCGAAACGAACGCCGTGCTTTGAGGTAGCACCGTTGACGCAGTGAGGTCGATCGCGACTCGAAAACCGACCGCCATTTGCGCGAACGAATCGTTGTTGGCGCCGCCCACTCGCACGCTCGGCTGACTGGCCTCAATCGAAGTTGCGTAATCGCCGCCGCAGACGACCCAGTTGTTAATGTCAGTGGGGGACAACAACGGCGTACTCGCTCTCATCGCAAGCGGGCTCATCAATCCTTGCGGGGCTCGTTGCCGAAACGTCAACTCGGCGGCATTGCCAATGAGGTCACGCAACCCGAACTCGTTTGCCGGATAGCTGCCGACGGGTGCCGTCGACGCAAAGAACTGGCTGCGGTACTTCAGCTTCTCCGTGCCGAGGGCAAGCGGTTGTGACCGTCCGGCACGCGCTGCGAATTCGAGTTCGAGATCTCGCAGCAGGCGATAGGTCTTCTTCTCTTTGCGACTGAGCCAGCGCGTGAAGGCGAGCGCGTCGGTGACGAAAATTTCGACGACCGGATGCGAGTCGTCAGCTTGCTGGCAGCGCGGCTGCTTCCATGTAGGAAGAGTTCCACTCGGCGCGCCCGCATTGCCGCCAGCGTCTGCCCGGAGTCGCTCGTATGCGGTGACGTAATTGGTCTCCGTGACGAACTGTTGAAACTGTTTGCGAGTGACTTCATGCACTCCGACGTAGATCGGTGCGACGACGCCGTCTTTCGTCGCGGTTTGAGTGCTGCTTTCTGCGCCCACTGGGAGACCGCTGAAAGGGTCGACGATTGTCGTTGTCTCGCTGACTTTAGCTTCTTGCGACTTGCCCGGCGGAATGAGTCGCAACCGCATTCCGATCGAGTTCGTGATCTCAACCTCGACGTTGAGCTTCTTCGCCCATGCGGCTTGCAGAGCGGTCGCTTCTCGGTCGGTGAAAGGCACGTCGGCGCGCGGCAGATTTTGCGGATCGCCAGTCACTCGCAGCGTCTCTCCGGCATTCTTGATCTCGACGCTGATTGCTTGCAGGTCGCTCTCGACGGCAACAGGAATGACCTCTGTTGCTGCCGTTACGAACTCGCGGCGGCAGACGACGAGTTGATGCCGTTCGGATCTCGTCAGACTCTTCGGCGGCACATCGAATGGTCCCCAATTCAGCACGAGCCGGTCGTCGTCGATGAGATAGGTGCCGGAGAGTGATTGAGCGCCATCGAGTGCGGTCACTCGATGCAAAACGAAGTTGCTCGGGCCGAGAATCGTGAGCATGAAAGTCGTGTCGCGCGATGTCGTGACTTTGACCTCTCGATCGGTGAACTCGATGAGTTGCGGCGCCGCGACCTGCTCTGCGCCCGAACCGCTCATTGCCCCAGTGCCCGGGAATCCGGCCGGTATCGAGCCCCCCGGCATCATTCCGGGGGGACTGCCGGATTCCGCAGATCGCGGTTCGGCAAGTGACGACGGGATCGTGCCTTCTGCGGAGACAACGACCCAGCGCCCCTTCAACGCGTTGAGTGCCTGCGGATCCACTCGCGGAACTGCGTCCGGACTTGCGTCTGTCACCGCGGAATTCATTTCCGCAATGGCGGCTCTCTCGCGAAGAGCAAGAACTGCTTGTTCGGCTGCCATCTGCTCTTTCATGGCGGCTTCATGTTCGCTTCGAGAAGCAGCTCGATACGAGAACCATAAGACGCTCATGCTCAGCAAGAGCCCGAGCGGCATGAGCAGCAAGATGACTACGACCCACTTCCAAAAGCTGCTCCGGGATTGCTCGCGATGAGAAGGCGCGACCGTCGGCATTTCGCGTGCGACAACCGGCTGCGCCTCTAACGATTCGGAAGGCGAAAGCTCTGCTGTAACAATTGCAACATCGTTGCGCCAACCGCTCGGCGCGGGGTTGATCGTCGGCTGCTGCACGTGAGCGAGATAGCCGCCGAGCAATTCGCTGACTTCTTCTGCCGTCTGAAAACGGGCATCCGGAGACTTCGACAGCAAGCGGTTGATGATCTCGCAGAGCCATTCCGGCATATCAGGATTGATGGCTTGAATGGGACGCGGTTGCTCGTCGCAGACTCGCTTGAGGACGGCCATTGTCGAGCGTGCGCGAAACGGCGAATGACCGACGCACATCGCATACAGCACCGCTCCGAGACTGAAGAGGTCGCTGCGATGATCGACCGAGCGGCCCCATGCTTGCTCGGGCGACATGTATTGCGGAGTGCCCGCAATCACGCCGCTCATCGTGAGGCTCGCATCATCAACGACGCGCGCCAGTCCGAAGTCCGTCAGCTTGACCCGCTGCACTCCGTTCTCAAGCAAGATGTTGCCGGGCTTCACGTCGCGATGAACGAGTCCTTGCGCATGCGCCGCAGCGAGTCCGGCGGCGGTCTGCATGCCGATCCGCAAGATCTCTTTCAGCTCGAGCGGTCCTTCATGATCGAGTCGCTCCTGCAACGAACCGCCCGAGACATACTGCATCACAATCTTCGGTTGTGATGCGCCGGCACCGTCGATTGCTCCGTTGCCTGCGGCTTCTTCGATCGCATGAATCGTCACGACGTTCTCATGGCAAACCGCAGCCGCCGCTTGAGCTTCGCGAATGAATCGACGCCGCGCGACCGCATGATGCGCGAGATGCGATGCGAGCACTTTGACCGCAACGACGCGATGCAAAGCCGGATCGAACGCTTTGAAGACCGCGCCAAATCCGCCGTGCCCGATGACCTCAGTGACTTCGTAGTTGCCCAGTCGCCCAATCGCTCCGGGATGCGCCGTCGGAGTGAGGAACTCTTGCACGAGGTCGAAAGCCGAAGGCCGATAAGGAGCCGCTTCGCGAGCGAACTCTTCCGGCTCTTCCTCTTTGATCTTCTGCATCGCCTCAGCGAGCTTCGTTTCGGGCGGCGGAGTTTGCTGCTGCAACTCGTCGACAACGCCGATCCATGATTCGCTGCCGACGGTCAGCGCTTCGAGCGCCTTCTGGCAAGTCGCGCAGGCGTCAGCATGCGCCTGCACTTTTAATTGCACATCCTCAGCGAGCGTTCCATCGAGCAGTGCTTTGAGCTGCTCAACCGGCGGGCAACTTGATGCGGTCATGTTGAAGTCCTGATGGCAGATGTCGCGAAGGGCGAATGACGGCTTCTAACGCCGTGCATTGGTCGTTGCGTTCGACGTCTCGAATTCGTCGTCCGAAAGGATACGAGTCGGGTTTCGGGATCTATCGCGATTCTTGGCAAGTTGCTGTTCGGTGCCGCCGACAACGCACGATTTCCTGCTGATTTGCAGAGGAAATCTCTTATTGGTCCATTCGCGGTGCATCGCTACAACGCCGCCCCCTTCCGAGCCCGGACTTCTCTTTCGGACTCTTCATCTCGCCATCATGTCTGCCTTCAACCTTTCCCCTGCATCGAGAACTTCGGTGACGAGTCGTCATCGTCGCTACCGGTCTGCGCGGTGCTTGCTCGTGCTGCTGATGTTTCTGGCGATCGGCTGCGGCAAGACGGTGCAGAATCTTGCGACTGAGGAACTCGTGCTCTCAGACGCTGTCGATCGCTCGTTACGCAGTATGGACTTCTCGCCGCTCGCGGGGCAGAAGTGTTACATCGACACCGCCTTTCTACCGACCTTCAAGCCGCCGTATCCGCCGACGCTCTCGCCCTCATTGATCTTTGTCGGCTCTGAGTACGTGACGAGCTCGATCCGTAATCAGTTGCTCGCTGCCGGAGCTGAAGTCGTCGCCGCGAAGGATCAAGCAAACGTCATCATCGAACCGCGTATCGGCACACTCGGCACGGACGAGCATGAGACCGTCTACGGCATCCCAGCTAACAACGGCATCAGTCAGCTATCCGCAATGGTGCCCGCAGGGCCTGCTCTGCCGCAGGTGCCGGAACTCGCACTCGCGAAACTGCACTCAGAGACCGGCGCCGCAAAGCTCGCGGTGATGGCATACGACGCGAAGACCGGCACTCCGCTTTGGCAATCGGGACTGTCGATCGCGAAGAGTGATGCGCGCGATATTTGGCTGTTCGGCATCGGGCCTTATCAAGCCGGTTCCATCTTCCAGTCGCCGCGCTTCATGAAGTACGGACTTCACCGTCCGTTGACCGGGGATACCGACGGAGACGTGCATCGGCAAGCCGTCTCGCTCGATGAAGAGTTCGTCTATCGCGAGTCACCGCGCGAGCAACCGCAGCGCGTCGCGGATGATCCTGAAGCCAGTCGCGCGAAGTAGGAGCGGTAGCACGGACTTCCAGTCCGTGCCGTCTTTGCGAATGACTCGTTGAATGACGAGTGACGCTAGAAGCTCATACTACGACTGCTCAACCGCCGCTTAGAGCACATCGCGTCGAGCAACTCCGTCATGAGCATTCGGCATGTGAAAGAGCTTCGACATGAAGCTCAGCGCGTCGCAAAAACGCCACTTCGGCAACATCGAAAAACGCCGTAAGTCCTAACGCGGACATGCGGTTGACGCTGTTTGACTTAGCACAATTAGAGGGTTAGCGTTGCGGCAACTTGGCAGTTGACACAGGGAAACGCATTGCGTTTCCCACTTCTTGTCCGGGCTTCTTTGATTGATGACGGGATTCAGGTCTTCGATCTCTACCCTCGAATTGAATTCGTCATCACTCACCCGGAGTCGTAGTTCTCGGTCGCATGCAATCGATCGATCCCGAGCTGCGATGTCGATCATCTCTTTAGTTTCGCGACAGAAGGATGCACTCAATGATCAATGCCGTGCTCAAGGTCATTGGTGGGAAGCAGGACGGAAAGCTGATACCGCTGACAACGAAGAAGTTTCTCATTGGTCGCGAGCAAGACTGTCATCTGCGACCCAACAGCGACTCGGTCAGCCGTCATCACTGCGTCATCTCGCTCGATGACTTCACTGTTCAAGTTCGAGACCTCGGAAGTTCAAACGGGACTTATCTCAACGGCGTCCGCGTGATTGGCATTCAGCAAGCAAAGAGCGGCGACCGTCTGAAGATCGGCACGCTTGAGTTTGATGTTGTCTGCAACTCAAAGGTGCCGGTCACAGCGGCGGCAGCAACGCCGATGTCCTCAGGCACGTCGTTCTCGCTCGACGAATTCGGAGGACTCGAGGACGTCTCGGTTGCTCAAGAGACCGCCGTCGTCGCAACGACCTCTGAAGACACGGTCGTTGTGATTCCGCCTGCAACGAAACCGGCTCAAGAACCCGAACCCGTCGCCAATGACGATCTGAATTTGGACGACGAACCGACGACGACATTGCCCCCTGAAGCCGTTGCTCCGCAGCAGCCAATTCAAGATCCAATGGCGATGCCCGGCTACGATGCCGCCGCAATGGGAATGGGAATGCAGCCGGGAATGATGCCGCCCGGAATGCCCCCTCAAGCAATGCCGCCGCAAGGTATGCCGGGGATGCCTTATCCCGGATACGGTCAGCCTCAAGGCTTTCCGGGTTATGGCATGCAGATGCCTCAGCCGGGCTATCCCTATGGCATGCCTCAGCAGCCTTATCCCGGTTATGGCATGCCGATGCAGCAGCCCGGATACGGGATGCCCGGAATGTACGGAGGCATGCCGGGAGCGATGCCTCAAATGCCTTATGGTCAACCCGGCTACGCTCAACCAATGGGCTACGGCGCTTATCCGCAAGGGATGCCGCAACAACCAGTTCCTCAACCGGAAGCCGCTCCGGTCGAAGCTGCGAAGCCAGTTGTTGATGTCATGCCAGTGACACTTCCGCCGCCTGAAGAGACGGGCTTCAAAGCTCCCGTCGTTGATCCCAACAAACCGAAAGAAGCCGCGAAGGCGCCCGCGCCGAATCCGGCAGCAGAAGTGCTGAAGAAGTACATGAACCGCAGATAGTTTTGGCTGACTCGCAACGAACGACCGTCGCTCGATCACATCGCTTGAAAGGAGATTTGCAATGTCCGATCCCGCCGAACAACAACGCCGTTACCGTGAGTTTCTCGACCTCATGCCGCTGGCGCTCGCACTGGCCGGACTCCCTCAGAGCGACATCGGTAAGTACTACTCGGAAGAGCAAATCGAAACGCGGCTCTTTGTGCTGCGGCACGCGTTCAAAGCCGCTCGCAGCCTCGCTCGAGAAGTGGTGCTTAAGTAACGCGACGAACTCAAGATGACCCCGATGATGACGTATCAGCGGGGTTTCTTTTTGCGCTGTTCCGTTTGCGGCATTCCGAGCATGGTTCGCGGAGAGGTCGTAGGAATCGGTTACGAGATAGTCAAAACACCGCTTCCTAACGGGCGCGGCTCTGCGACTCGCGCGAGTTCTCGGCGCTCGAACTCAGCAGCGGCCACTGACCGACGATGCGATACATGCCCGGCGCGGGCCAGCTTGATCTCATCAAGACGAGAGTTGAGATCCAATCGCTGCCGAAGCCAGTCGCACGATGCTGATGCAGCAACTCAAAGAATGCCGGCGCAGGTTGCGCGCGGATGCGAGCCAATGTCAGATGCGGATGAAAAGCCCGTCGCTCACGCGGGAAGCCGAGCGGCACAATTCGCTCTTCGACATCTTCAGCCAATCTCATCAATGCTGCGGCCTCGTTGATGCCCGCCCAACAAACGGCCGGTCGTCGCTCATCCGGGAAGACACCGAGTCCGCGAAGATGTAATGCAAATTGCTCTTGCTGCGCGGCGACGAGAGCCAATTGCTCTTCGAGGTGCGGCACCTGAGTCGTTTGAGTCTCGCCGAGAAACTTCAGTGTGATGTGCAGCTTTTCGGGCTCAGTCGGAGTGACCGCGCGACCGCAAAAGGACAGCTCACGCAGCACGTTGGCGAGTGCTGATCGGCGACCGTCCGGCTGCCGCAACAAATTCGGCGACAACGTAATGGCGACAAAGAGGCGTTGAGTTTCCGACATGTCGAGCCCGCACTTGTGATGAATCCCAGCAGCCGAACTCGGCGAGGAACGTTGATACGACGGACTTGCAGTCCGTCGCACGCCGTTGCCTCGAAGCGACGGACTGCAAGTCCGTCGTACCAAATGCGAGATGTCTTCGTCAGGCGACAACATCAAGCTGCGGACTCATCTTCGCTGATCAAGAACCCGCGAGCGTTCAAGATCGGGACGACCACTTCCAAGATGCGCTTCTTGACCTGCATCACAGAGCCAATCGGGTCGATCGAGAAGACTTTCGACTTCGGATAGTACGCGAGCACCGGATGAGTCGTTTCGCGATAGATGTCGAAGCGACGTCGAATGATGGCTTCATCACCATCGTCCGCGCGGCCTTCACTGCGCTGCATCAGACGCTCGACTAACGAGTCGATTCGCTCGCACTCCAAATGAATGATGCACAGCGGATCGATGTGCTCTTCGAGGATCTCGCATTGCCGACGACTGCGCGGCAAACCGTCGAGCAACAGCACCTCACGTTGAAGATTGAAGCGGCACTCAGTCACTTGCTCGTCGACCCAATGGCGCCAAATGCGAACCGCCATTTCATCCGGTACGAGTTCGCCGTGATCGATGCGGCTGAAGACTTCGCGTCCGTCTTCAGAGTCTCGCGCCAACGAGCGAAAGATCGCGCCCGTCGAGACGTGCCGGACACCGCGAATGGTTCCGAGCAAAGTTCCTTGAGTCCCTTTACCGACGCCGGGCATTCCGAAGAGCAAGATCGCGGGCAGCTTCTTCTCGGAGGGCGTTGAAGTAGGCAGTTTCAAAGTCGATCCATCCTGATCACAGCAAGTCAGAGTCGCAGTCCGCATGATGGCTCCAAAGATGAGGACTCTCTCGGCTCGGTCCAGTCCATTGGGCGGGGCGGCGAGGTTTAGTGAATGAGTCCAAAGCCGACAATTTGGAATCTGTCGCTGCGTCAGGGGGCGGCGCGACGAAGCAACCTAAGCACGCCCGAGACTCAATTCGCGACTGAATTGGTGGCGCTGTTGCCAAAAATCACCACTCGTTCGCGAGCCGCTACGGCATTGATGCAACCCGTTGCAACGTGACGAATCGCGGCAGAGAAGCATTGATGAAGCTCGTGCGAGCTGACGGGATATGTAATGTTCAATACATGCTTCAAAGGCCGTCGCCTTTAACTCGCTGCCTCATCGTGCCTTCTTCTTTTCCCTCGCCCGGACTAATTTTCGACTCTTCAAAAACTGGCTTTTGAAGAATCAAGACTCGGAAGGGTGTCGGAAAATGGCGTTTTTCAATGGGGTTTCGCGGCGCGAGTTTTGTCTTTCTCTGCTCGCCCTGAGTGCGGTCGGCTGCACGTCGTCGAGCACTGCTCCTGTCTCGGCGAGTAAGTCGGGGCAGCGACTGAAGATCGTTGCGACGGTCGGAATGGTCAGCGACATCGTGAAGCAAGTGGTCGGTGATCGGGCCGATGTGACCGGGTTGCTCGGCGAGGGCACAGACCCGCACCTCTACACTCCGGGCCGCGATGATGTCGCGCAGATCATGGCTGCGGACGTTGTCATCTACTCGGGCTTAATGCTCGAAGGGAACATGGAGCGCGTGCTTGAGTCCGCGTCGAAGAAGAAGACCGTATTTGCTGTGACTGAAGTGCTCAGCAAAGACTTCTTGCGAACGCCGCCTGAGTTCGAGGGCCATGCTGATCCTCATGTTTGGATGGCGCCCACTGCATGGAGCGAGTGCGTCGGCTTCATCGCCACAAAGCTCGCTGAGATCGATGCCCCGAACGCGGCTGAGTACCGCAAGAACGCAGAGGCGTATCAGCAGCAGATTGCGGAACTCGATGCCTACGTGAAAAAGATCGTCGCGACGATTCCCGAGAAGAGTCGGTACCTCGTGACGGCGCATGACGCCTTCGGGTACTTCGCGCGGGCTTATGGATTTGAAGTGAAGTCAGCGCAAGGCATCAGCACGCAGTCCGAAGCGGCCGTCGCGGACATCAATGCGCTCGTTGAGTTTCTCGTCACGCACGACATCTCGGCGTTGTTTGTCGAGAGCAGCGTTTCGCCGAAGAACATGGAGGCCGTCATTGAAGGCTGCCGTAGTCGAGGCAAGACGATCACGAAGGGCGCCGAGTTGTACTCGGACGCAATGGGGGCGCCGGGCACTTACGAAGGCACATATCTCGGAATGATCGATCACAACGCGACGAGCATCGTGCGAGCACTCGGCGGCGACGCGCCCGAACGCGGATGGCAGGGGAAGCTTGCAGCGAGTCAGTAGCTTTTTCCTGCGTAACGTCAGCAGTCCGTGCGCGTCTTAGTACGACGGACTTGAAGTCCGTCGCCGCAGCCGATCGACGGACTACAAGTCCGTCGTACTTTCTTTGGGACGCGGGCGAAGCCGGCTCTAGGACGTACTGCGCTGATTCCGGCAGAGCGGCGCATGTCAGAATTCTGACATGCTGGCCGTGCTCTGCTGACGGCGATCTTTGCCGCTACTTCAAATCGTCGAGTCGAAAGCGCTGCTGCAAGACGACTCCGCCCGCTTCATCTCGAACTTGCATGCGCACGACGGGCGACGGTTGCTCCCAATCAATCTCGATGTTGCCGAAGTTAGTGTCGAAGTACGTCAGTCCGACGCGGTACGAATTGACTTCGTTAGCAAAGCGAACGCCGGCCTTTGTCATGTTGCCGCTCGGGGCATTGAGGCTGCTCGACGTCATCTCATAGAGCGGATAACGCAACGCTTGAGGACCGGGAGCGAGCTTCATGCCCTCTGCCAAATGGCGATCGCCGCTGATGATGACGACGCCGTTCGCGTTCGTGTCGCGGATGAGTTTGAGCATGCGTCGGCGTTCGAGCGGGAAGTTGCCCCATGATTCAGAGCCGTGCTCGTCGGGCAAGAACTGATAGCTGCAGCACAGCACTCGCAGCTCAGCAGGTAATTTCAATTGCTCTTCGAGCCACTTCCATTGCGCGTCACCGAGCACCGTTGCTTGCGGATCGTCATTCGGCAGGTACTTGCCCCGATACCCTTCACCCGGTTCGCTCGGCTTAAAACCGGTCTTCAACGGACTGCGAAAGTAACGCGCATCGAGCAAGACGATCTGCACGCGTTGTCCCGGCGGGCCGTAGATCTCAGCGTGATAGACGCCCTCGCGTTGCCGGCGCGGACTGTCTTTCGGCACGTCGAAGAAGTCCTGAAAGAGCTGCTGCGACTCGCGGCGTTTGCGGTAGTCGGCTCCGGCATCGTTCGCGCCGTAGTCGTGATCGTCCCATGTTGCGAGCACGGGGCATTGTTGTTTGAGCTTCTGATATCCCGGCTGCGCACCGAGCAGATCCCACTTCTGCTTCAGTAGCGTCATGTCTTCGGTGTCGCCGTAGATGTTGTCGCCAATGAAGAGGAAGAGTTGCGGCTTGAGATCAACGATCGTGTCCCAAATGGGCTGCGGTTTGTCCTGCTTCGCGCAGGAGCCGAAAGCAATGCGTTTGAGCGGCTCGACAGCATGAGCGTTCTGCGTCGCAAGCAGAGACGCTGTCATAAGAACTACAAGAGCAAGAACTCGCGGCATACTGACTCCAATGTCGCGGCAAGAGGCCGCCTTGAGGATTGCACGTCGTCGCTGCAACGCGCTCCGTGCGCGTTGTTTGACGAAACGCATCGTTGCCGGTCAGTCCGCGAAAGGAAGTCGCAACGAGATCGGCCCTCTCTAAGCCGGTCTGAGTAGCACCGACTTTCAGTCCGTGCCGTCTTTCAAAGTGCTCGACTCCCGCGCGGAGCGTCGGGCCACATTGGTTGCGGCTTCGCCGCGTCGTTTAACGAGCGGGACTCAATTCAAACCGTGCGCCGCTTGAGCAGTCGCCAATCAAGCGCGCTTCCATGTCACACGAAACTTCCCGCGGGCAGCGTCCCACAGTGCCGCGACCGTCGTTGCGTTGAGCATGAAGAACATCAACTGGATGCCGAACAGCACGGACTTCTGCCCCATTCGCTGACAGCACCATCCGGCGAACGCCGAGTAGTAGAAGAACGCATGACCGACGAAGAGCCAGAAATAGAGCGGCTCACCGATCAGTGGCAGATGGCTCGCGAGGCAGGCGATCAACAAGATCGGCGAGCACAGTCGCAAGACTTTGTGCGAGACGTACTCGAACCAAATCGGATTGCGCCACGGAAAAAGCCACTGCGGATGATGCAGGATGAGTTGCGCCGCGCCGGCGATCGTGCGTCGCTTGCGCGTCGCTTCTTTCTCCAATGTTTCTGACGGTCGGTCATAGGCAACGGCCGATCGCTCGAAGACGCAGAGTGCTCCCTGCGTAATGGCCTGCATCGGCACAACGACATCGTCGAGCAGCGTCGATTCGGGAATCGGTCGGAAGAGTTCTCTCCGTATCGCATACAGCGCTCCCGTCGCACCGGGCACGCTGCGAAAGCGCCCCTCAGCACGACGGATCAACTTCTCGTACTTCCAATAGGCACCGATGCCGCGTCCGGCAGTCGTCTCGTTGTCGGACTCGCGCAAAACGAGTTCGCCCGAGACAACGCCCACTCGCGGATCAGCGAAGTTCGAGAGCAGTTGCGGGATCGCATCGTTCGACAGCAGTTGCCGCGCATCGCAAAGCACAACGATCGGAAAGCGGCAGCGCGGGACAAGATGATTCAGCACCGCCGGCTTCCCCCGTCGCTGCTCGAACGAGTACAGCGCCACTCGCGGCTCATTCAGCGCGGCGATCATCTCGCGAGTGCTGTCCGTTGAGCCGTCGGAACCGACGAGAATCTCGCCGATCCATTGCGACTGCGGCGAAGCCAATAAGTCGCGGAGCTTTGCTTCGAGTTGTGCTGCGTCGTTGTACGACGAAACGACAAGCGACACTTTCTGCGCATCATCCGTCGGGAAGCTCGGCATCACTTTCTGCCGCACAAGCGGACGAAGTTTTGCGAGCCCGCGAATGAGCACGGGATAGCCGACATAGATGTAGACGAGCCCGATGAAGCTCACCCAAAAGATTGCGTATGTCATGAGTGCGGCCCCCCCCAATCGGGAGCGCAGACACTGACCGGCTCGAACTCTTCGTGCGTTACCGGTGCCGCAACGCGCGGAGCTTCGATCGCGAATCCGCAGACTCCGTTGAAGAGTTCCGACAACTCCTGCGTCAACGCGCGGCGTTCGTAGCGATTGACGTCCCATATGCGCGCAGTCGTCGTTGCGAGATCCGGGATCGTGACTGCTAATGCAATGTGCTCGGCAATGCTGTCGACATCCGACGGAGCGAACGTCGCTGCGTAAGGACAATCAGCAAGTAGCTCAGTCACTTCGCCGCGCGGAGCAACGGCCAAAATCGGACGCTGCAGCGCGAGATACTCAAACGTCTTAGCGGGCACGACGCGCGCCGCTTCCGGCACGTCAGACAAGAGTAAGCACAGCGCATCTGCCGACTGCATGATCTCGATCGCGCGAGCATGCTCGACGTAGTTCTCTCGCATGACTCGGCACGGCGTGCCATTGAGTCGATCGAGGACTGCGTCTTGCTCGGCGGTTCGTCGTCCGGCAAGCACGAGTTCAACGCGCGACGCGACTTCCGGCGCTTGCTCGCAGAGTTGCAGCAGCGCTTCAACAACCGGCTCGATCGACGTCAGGTTCCACAAAGTGCCGACGTAAGCGATGCGAAAGGTCTCGGAATTCTTATGACAGCCGAGAGCGACATTGCTGCTCGCAACATCGGCCGCATCAAACCCGTTGTAGATGTGACTGACCGACGCGCGGCTCTTGCAGTCCTTAACGAGTTCGCGCAACGACTCCGCACTGCGGCGCGTCGTCGCGACGACCGCATCAGCTTGAGACAGCACGCGACGCTGCTGCCGCTCTTGCAGCCGTTGAGAGAACCCCGACTTCTGCCGGTTCTCTTGATAGCGATTGCTGATGCCCCATTCGTCGCGATAGTCGAGCACGAGCGGCAAACCCGATGCGCGGCTCAACGCCGCTCCGACTAAGAACGACGAGAACGGCGGAGCTGTCACAAAAATGACATCGTGATGCAGTTCTTTGAGCAGTCGCTTTCCCTCGCGCACGGCTTGCGGGTACCAAAGAACTTGCGCGTCCGGTTGCAGCACGGCATTACCCGCCGAACGAATCACGCTCTTAATGGCATGCTTGATCCCGCGACTTTCAGTCCGCGACTCGCTGCCGGCACTCACGACATTCTTCAACGCATAGCCCGGCTCGAACGTTCGTGCTTTGCGAACGACGGTCGCTTCAGGAATTTCGGCAAGCAGACTCTCATCGCGCAGCGGAACCGACGGGTTCGAGACCGTCAGCACGGAGCAGTCCCATCCGAACTCCGGCAGGTACTTCACGAATTTCGAAACGCGTTGCACGCCCGCGCCGCCGCTCGGCGGAAAGACATACGCAACGACAAGAACACGACGCACGCGCCGCTGAGGACGAATGGAACTCATGATTGCACCTCTTCGCGCAACGGCTGCGAGTGGCTTTCCGCGCGAGCGGGCCGCTTGCCGACTCGGAACATCACGCGCACAACTTCGCGCGCGGACTGCTCCCAACTGAGTGGCTGATAGGCCGCTGCACCGGACTGATAGATTGGATCGAGTATGTCTTTGAGGGCGATCGCCAATGCGGCTTCGTCGCCCTGCGGCACCAATATCGAATGCGTCGGCTCGGCGATTTCATGCACACTGCCGACATCCGTTGCGACGAACGGAGTCCCGCAAGCGAGCGACTCGCGCAGCACGTTCGGCAGTCCTTCAGAATGACTCGATAGCACGGTCGCATCCGCTGCCTGATACCACTTCGGCAAATCGGCCTGCTTAACGGGACCGACGAACTCAACGTGCTCATCAATCGCAAGCTGCTGAGTCAGCGTCTTCAGTTCGGGCTCTAGCCCGCCACTGCCGACGAGATAGAGCCGTGCTGCCGGTTCAGTCGCAAGCAGCTTCTGAAACGCATTGAGCAAGAGATCGACGCGCTTCACTTCCGCCATTCGTCCGACCCAAACAAAAGCGGGAGCGTCGAGCGGCAATCGTAATTGCATGCGCGCCTCTGCTCGCGAACTCTGCTTGAAGACCGCGCGATCGACTCCTTGAAAGATCGTGACAACGCGCGACGGATCCGCGCCGAGCTTGATGCAACGCTCGCGCAGCCCCTCGCAGACAGTGATGACGAGATCGGACTCGCGAAGCACCTTGATGACCGACTCGCGCTGAGCACCGGACGACGGCAAGAGCAGCACGTCTGAACCGCCGATGATGACTGCGGACTTCGCACCGATCGCACGAGCGGCTCGGACGGCGGCATCACCGTCGGGATAAGCCCAATAGCTCAAGACCCAATCCGGACTGAACTGCTTCGTTGCTTCTCGAACCGCGCTCTTTGCCGACCACCATAAAAATTGCCCGTGCCGACCTCGCAGCACGCGCGGCGGGTAGAAGAACGTCGGCCACTCGGTCGGGACCGAGCTTGCTTCATCAACTGCCGTCCGTTGCCGGCTGCGAAAGACATCGAGCCATGAACGCGGTGCAATAACTCTTACTCCGGCATACGTCCGCAACGATTGGCAGAGTTGCCAATTGAACGTCCCGCGCGTTGGCGCGGTCGCGTGCGGATAAACGGTGCTCAGAAAGAGGATGTTCATGCCGAGATGTCTGAGGGATGAAGTGAATTCGTTGTGCCGCACACTCGCGCTTCGCGCGAGTCATCCGGCTGCCATTAGTGACTCTTCTCTGCGATCAGCTCGCGATAGAGCTGCTCGTACTGCGCGACCATCTGCGTGATGTTGAACTGCTCTTCGACCCGCTTGCGGGCGAGTGTGCCATAAGAATTCCATAGCCCGGGATCAGCGAGCATCTCGCACATCGCGGCAGCAAGTTGCTCGGGAGCTTCGCTCGCAACGAGTCGCCCGGTCTGACCGTCGAGCACGATCTCGGGATTGCCGCCGACGCTTGTCGCGACAATCGGCAACCCGATCGCCATTGCTTCCAACAACGTCAGCGAGATGCCTTCACTCTTCGACGACGAGACAAAGAAGCCGGCTTGCGCGAGTAACTGCGGCACGTCATGGCGCTCGCCGAGAAACTCGACGCAGTGTTCAAGACCGAGTTCGCAACGCAGCGACTCCAACAAGCGGCGTTCGCGACCGTCGCCGACAATTCGCAAACGGAAGTCGGGGAAGCTGCGAATGACGATCTGAGTAGCGCGCAGCAGCGTCGAGAAATCCTTCTCGGGCGAAAGCCGCGCGACGCTGATCGCGACCGGCTTCGTGCTCGGCCCACTGAATGCAAAGCGTTTGAGATCGATGCCGTTCCAAATGACCTGCATGCGACGCTTCGAGAGCGGGTCATCGCGACGACAAAGTTCCGTTGCATCATGCGAGACGCCGATCACTCGATCGGTCCTCAAGTTCGCGAGGCGGAATTGCATTCTCGCCTTCCAACTATTTCCGCAACCGCGCCCGTGCTGTGTATTTATTACGACCGGCACCCCCGCCCATTTCGCGGCTGCCGTCGCGTAGAAGTGCGCCAAAGTGTTGTGACTATGCACGACGTCGAACTCTTCGCGCCGCAGCAAGTTAGCAAGCGTCTTGAGCCGCTCGCGTTTCGTCAGTTTGCCTGTCCCATTGAGCGACGTGACGGGCCATCCGAGCAACGCGATGTCCTTTGCCGGTTGCCCGATTCCGTCGAGCGCGACGAAGTGCAGATCGAACGCACGCGAGTCGCAGTGCCGCGCGATCTCAACGAGCAAGCGCTCGAGCCCGCCCGTTTCAAGAGTCATGCTCACATGACAAATCTTGAGCCGCTCGATCGCTGCGACTTCCGGCAACAATGCGTTCAAGTGAGTGCGAAGCTGTAGCTGAGATGCCGCCATAAGGAATCAGTTTGCCGATACGACGAGTCGAACTGATGACCGACATGCCCGCGCATGACGACTCAATTGACCTTAGGTCGCGAAATCGGAACGTCCTCTTAACAGCGTTCATCGCAGCCCGATTCCCGATCGTTCTGCCAGCATCGGCAAGCAATGCCGATCGTGCCGGTTGAAGCAGTGCTACGAGAGCAACCGGTTGCAGCAGTCAATCGGTCAATTGCTCGTCGCTTCATTCGCCCGCGCGACTTCGCCAACATCCCGCCCGGTTTCGAAGAGCCGCCATTCCGGCGGGGATCAAAACGATCCGCTCAGATTCGGCGTTCCAACATGAGGATTCGGGGCATGAAGACTGCCGTGCGTTACGGGGCAATGGGGCTAGTGGCCTTTGCGTTTTGCGGAGTGGATCGCGTCCACTCACAAGCAATGGCTTGCCCGATGTGCAAAGCCGCGCTCGAAGAGGATCCGTCGAAACCAATGGCCTATCAGACGAGCATCCTTTTCATGCTTGCAATGGCGATGAGCGTCTTCGGCGTCATGACGCTGCTGCTCACCGTCATCAACCGCCGCGAAATGGAATCGCTCAAAGGCACGCACCTCGCCGGCGAAGCGGGCTAATGCGATCGGCAATCGCGAACGAGCGACGTAGCCGAGCGGCAGTTGCGAACCTACCGGCGAATTCTTGTACGACGGACTTGCAGTCCGTCGAGCCTCGTTTTCGACGGACTACAAGTCCGTCGTACCAGCATCAGCTCATCCGCCGTTCGCCTTACTTCCGCTCGATCTTCGCCGTCCCGCGCAGCTCTTTGACCAATCGTCGCTGCGTCTCTTGCGAGAGCACTTCGAAGATCTCGGGCCGTGCGTCTTCGAGACTCAAATCGCCGGGAGTAATTTCTCTGACAGTCAGCAAGTGCATGCCGAACGTCGTTTGAAACGGCTCGCTGATCTCACCGGCTTTCAGTTTGAATGCGACGTGCGTTAGCTCGCTCGGCATGCGACCGCGAAAGCCGAACGTCCCGAGATCGCCGCCGTCCTTACCGCTCGGGCTATCCGAGAACTGCTTCGCGGCATCAGCGAAGCTGAGATCCTTTGCGACGAGCTTTGCCCGCAGTTCGCTGAGTGACTTCTTCGCTGCTTCGAGATCGCTCACAGAGGGCATCGCCGGCAACTTCTTCACAATCTGAGCCGCACGCACTTCGGTCCCGTCAAACTCCGCGCGATGCGACTCCCAGTAAGTCTTCAGCGTCGCGTCGGTGATGATCGAGTTCGCATAGCTGCGCCAGCGCAACGGCAACGCCAATTCGGCACGCAACGTCTCTCGGTTGTAGCCGAGCGATCGCAGGATCTCGTTGACGTTCTTGCCGTCTTCTTTGATGACGTTTTCAACGCGCGAGACTTGCGCATCGAGCAGTTCGCGACTGAAGTCGGCTTTGCGTTTGTCGAGAAACTGCTTGAGCAAGGCGCGATCAATGAGGTCATCGACGAACCGCTCGCGAATCGCAGCTTGCTTGTCCTTCGCGACGCGGCGCGAGAGGTAGAGAAACTCAAGCTCGTTCTCGCTGATGCGCTGACCGTTGACGATCGCGAGCGTCGCCGAATCCGCCGCATGCACGCGCGGCATGACCGGCTGATGTAAGACAAACGACACCGCTACAACGAGCATCCCCAACATGCTGCGGCAACGAGCGAGTGCAACCTGCTGATTCATTCTGACTCCTTTGAAAGCAAGCTCGACGACCTCATGACGGTCGGAACTCTCGGCGAATCAGCAGACTTAGCAAGCGGCGGACGAGAATTTCCCACTGCGTTTCTCGTCCGAATGCGGACTCAGTCCGCGCTGCTCGAAGTGGAGCGACTCAAGACGCATCCGCTTCCGCGCTCTCATCATTCGCATCCGCAGCGTTCTGATTGGGCAAGCGTCTCGGATCACAACCGGCATCGTTGCCGTCGGTCGCGCCTTGCACCGGAGCGTTCGGCAGATCGGAGTCTTTCGACAACTTGAAGTTCGACGCGGTGACGCGCTGCAACTCGGTCGGCCACTCCGTCTGCCAATAAGCAACGCGATCGCTCGGCCCGACTTCGCTGCCCGGTCCCCAATGATCGAGCCAATCCTGAAACACAAAGTCTTCGTCCGTCGAATCGATGTGCCAGAAGTTTTCGGTGTGACTGTAGAAGTTGCGTTCGCCGCTCCATTGCAGCACGCGGCGGGCGTCATCGGGTCCGACGTTCGCGTCCATTGTGACGAGCGGTGCGGCTCCCACTTGCTCGAACACACTGTTCCGCACATGACATTGAACGGCGATTCGTCGCTCGCCCTGCCCCGCTCCGAAGAGTCGCAAGAAGCTGCTCTGACAGACCGACGTCACATGCTCGGCTCGCAGAATGAAGTCAGCTTTCTCGGGCGTTGACGGCATGCTGCTCGTAATCCGAATCGCTTCTTGCCCGAGTGCTAAGGCAGTGTCTTTCAGAGTGAGCTGAATGCGTCCGCTGCACTCGACTTGCGCGAGACTGCCGTTACCTCGAATGATCGAGTCGGTGATTTCAATGGCAGCGACGGCATCATCTCCGAATGGCATCAACGGCATGCGCGGCATGTCGGGCGTTGAGCGTGCTTGATCGGCTCCGACACTCACAACGGCGCACGGCACCGACTTCGCATTGAGGAACGTGACCGCAACATTCGCAAGATGCAGGCTCGTCGGCTGCACGATCCCAAACAGCGACAACGCCGATGCCGGAGAGTCCCCACTGAGATCAACTTCAAAGAGCACATTCACAATGTTGATGGGCCCCGATTGCAGCGACAGCAAGCGAACAACATCTCCCGAAACGTCCGACGACGACGGCTTAAACGCGAGCACCGGAGCATGACCCCGAGCAGCGCGAATCGTGATGTTCTTCTTCGTGATGCGGCACGGCTTCTCGACCCGCCGACCGTTGAATCGCAATTCGATGACGCTGCCATCTTCAGCGGCTGAGCATGCGGCTTCGAAACTGCGGTACTCGCGTTGCAACGCACCGCTTTGCGAATAGACCGCGATTGCTGTCGCTTCTGATCCCGCATCCGTCTTCGACGCCGTATCGCTCGACTTGCCGGTGTTGCCGTCGACTTTCGAATTCGTCGGACGAGTCGCACTCTCAGCTTTCGCGATCGCTGAGTTCGGACTGCCGCTCGTTGTTGTCTTCGGAATGCTCGGCGGTCCTTGCGAAACGTTTTCGCTCGACGGAGATGAGTTGCCCGACTTCAACAACGGAAACGGCTCTTGCGTCGTGACGACCGTGCGAGGATTCGTTGCCGAGTCCGTCGGTCCTTTCTCGTGACCGGTCGTCTTCGGCACATCGTTTTGAGTGCTGCTATTCCCACTCGGTCGTTGAGTGTTCGCCGCGACGGATTGATCGTCGCGATCCGGCACCGGCGACTCATCGTCAGCATTGAGGTTCCGCAAGTTCTCGCGCGATGACGGCCCGAAGTTGCGTCCGAGTTGCGGGAAGTTCTGCAAGATGACGACGACGGCGAGCAGCGTGATGACGGTTGCGATCCATCCAATTTGGCTGCGCCATCCGCGCGGCCGCGCCATGTGAGACGGAATCCATACGAGCCCTTCCGGATGCACTCCGCGCAGACCGAGTTGATTCGCAACGTAACTCAGATCGCGCAGCAACTGCTCGGGAGTCTGATAGCGCTTATTGCGATCGCTATTCATCATCCTGCGCACGATGCCGGCGAGTTCGTCTGAGACATCGCGATTCAGCGTCTGAGGATTCGGCGCATCTTTGCCTTGATGGTCGAGCAGCTTTTGCAGTGCCGTGCCTTCGGGATAAGGCGGCTGCCCCGTCAGCATGTGATACATCGTGCAACCGAGCGAATAGATGTCGCTCCGCACGTCGACCGAACGCGGGTCTTTCGCTTGCTCGGGAGAGATGTAATCAAAAGTGCCGAGCGTTGTGCCGGTCATCGTCAGATCGGCTGAGGCATCTGACGTCGTCTCTTTGCGCGCGAGTCCGAGATCAACGAGTTTCACGCGACCGCTGAGCGTCACGATGATGTTTGACGGCTTGATGTCGCGATGCACGACGCCCATCGCCGAAGTGTGCTTGAGCGCGTAAGCGACCTGCATCGCATAGTTCACAGTGTCCGCTGACGAGAGTCGGCCGCTGCGTCGAATGAGATCGCGAATCGTTGAACCGAGCACATACTCGAACGCAATGAAGTGCAATCCGCGCTCTTCGCCGATGAAGTAGACCTTCGCAATGTTTTCATGATCGAGCCGAGCAGCAGCACGCGCTTCATTCTCGAAACGCTTAATGGCTGCGGGGTCATAAGCCTGACTCGGCGCGAGCAGCTTGAGCGCGACATACCGCTGCAACCGCAAGTCGACCGCGCGAAACACTGCTCCCATTCCGCCGACGCCAATGCGTTCTTCAATGCGGAAGTGCCCGAGTTCGAGCCCATTGGGATCAAGCTGACTCGTTGCCGAATGCGGCTCGCGATTCGACGGGAACAGCCGATTCATTACGAGGCTCGACGGTGCATCAGCACTCGGCGGGATCGTGACGACGGGCGCTCCCGAATGAATGACGGTTTCGGAGTTCAGCAAGGGCGAGCGGATCGCTCCCGATCCGGCAGTCGACGGCAATGGCACAACGGGCATAGATCCCGTCGGCACTGAGCCGGACCGGCTTGAGAAGCTGCTGCCTTCTCTTCCGCTGCCGCTGATCATGAAAGATCTCGCCAATGAGGCTGAGGGTAAGACGCGAAACCCGAAATGATTTCAGACGTGATGCCGAGAACCGGCGTTCTTGCGAGCACATGAGACGTGCTGAGATGAGGGCGGGACTATGACCGAATCCGCTGCTGAACGTGCCAGAGTTCAATTCGCGGAATTCACAAATCCGAGAAATCTGCCGAGCGAGAAAGTTTCAACGAGACGATTCGAAATCAGCGGTTTGCGATCAATGCCTCAGCGCTGAAATTCGCCGTAGCCGGATTCGTCAGAATTCGGATGTCTTCGCACACGCGTCTGAAGTCTCACGACTTCAGCTACGGATCAATCGGGATCTTCAACTCGTACAAAGAAGTGGCTGCCCCAATCTCACTGAAACATCGCGCTGCGAAATCTGACAATCCACTACTTCGCGACCATTCCCTCAAGCCCGGTATGAATCGCACTGAAGTATTCGCTGACCTTCTCGAAAAGCTCTGCGGCGAAGTCCTGACTCTCAATCAATCGCGCGGCAGAAGTTCTCACCGTGATGTCTTGCACGATTTGACCTTCGGGTGCGAGCGGCGAATCGGGACGGACAAGATTCAGCAGTTCGCGCGTTTTCGGAATCTGATTGCGCTCCAAATGGTCGATCAGTTCGCGGGTCATGCGCTCGGCTTCTTTGCACAGATCACGCAGCGGAACATCGTCCAATGACGGCTTCATGAGATCGCTCGCGGTTCGAGATGAGTGAAGATCAAAGTCGCAGCGCGTCGGGTAAGAGGCGACCGAACCCACTATCAGCCAATCCCCGCAGACTGGCAAGCAGCGCCATCGGCATCGGCCGCCCGCGCAAGACCTCATTCCGGAATCAGCACCTGAATATGCTCGCCCTCAACCCGCACTTCATAGCTCGGCGTGCGGATGTTCGACTTCGGGTTATCGACCCACAAACCGTCCTTCACGCAGAAGCGCCATGCGTGCCACGGACAAATCACGTTGTGATCTTCGAGATACCCCGCCGCCAATGACGCGCCCATATGCGGGCACGCGTCGTTGATCGCGTGATACTGGCCGTCCTTCAGAAAGACGGCGACGAGCTTGCCGTCGACCGAGAACGATTTGCCCTCGCCCTCTTTGATCGCGCCGACTTTGGCTATTGATTTGAATTCCGCCATTTGAGTTCTCGTTCATTCCTCATTGCGCAGACGCGTCGGACTTCGAGTCGTCATCAGACTCAGCAGCACCGGAGGCGCCCTTGCGGAGATACCAAAGTGGATCACCCGGCTGCTGCTTCGGCAACGGGCGTTCGAGTTGACGACGCAGTCGATGAGCCCACCAACTTGCAAGTAGCAACAACAGCACGAGCACGACCGCAACTAAGCCGAGCACCATTAACCCGGCGACCGCTGCTTGCCGCACTCGCTCTTTCTCAGCGGCTTGCTCGTCGTTCGCAGGTGCCGACTGCGGAGCCTCGGTCGACTGAATGACGACCGGCTCTGCATTCGGTGCTTGAGCAAAGCTCGTACTCATCCCGGCAACGAGCCAGCAGCAACTCAGCAGCGCGATCAAGCAGCGCAGTTCCCGAGTGTGAGCAATCCGGGCAACGAGATTTCGAGGCTCACGTTGTGTGCTCACAGCAGCGACTTTCCCTTTGAAAGAGAGCCTGCAATTCGATCGCAGAGCGTTCGGCGACTCGCCTGAAACAATTCCTACACTCAAGCGGCACCGCGTCGGCGTCGCACTTGTTCGGCGAGCGATTCCAATACGGGCACCGTCGCGTCCCAATCGAGGCACGCATCGGTGATGCTCTGACCGAACACTAATGGCTTGCCCGCGACATAGTCTTGCCGTCCGCCGACGAGATGCGACTCGATCATGACGCCGCAGATGCGAGCGTCCCCGCGCCCAATCTGCTGCCCGATGTCAGCAGCAACGATTGCTTGCCGCTCATGTTGCTTGCTGCTGTTGGCGTGCGAGCAGTCGATCATCACTCGTTCGATCAACCCGGCTGCCTGCAATGCCGAGCACGCTGCTTGCACGCTCGCCGCGTCGTAATTGGTCGTCTTCCCGCCGCGCAGGATGAGATGACAGTCCTCATTGCCGCGCGTCTCGACGATCGCCACTTGCCCGTTCTTATGGATCGACAAGAAGTGGTGATGCTGAGCCGCCGCGACGATCGCATCGACTGCGATCTTCACGTTGCCGTCAGTCCCATTCTTAAAACCGATCGGAGCTGAGAGCCCCGACGACAATTCGCGATGCACTTGCGACTCAGTCGTGCGTGCCCCGATCGCGCCCCAGCTAATGAGGTCCGCGATGTATTGCGGAGAGATTGTGTCGAGAAACTCTGACGCCGCCGGAACTCCGCGCTGATGAATTCTCAGCAAGACATCGCGCGCGATCCGCAGTCCCTCATTGATGCGGAACGTGCCGTCGAGATACGGGTCGTTGATGAGCCCTTTCCATCCGACCGTTGTGCGCGGCTTTTCGAAGTAGACGCGCATCACGATCTCAAGATCCGCAGCCAGTCGCTGCCGCACCTCCGCCAATCGCGACGCGTACTCCAATGCCGCTTCGGGATCATGAATCGAGCACGGCCCGACAACGACAAGCAGCCGATCGGACTGTCGCCGCAAGATGTGCTTCACGCGTTCGCGCGTCTGAGCGACGAGTGCTTCAACCGCAGTGCCGCGAATGGGGAAGAACTCAATCAGATGCGACGGCGGCGGCAACGGAGTGATCTGACCGATGCGCTCATCATCAATGCGCGAAGTGCGGTCATCGGGAATCTCGGGCGAATACGTTTCAGACGAAGAAGTCATTCCTAACTCACTAGCGAAGTGTCACCAATAGTCGCCTTTCGCGCCGAGACTGTGATCTTTTCGCCCCCGGCCTTGTGCCGGGGGTTTAGCGGCCTTTGCGCTACTCGAATTTGCCCTAAATCGTAGTAGCGCAAAGGCCGTTGAACCCCCGAGGCAAGCTCGGGGGCGATTTAATCACAACCTCTCCGCGAAAGTGCGTCTTCAAACGGGTCTCCTCTGCGGTGAAATAACTACTACAGAGACGCTTCACGAGTCGCTCTTTCGCGAAGCGAAAGGCCGTCAGCGCGGCGGGTTTGTAGGCCAACATCCGGCGCATCGCACGTCGTCGCTGCGGACTACGACTCTTCCTCTCCGCCGTCGATCTCATAGTGCTTCAGCTTCTGCCGTAGCGTCGCTCGATGCAGGCCGAGCACCCGCGCGGTCGCTGCGCGGTTATGTCCGAAGTGCTCGAACGCCGTTGCCAATAACGGCGGCTCGACGGTCGCTAAGAAGCGTTCATAGAGATCGCCGTCTTCACGCTCGGCATCCGCAATGGCGAGCTGCTCGCTCACCCAGCGCACGAGCTCTCGCCGCAAGTGCTCGTCGCTCAATGCCGACTCAGAGGCCGGTCCGTATGCCGACGGCAAGTGTGCAATATCTATGACATCCCCGCGGGCCATGATGGCTGCATGCTCGACCGCATTGCGAAGCTCGCGCACGTTGCCCGGCCATGTGCGCCGAGCAAGCTCGCACAGCGCCGCCGGTGAGATCTGCTTACGCGAACTCGGCTCGCCCAATCGCTTGAGGAAGAACTGAGCGAGCAGCGGAATGTCATCCGGTCGCTCACGCAACGGCGGCAATTCGATCTGCACGACGCTCAAGCGGAAGAAGAGGTCTTCGCGAAAGTCGCCGCGTTCGAGCATCTCTCGCAGTCGCCGATTGGTCGTTGCGATGACTCGAAAGTCCGTCGACTTCGGGCGCGAGTCACCGACCGGAATAACTTCTCGCCGTTCAATCGCCCGCAACAACTTCACTTGCAGAGACAGCGGAGCGTCTCCGATCTCATCGAGCAGCACAGTCCCGTCAGCCGCCAGTTCCAATAGCCCCGCGCGATCCGCAGTCGCACCGGCAAACGCTCCGCGCACATGACCGAAGAGTTCGCTCTCCGCACTCGCGGCATTGAGTGCCGCCAAACAGACGGGCATCAAAGGTCCGAGCTTGCGTCGGCTATGTCGATGAATCGCGCGAGCAACGAGTTCCTTTCCCGTACCGCTTTCGCCGGTGATCAGCACCGGCGCATCGCTCGCCGCAACGAGTGCGATCTGACGAAAGATCGCCTGCATGCTCGCCGACGCACCGACGAGCTGATCTTCGCTGACGTCGATCTCTTCAGAGGCCGCTGCATTCGCGCTCTCAGTCCGAGTCGTGAGAGCACGGCTCAGCAATGCGGCTGCTTGCTCCCAATCAAACGGCTTCGGCAGATAGTCGAACGCGCCTTGCTCAACGGCTCGCACGGCTGTTTCGAGATTGCCGAAAGCGGTCATGACGATGACCGGTGCATTGCTCGCCTTCTTGCGCAGCTTCTGCATGACGTCGAGCCCACTTTGGCCGGGCAAACGGACATCTAAAAAGATCGCATCCGGCCGCGCGCGTCCTGCTTCCTGCAAGCCTTCTTCCGCCGAAGAGGCAATGGAAACGGTATGACCGTCATCGCGCAGGAACTCGCGTAAGCTCCATGCGATGCTCGATTCGTCGTCGATAACAAGGATATGCGCCATGCGTTGATCCTGCCGGAACCGAGCAGCAAAGCAAAGCCGTAGCTGCGCGACGACTGAGTCGCTCAACGATCAATCTTCCGCCAATCGCGGCTAACAAACAGAAGCCGCTCGCGTCGTCATCACGGAGCCGCTTCAACCAATCGATTCACGAGCAACGACTCCGCTTCGCGCAGCCACATTGCGACTTGCGCTTCGTCGTCGAAGTCGATCGCTTCTGTTTGCGGCATGTCTTTCAAATCGCCGCCGACTTTTGTTGCGAGCGGCTTGAGTTCCTCAGCCATCGCTCGCAGTCGCTCGGGATCGTTCGCGATCTCGCTCACGAGTTGCAGCAACTTACCGACGTTGTCGCCGCGCAATCGCAACTGCTCGACATCGAGCAACGACTGAGTGCGGAACTTGATCTTCTCGACCCAAACGTCGTCGCTGATTTCACCGGCGAGAGCACGAATGTCGGTGATGAGTTGCTGCCGCGCCGCATCGCTCGCCAGCTCGGCATGCAATCGGCAACGCCCGAAGACTTCGAGTCTCACCGCCGCAAGCCGCCCTTCGGCATTCACAACGCTCGCTACTAACTGACTGCGAACCGCTTCTAAGAACTCATCGCGCGTCGCCTGCGGTTCGACGTTGATGACTTCATGAGACCAGCGCAGCACGTCGGTCGGTCGGAACTCGATGCTCGTCACTTCCCCATCTTCGAACTCGACGAGCACGCAACCTTTCGTCCCGACTTCGCGTGCATGCCGTCCTTGCAAGTTGCCCGAGTACACAACGTGCGGTCGCTCATGCAGCACCGCGAAGTCATGCACGTGCCCCAGTGCCCAATACGAATACTCCTTTGCCGCCAGTTCCGAGACCGAGCACGGGGCATAGCTATCGTGATTCACATTGCCGCCAGCATTCGTATGCAGCAGTCCGAGATTGAACCATCCGCCGACAGGACTCGGATAATCCGGCACCCAGTTCTCGAGCACTTCGCGTCTCGGAAAGCTGCGACCGTGAATCGCCACTCGCAGTGCATCGAGCTTCACCGTTTGAGGCCGCCTGTGATCGAAGACCGTCACGTTTTTGGGCCATGGAGTTCGCTTACTCATGCCCTCCACGGAATCGTGATTGCCGAAGATCAAGAAGACCGGAATCTCCGCGCGTTCGAGCCGCCTCAGTTCGCGCGTCACGAACAATGCCGTCTGAAAGTCTTTCCAATCGGCATCAAAGACGTCGCCCGCGATGACGAGAAAGTCGACTCGTTCCGACAGACACAAATCAATCAGTCGAGTCAGTGCTTGCCGAGTCGCCCCGCGCAGTCGTTCAACCGGAGCCCCTTCATAGGCTTCCAGTCCGCGTAACGGGCTATCGAGATGAATGTCAGCAGCATGAATGAAACGCGGCACGGAACGGGCTCCATCAAAACGAAAAGGCGTCTGCGCGAAGACTCATCGAAACGCCGCGCACAGTACATCAAGCGGCGAAGCGTGCCTTATCGCGACCGATCAGAAGAGAGGCAAAACAACGTCGCGTTCGATAACAGATCGCTCACTCCGACCGCCTAAAGCAGGCTGCGCCCGCAGATCAGAGGAAGACGCGAATTCGGTAATGTCTTCTCTGCTCTGCAGACGGTGAAAAGCGTGTTGGAACGAGAAGATTTTTGCGGCCCTTGTACGACGGACTTGTAGTCCGTCGATCTGCGGCGGCGACGGACTACAAGTCCGTCGTACATCTTGGTTGCGGCACTGCCGCGCTAGGACCTTCGTTCCTCTGCGGCTGATCAAATCGGACGATGAACCGCAGAGGAGCGAACGGCGCAGAGATGTCGGATTGCATCCGTCCTCAAAAGATGCGCACGGCGAGAAGCAGTTACGACGGAAGAATCAAACTTCATGCAGGACCGTCTCATGCACTCCGCACAACTTCGTTCCGACTTCGAGCGAGACGGATATGTCGTGCTCCGCAACTTTCTCTCGACGGACGAATTTCAAACACTCGTCGCGAACGTCGAGCGGTATATCCGAGAGATCGTGCCGACTCTGCCGGACAGCGATGCGTTCTATGACGACCGCTCGAATCCCGAGACGCTCAAGCAGCTCGCGCGAATGGAGCAAGACCCGTTCTTCGCCGACTACATGCAGCATCCGCAATGGATCAGCACGGCAGCGCTGTTGTTAGGCGAAGACGTTCGCGCGCACGGCAGCGAATGGTTCAACAAACCGCCGCGAACCAATCACATCACTCCGCCGCATCAAGACAACTTCTACTTCTGCCTCAAGCCGCCGCAGGTACTCACAATGTGGCTGGCGCTCGACACCGTCGACGAAGAGAACGGTTGCTTGCGCTACGTGCCGGGGTCGCATCGACTCGGCCTACGTCCGCACTCGCGGTCTCAGATTCTCGGCTTCTCGCAGGGTATTTCCGATTACAGCGCCGCCGACATCGCTCAAGAGGTCGCCATTTACGCTCAGCCGAACGACCTGCTGATTCACTTCGGCAACACCATTCATCGAGCGAACGCGAATCGTTCGCTCGTGCGTCATCGCCGCAGCTTCGCAGTAGTCTTTCAAGGACAGAGTGCCGAGCGAGATCAAGCCGCCTTCGAGCGCTACCTCGCCGCCGCGAAAGCTCAGCATCAAGAACTCGGGCTGAAGACATAACGCAGGCGATAGTCGCCTTTCGCTCCGCGAAAGGAAGCTTTTGCGGAGCAAAAGCCCCGAGAGCAAATCCCTTTCGCAGAGCGAAAGACGACTATGTAACGCGTCCTACAATGCGCCAGCCGACAACAATCGCGAACTAGGTCACTTGAGTCCGAGGATCGTGAGTTCTGTCTCACGTTTTCTGGGTGTGTGGCAGGGCGCTAGCCGCACACACCGGAGTTCGTCGGATTAAGATTAAGGCTGTGTGTATCATTGATTGCACATCACCGGTTACGAATTGCGAGTCTTCTTAATCTTAATCCGTCTTCCGCAGACTCGTCGGTCTGCGGCATCACCTCGTTAGTAGTCCTATTCGCGAGCCGTCCTTACGCCAAACTCAAACTCCTCTCCGAATCGCGAGCCTCGCAGTCATCCCAATTGGTACTCCGGCATCTGCATTAAAAATTGCACGATGCCGCGCTGACGTTGTTCGACGTCTCCGCTGTGAGCTTGCCGAATGGTTTGCACGGCTGCTTGAGCGTCATCACTCAGCGGTCGAGCGAGTAACAATTCCGACAGCTCGCTGACTTCATCTCGGTCGCGCAGCGTCGGCAGGCGGATCGCTCCCAGTTGCGGAGTTCTCAGCAGCGTCGTCGCAAAGTTCGCGCGCTGAATCAGAGTCGTCGAGCTAATCCATAAGCGGCCGCCGTCCCATCCTTTGACGGTCGGCGGTTCAAAGAGGCTTTGTCCGAGTTCCGCGCAGAGCTTTGCGACGTTCTGCAACTGAGCCTTTCCGTCGAGTGCTCGCAGCGCTCCGAGAACGAGTTCAATCGGGCTCTTGATCTGCGAGTTCCGGTGCTCGGCAGCGAAGAAGAGTTCGGAAGCAAAGAACTCTTTCAGCACTGGCCGCCACTCGAAGTCATGCTGCCGGATGCGTGCAGCGACGGCGGCAATCTGCTCGGCACTCGGCTGCTGAACGACGAATTGTCTCAGCAACTTGAACGCGAGGAATCGCGGACACGCTTCGTGCTTGAGGCATGCTTCAACGACATCGCCGCCGTCGAAGTTGCCGATCTGACCGAAGACGGTCTTCGAGCCGGAGTCATGCTGAATCGAGTTCATCCAAAACTCGGAGTTGCGAACGTGCCATCCGGTGAAGGCCCGAGCGGCTTCTTGAATGTCACGCTCGGAGTAGTTGCCGACACCGAGACTGAAAAGCTCCATCAACTCGCGCGCGAAGTTCTCATTCGGGTGCCGCTTGCGATTGGCGTTGCTGTCGAGCCAAACAAGCATCGCAACATCCTGCGCGATGCAGTGCAGCACTCGGCGAAAGTTGCCGAGCGACTCGCGCCGCAGCAGTTCGTTCTGAGCGAGCATCAGCGGCACCGATGCGACTTTCTCATTCGAGGTCGCAAAGTGGTTGTGCCACATAAGCGTTAGCTTCTCGACGAGTCGGTTCTCCGACGCATGCAACCGGTGCAGCCACCATGCTTTCAAATCGAGGATGTTGCCGCTGTCGAGCGCTGCTTGTCGGAGTAAGCGATCCGCCGTTTGAAACGTCGGCGACTCCGCTTGAAGAGTCAGCACGCGATCGAGCGTGCGTTCGAAGCCGTCTTGCAAAGCCCGATCAAGATCCGCCGGAGACGCACCGAACCCGATGCGCCACAAGAAATGAGTCGCCGTGCGCCGGTCCCATTGAATCTTCGCAGGCTGTAAGAGTTCCGACATAAGAACAAAGACCTTTCACTGAGTTGCCGATAGTCGCCTTTCGCTCCGCGAAAGGAAGTGTCGGGTTTTGCTCCGCAAAAGCTTCCTTTCGCGGAGAAACTATGAAAGGGGTTCCGTTGA
>CAZNMS010000047.1:0-30305 GCA_964573505.1 uncultured Planctomycetaceae bacterium | reverse complement strand
GCTTCCTAACGGGCGCGGCTCTGCTACCCAATGCGAGGCCGAATTGAATCAAGCCCAGTTTTCATGGTCTGCTTGAAGTTGGCGGAATACTGACGACCGGTTTCATAGACCTTTTCGATCACCCGCACAGCCACTGTTATTCCCGTCTCGGTCGATGTCTTCTCCAGATAGTGCTGCGCGATTTGTACGCTGTCGAATACGACTCCCCGACAAGCTCGCGTCGCATGAGGAAATTGTCGGTGTTCGGTCGGGTTGTACTTCGAGCAATACGGTGGGTAGTGCGTCACTCGAATCTCGATGCCCAGTTGATCCGACAGCTTTTGGATGTCTTCTTTTAACAGATACGCCGTCGCGCTGTTGCTGCCTCCGCCGTCGCAGAGGATTAACAACTTATTCGCTCCCGAATAATCGCGCTGCCCTTCTTCGCGCCACCAGAGTGCGAGGCTCGCACGCGCCAACTCATATGTAGCCCTTGTTACACAACCTCTTTGGAGGCCGGCGTGCCCAATTCGGCGAGATGTTTGGCAATCTGACGACGTGCCAAGTTGGTCCACTTGAGCCCTTCACGCATCGGATCGCCCGCCGGGTGATCACGCATGACGGTGTGGAAGTTTTCTTCCAACTGCGGCGAGGATTCGGTCAGTGATTTTCGCCCGCCCTTGTTTGGCGCTGACGCTCATTGGAGAGCTCCTCAGCACCGAGGAGTTCATCGATCCCGCGTCGTAGCGTCTTGAGATCACACCCCAGAATGCGAGCGACATAATCCTGCCTGCCATGCCCAAACTTCGCAGCTTCGATCGCCGCATACCGCCGCCGATCCCGCTCATTGAGCGAGCGATACAACTTCTGCATCAACAGTTCGACGTCCCTCAAGTAAGCATCCATGCTGATCTCCGTCTCGCGATTTCGTGAGATCGCACCTCTATGCATTACTCGCTCAGCAGATAAAGGGAAGTCATTGATCGACTATCTCTTAGCCGCGAATGATCTCGGCCATGCAGTCGGCCAGTTTGTCGGGAGTGCAGACCAAAACATCCATTCCCACTTTGCGGCACTTTCTCGCAGTCGATTTGTTGTAGGCCGGGTGCGCGTCGTAGCCGAGTGCTCCGAGTCCGATCATCCGCACTCCCGAATCGGCCATCAGTCGTACTTGCTGCACGAGGCTGCGTTCGTCGCGGCCTTCGTAGAAGTCGGTGATCAGCACGACGATCGAACGAGCCGGCTCACGCACCAGTTGCTGCCCGTATTGCAGCGCCTTCGTGATGTCGGTGCCGCCGCCTAATTGAATCGACATCAAGACGTCGACCGGTTGTCCGACTTGATCGGTGAGGTCCGCGATCTCGGTGTCGAACAAGAACAGCGACGTCTTGACCGCCGGCAGTTCGGCGAAGATCGACGCCATCACTGCCGAGAAGATTGCTGAGTCCAACATCGAACCCGATTGGTCGACGGCGATGATGATGTGCCACGGTCTTTTTTTGCGCTCGGCGGCGAAGAAGAAGAGTTGATCAACCAGCAACTTGCCGGAGGCTTGATCGAAGTTCTTGAGGTTGCGTCGCAGCGTCGTCTTGAGATCGAGATTGCGGAACACCTTGCGCGGAGAATGCTTGTCGCGACGAATGGCGCCGGTGATGGCTTGCTCGACTTGCACCTGCATCTTCCGTTTCAGCTCGTCGACCACTTGCTGAATGATCTTGCGAGCGAGCCCGCGCGTCTTCTCGTTCAAGAGGTCTCGATGAGTCAGCAAGGTCTTGACGATCTCAACATTCGGCTCGATGCGTTCGAGCAACTTCGGTTCGTCGAGCAGCTCCGCGATGCCTCGTCGCTGCACGAGTTCGCGCTCCATCACTTCCTTCGCTTGGCGCGGGAATAATTCTGACACAGCGTCGATCCAATCCGGCACCGTCAACGGATGGCCGCCGCCGAGTCCTCCTTTTCGGTCCTTAGATCGACCGCGTCGCGAACCGCTCTTCGAATCTGCTTGCGGTCCATCAAACAAGAACCCGACGAGTTCCTCGATCCGCTCGCAATCAGAGTCGCCAGTTAAAGAGATGTTGTGCTGCTCGGCATCCTTACCGAGGACCAATCTCCAACGAGCCAAAGTGTGTGAGTCAGTCATGACTTCTCGTTTTCGGCGATCGTGACCGCAGAGTTCGGGTGAAGAGCGAAAGCGCATTGAGCAGCGTCGTAATCAAAGCGGAAGTGCTCGAAGAAGCCGCGTGTTCCCAGAATGCAGTAGGCCAATCGACGTTTCACAAAGCCGACATTGGCTTGCCAACTGAGCACGGTCAGGTCTCGTCGGAGTTGCAGCGTCAGCAGCATGGACTGGTAGGAGTCGACCGTTCCCAACGCAGATGCAATCCGAGTTTCGGGGACTTGAGAAAGGTCCAACTGCAACAGCTCGGCAGCAGCTGGAGTGAATAAGGTTCGGTCGGAGCCGGAGTCGATCAATGCGTCGACCAGAATCTGCATGCCATTCGGAGCGATGACTCGAACAGCGACGATAGGGCGATGAGAAAGGCGAGACTCAGTCGTCGAGAACTGCATTTACCACAAGCCTCCGACCAGAACCGTTTCTCGTCCGAGAATGTGCCGGTACCAAATGAGCCGCCCGGCCTTGACCGCCTCACGAGTCGGACTCACCAGTTCTTCCATCGAGTCGCCGCTCGCCAACACGACTTTGGCTTCGGTGTCCCATGCAATCCAATGGCCTTCGTACTGCTCTTCGATTTCCTGCGGGATCTCATCATTCATGTTCCGACCTCAAGTCAGAGAACGGGGGCAACGAATCGAATCGTCGCTCGGGTGATCTCGCTGAGCAACGCGGGTTATGCGAGCAGCAGGTCAGTTCTTACCCGTACGACAGACATCTTGTCCGTCGCGCGGTGTCATCGACGGACAAGATGTCCGTCGTACAACAGATCGCCGGTCAATTCTCATTTGCCGCGCGCCTTATGCGGTTCGCTCAGAAGCTCCACTTCTGCATGATCGCTGCGACGCGGCGGTCGATGTCGGCTAAGAGGGCTGCTGCTCCCACTGACGTTGAGAGTTCCGTTAGTCGCTCTTGAGCGTCTTCCATCAGGCCGTACTTGCGAGCGACGCAGGCGGCGAGCGAGTCGACTTGTCGATCATGCAAACGATCAATGGCGGCTCGCAGACGCGGCAGCATGGTGAGGAAGACATCCCACTCAGCGGCCCGCAGCAATTGGTCGATCGCAGCCACTAACGAGTCCGCGCCGAGCATCACCGACGTGCGCGAGACCGCGAGCACTCCTTCCAGAAAGTCACCGGCGAAGACCATTTGATCGGGACTCGATTGAGCGAACGCCGACACCTGCGCGGCGAGTTCGGCGGGAGTGATCTCACGCAGTTCGGCGAGCAATCCGAGAAACGCTCCGCGCAAGTAAGGCACGGTCGAAAGATCGGCAGCCATTCGCAGATGGGTCGTGAAGACGTTGCGATCGATGTCCTCGCGATCGCCCTTCAAGACCACTTCGGACAGAGCCTGCAATGTCGAGACGATCTCGGCCTGCTGTTCTTGAGGAGCCGACGCGACATCCGGCAGCGCGAAGCATGCTCGATCAAAGCAGCGCGTGATGAGTTCGCCCAACTCGGCGCGGCGTAAGTTTCGATACACCGCATAGCGATCAATCACGGTCAAATGCCCGAGCGCGGTGCCGAGCGAAACGAATTGCGGATCTGCATCGACTGCCGAACTGCACGCCGTCTGCACTTCGGCGACTAAGTGCGGCAAGTCCATATCGAGTGCTCGACGCAGATGAGCGCACGTCGCGCCAGCGTGCTGCGAATCAACCGCGAACTGCTCATGGAGTTTTGATAACACCGCCGCTTCGATCGAATCGCCGAGCAACGTTTGCTCGACGAGATGCGTTTCGACTTTCGGGTTCCACTTCAGCGCCCAGCGTTCGCGAAACAGCAAACCGGCAGACGCTTCCGCTCCCGGTTCAGCGGTCATGGCGGCGAGCGGAACTTCCAGAAACCTCAGTCGATGAAACAAGACGCTGCGCCGCTCGTCGGCAGGCTTCCGCTTATCAAGTTCGAACCTCACGAGCCGCTCGTGACCGAGCACTTCTCCCAGATCGTGATCGCTGAGCTGAGCGAAGAAGTCATGCACGATCGGCAAACGTCCGAGCTTGCTCGTCACCTTGCCGACTTTGGTGCCGATGTTCGTCGCGTCGATCGCTCGTCGCAGAGCGAGCCCCTCATCCGCAGGGTCGCCTTTGCAGCTGCAAGTCATGATCGCGTCTTCGATGTCATCCAAAATGGGAGTCGGTCGTCCGCGCAGTCCTGCCAGCATGCGAGCATGTTGTGTAACGGAAACTCCATCCGCAGAAGACGTCGCATGACCCTCTTTGCGAGCACGCTTGAGAATCGCGACGACATGCTCGGGCAGCACGTCGCTCTCTCGATCGGCACGCATCAAGTCCCAGTTCGTTTGATAGAACGCGGGGGCTCGATTGCCGGCCCCGTAACCGGAGAGGTCCGAGAAGCGGAAGAACGAGTACGGCACGACCGTCGCATAGACCGTGCCTTCCGGTGCTGACGGCGGCGGAGTCGAGTCGTCTCGATCCAGAAACAAATGGAAGCCGCCGCAGACGACGAGCGCGTCCGTCGCTTTGAGCTTGCGCCGCGCGAGGGTCTCGCGAATCGTCTGCATGAAGTGTCGCTCGCGTTCGAGCGTGCCATCGTTCTCGATACGCGATGCCGGAGTTGTCGCGCGAGCGGCCGCGCAAAACGTTGCGAGCTCGCGCCGAAAGCGCTCGGTGTCAGTTGTCACCTCGCCGATCTCGAACAGCGAGTCCCATGCTTCGTTCCAACTGCGATAACCCGCGACGCGCGCCAGTGTTTGATAGAAGCCGCTGCCCGTTATCAGTTCATCGTCATGAGGAGTCGTCGCATACGGCTCACTCTTTTGTTCGGCTTCTTCAGCGGCGACGACTTCGGCAGCGGGCTCGTCGGCTTGCTCTGACTTCGGCTTGATGAGCGCGTAATGCGGCAGGTCGATGAAGACGACATCGGCATTGATCTTCTTCGCGGCGTGCATCGCGATGAACTCGGGCGAGTACGCCAGCAGCGGGTACCAGCAAGCAAACCGCGGCGCGATGTCGACAGCGGGACTCGCAACGCCGGCCAGTCCGAGCACGTTGTTGTCGTCGCGGTACGACGAGTAGATCGCAACCGGCGGCTTCGTGTCGGCATCGACAACGAACTCGATCAACGCCTGAGCTTCCGCCGGACCCTCAATGAAGACGACCTTCGGCTGGCGCTGCGCGATGACCTTTTCCAAATGCCGAGCAACCGCCGCCGAGTGATGACGGACCGGAAACCAATACAGCTCGTCATTGAGCACCGCATCAACTCGCGCCGCGAGTGCATCGAGATCGAGATCAGTAGCAGCCAGTGCGTCGTGCATGAGTAAGCCTGCTGATGCAATGCCGAAGAGACAGTGAGGGTCAATCGAGCAACAACTTCCCTGTCTCGGCAATAGGCCAAAAGCTCCCATTGGGAACTTGTGCAAGTTCTTGTCTTCGCCCCGAAGGGAAACGCCGTTAAGGACTGTCGGACTGGCGCCGAGCTGCATGTAGCGATCGCTACATACAGCAGGTCGGGCATCGACGCTGCGAGGTTCGCTATGCGAGCACCTCTTTGAGCACGTCGCCATGCACGCTCGTGAGACGTCGTTGAATGCCGTTGTGGTAGTAGGTCAGCCGCTCGTGATTGATGCCGAAGAGATGCAGCACGGTCGCATGAAAGTCGTACCAACTGACGGGTCGCTCGACCGCTTTCCATCCGATGTCGTCCGTCGCGCCGATCGAGATGCCGGGCTTCAATCCAGCTCCGGCGAGCCAGCAACTGAAGCCGTAGCGGTTGTGATCGCGGCCCGGCCCGACTTGCGTCGCTGCTGATTGAGCGAAGGGCGTACGTCCGAATTCGGTCGTGAAGATGACGAGCGTGTCGCTCAGTAGACCGCGTTGCTTGAGGTCACTCAGCAAGGCGGCAATCGGTTGATCAATGCGACCGGCTTCGAGCGAATGATTGTCTTTCACGTTCTCGTGCGCGTCCCAACTGGCACGCGGGCTCCCTGCGATCGGGCCGCCTGAAAAGAGCTGCACGAAGCGGACTCCGCGTTCGAGCAAGCGGCGCGCGAGCAAACAACGACGGCCCATATCCGACGTCTGCTTCTGGTCGATGCCGTATTGCTGCTGAATGTGCTCCGGCTCCGTCACGGGGTCAGCCGCTTCGGGAATAGAAGCCTGCATCTTCGCCGCCAGTTCGTAACTGCGAATGCGAGCGGTCAGCAGCGCGTCATCTCCGCGTCGTTCGAGCTGCTGTTGATTGAGAGCTTGCAGCAACTCGCGCGTTGCTTGATCCGCCTCTTTGTTGATCGGCTTTGCGGGGAAGAGATCGCGCACCGGCTGAGGCCCGCTCTTTAACTCAACGCCTTGATGCTGAGCCGGAAGAAAGCCGCTCGTCCAATTCTGCGAACCGCCATTGGGGCCGCCTCGTTCATCGGACAGCACGACATAAGCGGGTAACGCATCGGTCTCGGTGCCGAGCCCATAAGACAGCCAACTTCCGACCGACGGAAAGCCATTGAATTGAAAGCCGCTGTTCGACTGAAACAGCGCCGGAGTGTGATTGGCCGAGTCCGCGACCATCGACTTAATCACGGTGATGTCGTCGGCTCGCTGAGCGATATGGGGGAAGAGTTCTGACACTCGCAGCCCACTTTGACCGCGCGATTTGAATTCCCAATCGCTCTGCCGGAGCAGGCCGACTTGCCCAAAGAAGATGTCGGGTTTCTCAGTGGTGTTGAGCGACTTGCCATGAAACTTTGCGAGTTCAGGCTTTTCATCGAACGAGTCCAAATGGCTCAAACCACCAACCAAATTGATCTGCACGGCTCGCTTCGCGCGCGGAGCGAAATTGGGAAATCCCGCCACTCCGGCCTGCTCGGCCAGCAGTCCGTCTTGCTGCAACAACATGAGTGCGGCCGTTGCTCCTAAGCCATGAGCGGACCAACTGAGGAATTCGCGTCGAGAAGAAGTCATCTGCAAGCACTCCAAAAACGGGCATCGCGCTCAGCTCAATGTTGCCGGTTGCTCGGCGCGAAGATGCTGTCGACAGCGGCTCTCAATTGCACGTCGGCATCAGCAAGTCCGTCGCTGATAGTCGCCTTTCGCTCCGTGAAAGGCAGCTCTTGCGGAGCAAAAGCCCCGAGCGAAAATCCCTTTCGCAGAGCGAAAGGCGACGATCGGTTGCGGCTCTTTCTGTGCCGCGAGACGTATCAACGCCCCCGGCCGCCCGCGCGAGGTCTCACGACGCAACGGTTGCGTCGCGCTTCTCTTCGGCTGCGCTCTTGCGGAGATAGAACGGCTCAAGCGCAAAGGGATCGGCGAACTCATTGCGAGCTGCGAGTTGCTCGGCGATCGCGCAAATGTTGGCGGCTCGCGGCGTCCATTCGGTTCGGTCGAGCCGGCGCAGGTTTGTCGGCAAGCGATCGCAAAGTTTGACGAGCCCCGAGCCCGTCACCGCGAAGTGCGGAGCAGCGTCGCGCGTCACGCTCTCAAGCCAATCATCGTTTGCTTGCACGGTGATCTCGCCGACTCGCTGCCATTCGCTCTCTGCACTACGCCGATAGCGACCAACAAAGACTTCTTCGCGCATCGCATCAGCAACAGCACTCACCTCGGAAACGTCAGCCGGCGCAGCCGTTGCCGCTGCTAAGAGAGTGTCTACGGCAACCAGTCGCGCATCGCTCGCGAGACAAAACGTCTTCGCAAAGACAACGCCGACTCTTAAGCCAGTGAAGCTTCCGGGACCGATACTCGTCGCGACGAGATCAACCTGCTGCGGCTTAATCTCAAACCGCTGTAACAGCGATTGCACCTCGGAAACGAGTGTCTGAGCATGCCGACTGCGAGTCCGATCGAGAGCAACTTCAGCAAGCAAGTTGCCGTTGCGCCGCAGTGCGATGAGGCCCTCAAGTCCCGAAGTTTCAACGCCCAAAATCACGCTCATGCAAATCCCGATCATCAATAGCGTGCGAGAAGTCGTTGCGCGGCGGACGCGAGCGCACACACCGGGGCTCGTCGGATCAAGATTAAGACCGTCTGTAGCACTTATTGCACATCACCGGTCACGGGTTGTGAGTCCTCTTAATCGTACTCTTAATCTTAATCCGTCTTTCGCAGACTCGTCGGTCTGAGGCAGTTCCGAATGTCCGAAGGACGTTGTGACGGATGAAAACGAGACTGCGAGTTCGCACGTGACGACAAATTCAACTCGTGAAATTGAACGCCGTCCCGCTGCGGCTCGGGATGGAATCCCAAGCTACCTTTTTTCGAGGCAGAGCCTCGTGTTCGCGGCGAACGATCCGCATTGCTCCCGTCTTCAAACGCAAAAGGGAGCGTCTCGGTGATCCGAAACACTCCCTTCCACAATCACGCAACGATGCTGTGAATCCTTCGTTTTCTCGTTACCTCAACTGCAACCCATGCTCGCGCCGCAATTGTGGCAGAGGTAACAGTTGCCGTTTCGAACGGTGATCGCGCCGCAACTGTCGCACGCCGGAGCGTCCGACTGGAACTTCGCAAACTGCTGACTGCGGACTGCCGGACCTTCCGCCGATTCAATCGACTGTCCGTCAACCGCCTTCTTCAAGTGCGAGTTGATTAAGCCCGCAACTTCGTCCGTCAGCTTCTTCTCGGAGCCGACCTTCGCCTCGATTGGGGCGGGCTTCAGAGCATGACCGTTCGAATGGCCGTTGTGCCCGTTTCCATTCGGAGTGTTCTTCTCTCGGAAGCCCGGCAAGAACTGAATGCCGAGCCAACGATAGATGTAGTCCACAACGCTCTTCGCATTCGGGATGTCCGAGTTGCCGGTCCAACCTGCGGGCTCGAAACGCATATGAATGAACTTGTTGACGAGATCCTCAAGCGGCACACCGTACTGCAACGCCATTGAGGTCAGCGTTCCGATCGTGTCCATCAAACCGCCGATCGTCGAACCTTCCTTCGCCATCGTGATGAAGAGTTCGCCCGGCGAGCCATCCTCATACAGACCGACGGTGATGTAACCATCGTGACCTGCGACCGAGAACTTGTGCGTGAGCGAGTGCCGCGTTGACGGCAACCGACGTCGAGCCGGTCCGACCTGCACGATGGGCTGCTCGGCCTTCTTCTTGCGGTCGCCCTCTTTCGTAGTGGCAAGAGGCTGACTCTGCTTCGAACCATCGCGATAGATCGCGAGAGCTTTCAGGCCGAGTTTCCAACCTTCGATGTAGGCGTCTTCGATGTCGCTTTCAGTCGAGTCGGCCGGCATGTTGACCGTCTTCGAGATTGCTCCCGACAAGAACGGCTGAGCCGCCGCCATCATCGTGACGTGCGCCTTCCAAGAAATGGTGCGCGTGCCCTTTGCCGCCTTGAACGCACAGTCGAAGACCGGCAAGTGCTCGGCCTTCAGATGCGGCGCACCCTCGATCGTCTCTTGCGAGTCGATGAAGTTGAGGATGTCCGTCGTTTGCTGCTCGTTGTAACCGAGCGACTTCAATGCTCGCGGCACCGTGCGATTCACGATCTTCATCATGCCGCCGCCAGCAAGTTGCTTGTACTTGATGAGTGCGATGTCCGGTTCGATGCCCGTTGTGTCGCAGTCCATCATGAAGGCGATCGTGCCGGTCGGAGCAAGCACCGTCGCTTGAGCGTTGCGGTAGCCATACTTCTTGCCGGACTCGACGCACTCGTCCCAAACCTGACGAGCAGCCTTGCGGAGATACTCGGGGCATGCCGCGTCGATGTGATGCGTCGCCTCGCGATGCATCTCCATCACGCCCAGCATCGAGTCCCGGTTCTCTTTGTAACCAGCAAACGGACCGATGTAGCTCGCCATACGGCTCGACGTCAGATACGCCTGACCGTTGAGCAACGCCGTGAACGCACCGCAGATGCCGCGACCGGCGTCGCTGTCGTAAGGAATGCCCATCGACATCAACAAGCTGCCGAGATTCGCATAGCCCAGTCCGAGCGGACGGAACAAGTGACTGTTCTCTGCAATCGCCGGAGTCGGATAGCTCGCGTGATCGACGAGAATTTCCTGAGCTGTAATGAAGATTGCACATGCACGGCGGAAACGGTCGACGTCGAACTTGCCATCTTCCGTTTGGAACTTACGCAGATTGATGCTCGACAAGTTGCAGGCCGTGTCGTCGAGGAACATGTACTCGGAGCACGGATTACTGGCGTTGATCGGGCCAGTGTTCTTGCAGGTATGCCAACGATTGATCGTCGTCTCGTACTGCACTCCGGGATCGCCGCAGTACCAAGTTCCGTGCGCGATCTGCCCCATCAGGTACTTCGCGTCGTAATCCGGGCCGGCTCTATGCGAATCGGTGACCCAATGTGTCTTCCACTTCTTGGCATCAAGGACCGACTGCATGAACTCGTCCGAGACGCGCACCGAGAGGTTCGCATTCTGGAACATGATCGAGCTATAGGCTTCGCCATTGAAGTTCGAGTCGTACTCGCCGCTCTCAATGAGGCAACGAGCCTTCTTCTCTTCCTTCGCCTTGCACTGAATGAACTCAAGGATGTCCGGGTGCCAGTCTTTGAGACTCTGCATCTTCGCGGCGCGGCGAGTCTTGCCGCCTGACTTCACGACGGCAGCGATTTGATCATAGACCCGCATGAACGACAGCGGCCCCGAAGGCGAACCGCCGCCCGACAGCTTTTCTTTCGACGAGCGAATCGTCGACAAGTCCGTGCCTGTGCCCGAACCAAACTTGAACAGCATCGCTTCACTGCGAGCCAATCGCATGATGTCTTCCATGTTGTCTTCAACCGACTGGATGAAGCACGCGGAAGCCTGCGGGTATTCGTAGGGCGTATCCGGTCGACGAATCGAGCGAGTCTCGACGTCATAGCGATAGTTGCCGCGCGAGCCCTTCACGCCGTACTGGTGATAGAGGCCAACGTTGAACCAAACGGGCGAGTTGAAGCAGCCGTGCTGATGCAAGCAGAGCCATGCCAACTCGCGATAGAAGTTCTCGCCGTCTTGCTTCGAGGCGAAATAGCCGTCCTCGGTGCCCCAATCGGCGATCGTCCGAGCGACGCGATGAATGACTTGCTGGACGCTGCTCTCACGCTCGGGCGTCTTGTGCTCACCGAAGAAGTACTTGCTGACGACAACGTTCGTCGCAAGCGCACTCCAATCCTTCGGGACGAGACAACCCTCTTGCTCGAAGAGCACCTTGCCATTTTCGTCTTTGATGGCCGCAGTGCGTTCTTCCCATTCGACGGTGTCGAAGGGGTCTACGCCAACCGGACAAAAGCAGGGCTCGATGTTCATCGGCTCGACTTCATTGGCAATTGTCGCGACTCGGCTGTCTTCGCTGTCCATAAGGTCTTCGTCCTCAAAGAACGCCTTATTGCGGTGCATCATGCACTCCTTCGTGAAAAGGTAGGGCCACGGAAAAGTGGCAGGGGGAAATGGCGCAATGACCTGACGTGAAGGGAAAGGAAACGGAGTTCGTGAGGGCGCAGAATCTCCCCGCGAGTGACACGAACTGGGACCAAATTCCGGCAGAGATACGCATCCCTGCTCGCCGAAATCGAAAGCGTGACCGTCCTGGAAAACTGTCTGAAACCCTTCGCCGCCAACCCGAGAGGGCGGCGAGGCGTCGTAAGAACGACGTCGCATCTTTCTGCTTGAGGTAGCCTCAATGACGACTTAAAGCATGCCATTCGGCCTGCATTTTCATCGTCACGCAGTCCCCGACATCATCACAACTTATTGTGTGTGCCCTCAACTTCGGCACGACATCTAGGGGGCCGGACGCGACGCGGCGGATAATAGGCGGGACCCTCGGACTGTCAAGCAGCGGCCTCTCGCATCAGGCCCTTCCGAAGTCCGCTAAGTCGTCGGAAACTCCTGCGAATTCGGGGTTAAGACAGATCGGAAAAATCCGAAAAATCGGTCGATCCCACACGAAATGATCAGTAGTTGGGGCGACTCATGAGCTTCAAAACGCGACTCACACGGTTTCGTTTTGAGACCATTTTCCGCTGAAAAATAGCGGCTTTCTTGCGGTGAGTTCAAAAAGGCGGCGACGTTTCGAGCCCGACAAATCGCGTCGCCCGGCGAGATTCTGCGAAAGGTGCGTTGTGCATCTGCCTCTCGTCGAATCGCAGCCCGTCTTCTCACGCAAGAGCCCCGAGCCGATCCCGATTACGCCCATCAGCGGCAACGGCAGCAGCGTGTAACACAACCTACATCCAAGTCGACGCAGCGGAGCACAACTCAAGGCGATTCAAGGAATCGTCGGAGAAGACATTCCTGATTCGTAGCATGGACGCCTATGTCCGTGCTGCGTCGCTGCCGGAAGTCGGCGTCCGATCGATGCGGCGCGATCTCAACTCAGACGCTCGACTCACTGACGGAAAGCATGCTCTAAGCAATCAACTCGTCGACGACTTTCCCATAGAGATCTGTCAGTCGGTAATCGCGACCGGCGTAGTGATAGGTGAAGCGTTCGTGATCGAAGCCCATCAGCTTCAAGATCGTTGCTTGTAAGTCGTGCACATGCACCGGCTTCTCGACGGCCTTGAAACCAAACTCGTCCGTCGCGCCATGCACATAGCCGCCTTTGACGCCGCCGCCCGCCATCCAAGTGGTGTAGCCCCAATGGTTGTGATCTCGACCATTGATCTTCCCAGCATTCGAGCCTTGCTTCGGTAGTTCAACAACCGGAGTCCTGCCGAACTCGCCGCCCCAAATCACGAGCGTCTCATCCAGTAAGCCGCGTTCTTTGAGATCCGTCAGCAGTGCACCAATCGCTTGATCGCATTGCTGAGCAAGCCGTCGATGATTGACCTCGATGTCGTCGTGATTGTCCCATGGCTGACCTTCGCCGTGCCAAACTTGAACGAAGCGCACTCCGCGCTCGATCAACCGGCGAGCGATCAAGATCTGCCGTGCTTGAGTTCCTGAGCCGTATCGCTCAAGCACATGCTTCGGCTCGCGACTGACGTCGAAGACTTCCGCCGCTTCGGTCTGCATGCGGAACGAAAGCTCGAAGGACTCGATGCGCGCTTCCAACTGCGGATCGAAGCCGCGTTGTGCGAGATGCCGCTCATTGAGCTTCTTCAAGAGATCCAATTGCCGACGCTGATTCCGTTCCGACAAACCATCATTGCGAATGTTCTCAATCAGCTTGTCGACTTCGGTGTGCTTCGTGTCGAGATACGTGCCTTGATAGACGCCCGGCAGAAACCCCGCTTGCCAGTTCTGCGACTCTTGAATTGGATAGCCGCCGGGACACATCGCGATGAAGCCCGGCAGATTTTGATTCTCGCTGCCGAGCCCATAAGTCAGCCATGACCCCATTGAGGGCCGCACTTGCCGAGGCTCGCCGCAGTTAAGCAGCAACAACGATGGCTCATGATTGGGCACATTGGCATGCATCGAGCGGATGACGCAGATGTCATCGACGCACTTTGCCGTATGAGGAAACAGCTCGCTCACACGAATGCCGCTCTCGCCATACGGGCGGAACTTGAACGGCGATCCGAACGCGGCGCCGGTCGGTCGCTCGGTGCGAAGATTCTCGGTCGGAAGCTTTTGTCCGTGATGCTTATTCAGCAGCGGTTTTTCATCCCATGAGTCGACGTGCGACGGTCCTCCGTTTGCGAAGAGATGAATAATGCGCTTCGCCTTCGGTTCGAAGTGCGGGAACTTCGGAGCGAGCGGGTTCAGCGGCCCCGTTGCCTCTTTGGCCTGTGCGCTCAACGAGCCGGTGTCAGAAAGCACCCCCATCAATCCGAGAGCACCCATTCCCAGTCCAGAACGACGAAGCAATTCACGACGATGCAGCATGATGGAAGACTCAAGCAAAGAGATGACGGCGTCGAAGAGTGAGTCAGCAACGAGTTCGGCATTCGTCGTTCCGCCTTCAGCAAACGCATCTCATGCCGGATGTAATCCGCCCTACATGCAGAAGCGAACCGTCGTGCGAAGAACTCGTTGCAACCCTCTTCTTAAGTTGCCGCAGAATGGCGGGAGAGTGGAAAGTGAGGCGGCAGAGGTTAGACGATTCAACTGAGTCGCAACTGATAGTCGGCTTTCGCTCCGCGAAAGCATCCTTTCGCAGAGCGAAAGGCGACTATCAACGGCGTGCAATACAACAAGCATGCGAGAACGAGTAGTAAGAATCGCCGCTCGAATTGAGACCTCGAACCGCAACCTGAATGGCTTTGCTGTCTCATGCCTTCAGCAGCGGTCAAAGCATCCACTCGAATGAGAGCACGTCGAAAACGTGCCCCGCAGCAAGCATCTGCCGAGCGTGTTAGCTCATCCGTCGACCGTCGCGCTCAACCCATTGATAGGCGCGCTTCGCATTCAACGAGCAGAACTGTCGCGTTGCTTGCTCGCCGCGTTCGAAGGCGTACTCGAGTGCGAGACGTTGCAGCGTCTCGTAGTCGGCAGCTCGATCAGAGACCGGCCAGTTGCTGCCGTAAATGACTCGATCGTCGCCGAAGGCTTGCCAAACAACGTTGATGTAGGGGCGATAGAAATCGAGTTCGCGCGGAGCCTTCTCGCCGTCTCGCGCGGCACCTTCAACGAGTGCTGAAATCTTGACGAAGACATTCGGCTGCTTTGCTGCGGCAACGATCCCCGTTTGCCAATCCGCCGGCGGTGCGTCCTTCGTAATGCGCACGTTGCCAATGTGATTGAGCACGAGCCGCAACGACGGCACCTTTGGAGCAAGCTCAGCCAATGCCGCCGGAGTATCGGGGCCTCCATTCACATCGAGCGCCAATCCGAGATCCGCCATTCGTTTGAAGTCTGCGAAGTCGTTCTTCTCGATGAGTTGCTTGACGAGCCCAACATTCACTCGGATGCCGCGAAACAACGGGTTGACCGCGAAGCGATTCAGCAGCTTTGCGAAGTCCGGTTCGCCCGGCTTGAGGTTGCCGACGATGCCGACCACAAACGGGTCATCCTTCGCCAAATCGAGCAACCATTGATTGTCTTCAATGAGCGGACTGGCTTCGACGATCACCGTTCCGGTCACGCGACGGAACTGCTTGAGAGCACGCAGGTGCTCGGGCAACACCGTGCGATAAAGCGATGTCCCTTTGCCCGGCCACGGAACACCTTCCGGGCGCGTCGGGTCATAGAAGTGAGTGTGACAATCAATGATGTCGAGCTTCGCGAGCCCATCTTTCGCGCTCCCGTCGCGAAGACAGAGTCCCGTCAGACCGCTCGCTAAACCCGCTGCCGAGCACGCTAAGAACGAACGACGATGCATGAGTTACTCCAGTAGTTTCATTCGTGAGTTGATGACTTCTCGACGCAGAACGCGCTGGCCACTTCAAACCCGAGTCCGTGAGTTCTGTGTCGAGTTTCGTGTGAGAAGTTGTTGGTGATCTTTCGCCTGCAACTCGACTTACATAGGCACATCCGCAGTTCGGCCTTGCTATCCGCAGGAAAGGACGACTCTTGAAATGCGGCTTCCTACGGATGGCAGGAGCCGGACTGCGGATGAATGACGAGTGGGCTCGATCGGCAAGTCAGTGCCGCTTTACTGATGCTCGTCGGCCTACGGTGCAACCTCGCTGGCCGAATCAACGGACAGCCGAATCCGCAGACAGTAATTCGCTCGCAGCCCACTTGCCGACTGACCTTCGGCCTATGAGTCGTCGAAACTCCGCAGCCTCATAAGTGATGAGTGTGTTGAGCATCCTCGCGCGGCGAACCATAACTCCGCACCGACGCAGCGTGCGTCGCCCGTTTGAGGAGCCCGATGAGGAATCGACTTGCCCCCTTCGTACGACGGACTTGTAGTCCGTCGCGTGCTGGAGATTCCCTTCCGCCGCTCGCTCCTACTTCACTCAAACTTGAGAGCCATCAGCATGTCGACTTCATCAGACTCAGCCGCAACGGAACTTAATCGCCGCGAACTCCTCGGAGGTGCCGTCGCCCTCGGAGCAGCAGGTCTTGTCGCCGGACAAGATGCTCTCGCAGCCGAAGAGAAGACGATCACGAAAGGCCGCATCAAACAGTCGATCGTGCATTGGTGCTTCAACGTCGCGGGTGAGAAGTGGGATACCGAAAAGATCTGTCAGGTCTCGAAGCAGCTCGGTTGCCTCTCGGTCGAGATCTGCGGACCGGACGACTGGCCGACGTTGAAGAAGTACGGACTGACATGCGCGATCGCTCCTAATGGCATGCCCGGCGCGCCATTCATGAAGGGCTTCAATAACCCCGTCTATCACGATGAAGTCATCGCTCGCACGACAAAGATGATTGATGCCTGCGCGGACTTCGGTGCTCCGAACGTCATCGCCTTCACCGGCTATAAGTGGCGAGACGCTGAAGATCCGAAGAGCGGCGAGATCTCGCTCGAAGAAGGCCGCGACAACTGCGTGAAGGGCTTGAAGAAGATCATTGGTCACGCCGAAAAGAAGGGCGTCACGATCTGCATCGAGCATCTCAACTCGCGCGACGGATCACATCCGATGAAGGGGCATCCCGGTTATCAAGGCGATGACATCGACTACGTCTGCGACATCGCGCGTCGAGTCGGCTCGCCGCGCATGAAGGTGCTCTTCGACATCTATCACGTGCAAATGATGAACGGCGACGTCATCCGTCGCATCGATCAGCACAAAGACATAATCGGTCACGTTCACACCGCCGGTAACCCGGGCCGAGGCGAACTCGATGACAATCAAGAGATCAACTACCCGCCGATCATGCGCAAGCTGCTCGAAGTCGGTTACGCCGGCTACGTCGGTCAAGAATTCATCCCGACCCGAGACCCCCTCGCCGGCCTGAAGCAAGCGACAAAACTCTGCGACGTTTAAGCAATGAGTCGTTCGAGCCTCTTTCTGGTAGCCTGCAAGGCTCCGGCGAGATGACTTGAAGCTCTCATCGGGCCGCGTTCAGTGAGGATGAAGTGCATTCGTCATTACATCCGCACGGGCGCGGCTCTTGTTGTTGCGAGTCCGCTCATCTCACACCAATTCGAGCAACGAAGCGCCGGGCACAGATTCAAAGATCGACCTATCTCAAACGCGGCGAACGCTGAATCGCTCTTGTTCGTAACTCACTCACTGTCGGCTCGCTGTCGTCACCATTTAGAGGGCGAGCCAACTTCTCACTCACACACAATTCCCCGACATGCTTTACTCGACTTCGCACGATGCGACTTCGCATTCCAATCGACTGGCTGAGACCATTGTCTCTGAGGTTGCTCATTTGCCGGAATCACGATCGGCGACTTGGCTTGATCGTGTTGTCCGCAATGGGGTCATCAAGCACTTTCAGGCGCTGCATGCGGGCGTCTTAGAAGTCACCGAATCGAGTGGCACTCAGCGGTTCGGACAAGATGCCGGGACCGGGCTCGCCGCGCGGATGACGATTCACACGCCGGACTTCTTTCGGAAGGTCGCGTTCGGCGGCAGCATTGGGTTTGCGGAGTCGTACATCCTCGGCCAATGGAGTTGCGACGATCTCACGAGCGTGCTGCGCATCTTCACGCGGAACATCGACGTGACCGATCAAGCCGAGGGCGGCATTGCAGCGGTTCTCAAATGGCTCGCGCGGCGCTGGCATCGGCGGCATGAGAACTCGGTCGATGGCAGCGCGAAGAATATTCATGCTCACTACGACTTAGGTAATGATTTTTACTCCCTATTTCTCGACGACACGATGACGTACTCGTGCGGAGTATTTGAAACTCCCGAGTCATCTCTACGAGACGCGAGCGTTGCGAAGGTCGACCGGCTGTGCCGCAAGCTCGACCTCAAGCCGACGGATCATCTCATCGAGATCGGCACGGGATGGGGCTACTTCGCCGTGCATGCCGCAAAGAACTACGGCTGCAAAGTGACGACGACGACGATCTCGCGCGAACAATTCGAGTTTGCCAATCGGCGCGTCGAACAAGCCGGCCTCAGCGACCGCATCACGCTCTTGTTGCAGGACTACCGCACGTTGACGGGGCAGTACGACAAACTGGCAACGGTCGAGATGATCGAGGCGGTCGGCTTCGAGTACTTCGACACCTTCTTTCGCAAGTGCGGCGAGCTGCTGAAACCCGACGGCCAAATGGTGCTGCAAGGCATCACGATGAGCGAGCAGCGCTATGCTCGTTATCTGAAGTCCGTCGACTTCATTCAGCGCTACATCTTCCCCGGCGGCTGCCTCATCACTCCGTCGACCGTCTGCAACTCGATCTCGCGCACGACCGACATGCGGTTGCTGCATCTTGAGGATCTCGCCCCGCACTACGCGCGGACGTTGAGAGAGTGGCGCACTCGATTCTTCGCGCGACTCGAAGAGGTTCGCGCACTCAGCTTCCCCGATACGTTCATCCGTTTGTGGGAGTTCTATTTGTGCTACTGCGAAGCCGCGTTCGACGAACGAGTCGTCGGCACCGTGCAGATGCACTTCGCAAAACCGCGCTGCGAGAACGACGCGCTCCGACCGTTCCTTTAAGGAACCGGCGACGCGCCAAAACGTGCTCGAAAACTGGCAACCCTGAGCACGAGCGGATCGAACTCCGCGCCGCTCATGATGCGTCACGATCACCCGTGAAATCGCGAAACCGCTGTCAAAGATTGGCTGCACGCAACCCAGAAAAAGAGGCGAACCCGGTGCTGTCTTCTCAGCGACCTTCGTTCCTTTGCGGTTGATCGAATCGAAGATAAACCGCAGAGGAGCAAAGAACGCTGAGGTGTTGGGTTGCGACCCTTCATCAATAAGATGAGAGCAGAAGTTACGACGAAAGAATCTCTTCGCGATCTCAGCTTAGAAAATGCCGAGCTGATCCCGAGCTTCATCCGTCATGCGGTCCGGCGACCATGGGGGCGTCATCACAATCTTGATGACGGCCTCGTTCACTTCGCGGAGTCGTTCAAGGGCCATCTTTGCCTGTTGCACGAGTTGCGGACCGGCCGGGCACATCGGGCTCGTCAGAGTCATGTCGACATAGGCTTTGTCACCGTCGTAGTTGATCGAATAGACGAGCCCGAGATCGACGATGTTGACGAACAACTCCGGGTCGATGACCTGCCGCAAGGCTTCCAGCATCTTTTCATCGAGCGAGCGTTCAGCTTTTTCCGTCGCTTCTTCCTTCTTCGCCGAGCACGTTCCGGATGCCTCAAGAGGATTGTTTCCCGAGCAGCCGCACGAACCCCCGCTGACGACGGGCATCGCTGCTGTCAGCGTCAAAGTCGCAGGAGCAACGCTTCCCGAAGCAGGACGGCAGAAGATCGCTCCGTCTCGCAGTTCGACTTCGAAGACCCGCACGCCTTCCGTCGCCGGCATGCAGAGCGCCTTACCGGTTGCGAGATCGAATTTCGCTCCGTGTCGCGGGCAAGAGATCTGACCGCCCGAAACTGCTCCGTCCGCAAGAGGCTGCCCGTCGTGACTGCACGCGTCCTCGATTGCATAGATATTGCTACCGACTCGCACGAGTAGTACCGGAGTATCATCAACAACAACCGAAAGCCGTCCGCCTTCGGAGATCTCACTGACCGCAGCGACTCGTTCAAACTCAGCCATCATTATTTCCTCAACCGCCCCGCCATATAATTCATCTGCGGGCATTTCTGAATCTGTGGGAAGTCGCCTTCCGCGCCTCGCTAGACGTCTCCGATCCCGAGCTTCTTTTCGACGGCCTTATCAAGCGTGTCGCGGACGATCTCGACCGGGATGCGGTCGGTAACCGTTTGAAAGAAACCCTTAACGATCATGTGCATGGCTTCGAATCGCGAGAGTCCTCGGCACATCAAATAAAACACTTGCTCGACATCAACCTGTCCCGCCGTTGCTCCGTGAGTACACCGGACATCGTCGGCTTCGATTTCCAATCCGGGAATCGCATCGCAGCGCGCAGTCTCGGTCAGGATCAACGAATCGTTGCGTTGATACCCGTCTGTCTTCTGCGCACCGGGATCAACCTTAATCATGCCGCGCCACACAACTCGGGCGCGATCTCGCAGCACGTCCTTATACAGCAAGTCGGATTGTGTATTCGGAGCATGATGCGTCTGCTGTGTGTAATACGACAGCACTTGCCGATCAGTCGCGAACGTCACTCCGTTGACCTGCGCTTCAGCGCCGGGACCATCGAGATCGACCGTTTGATGAATATGAGCAAGCTTTGCCCCGAGTCCCCCGACCGTCCATTGCAATGACCCATTCCGCGCGACCCGGCCTGCCTGATGCGCGAAGTGCCATGATTTCATATTCCAGTTTTGGAGCTGCACATATCGCAGATGAGCTCCTTCTCCGACGATCAACTCAACAGAGCCAATATGCAATCCCGCTGCATCACTACTGGCCGACGCCGTTTCTTCAAGCAGCGTTGCAGACGCCCCGTCTTCCAAAATCACGAGAGTATGCGAGAGGTCCGCAGCATTGCTCGACGCAAGTGCGATCAAGCTAAATACCGGAGCCTCAATCTTCACATTGCGAGGAACGAACAGCACCGTTCCGCCAGTGCAAAATGCAGAGTGCCATGCGGTGAAGCGATCCGTCTCGGGGCGAACGGCACTCGCAAGATGTGGCCGTAGTTTGTCGCCATGCGAATTCAACAACTCAGCGAGGTCACCGAACAGCACGCCTTTTGCCGCCAATTCGGGACTGATATTCGACTCGCGGCAGCGGCCATCAACATGCCGAACAACTCCGGCAAACTGAGTGCGGTCGCGCATCAATGTCGCGACTTCAGGAGCCTCATCCGCAGCAACGACCGAAAACGTCTCGGGCTTGAAAGTCCGTAAATCAACCCGCTTCCACTCTTCAGGATCGAGCGGTGTGAACCGCCGCTCTTGATAGAGATCGAAGCTATTTCGGCGCAACTCAGCGGCCCACTGAGGTTCGGCTCGATTCGCAGCGAACTGCTCGAAGGCCTGACTCGAAAACCCAGTGGCTACCGGCGACTCTGCAACTGCTGCACTTGCCATATCACGTACTACTTAATTCGAGACTGCGAAATCGTAACTCTCAATCACTGCGTGCTCAGAGCAAAAAGCACCAATCAACCGACAACGCTCGCGATGTTCGACCGACATGAGAAGGAAATCACGGCGAGTAGCAATTCCACTATCACTTTGCGACGGCTTCGAGCGCCGAGCATTGCTACTCAATTTCCGCAGCGACTCCTGAGGAACACAACCGTTTTTGGGTACGACGGACTTGCAGTCCGTCACTTCTCACGACGTTCGACGGACTGCAAGTCCGTCGTACCAGTGTTCCTCACCCATTGTGGCCGCTCGGTGCGGAACTTTTCTCGTCTTCTTGATGGGTCGCCGCAAGCTTTTGAACTTTGGCCGTTGCGTGATCGAGGCCGTCACTCTCAGTCGCGGAGCGACTGAGCTGCATAGGCGAGTCGCTCTGCGACTCGCGAGCTAATTATCAACGACGTCCCGTCATCCTTCAGCAACCGCGTAAGCCCTCGCACCGCTCCATTCCAAACACGCGAAACGAATCAGCCGACCGAGCCTTCCATTTGCAACTCGATCAGGCGATTCATTTCAACCGCATATTCCATTGGCAACTCTTTCACGAGCGGTTCAATGAACCCCGTGACAATCATGGCCGACGCTTCAGCTTCCGACATCCCGCGGCTCATCAAGTAGAAGAGTTGCTCTTCGGCGATCTTTGATACGCTGGCTTCGTGCTCGATCACGACATTGTCATCTTCGATTTCGATGTAAGGGTAAGTATCGCTGCGACTCTGCGGATCGAGTATCAACGCATCGCAAACAACGTTCGACTTACAGTGATGAGCTCCCTTTACCACTTTGGCAAGGCCGCGATAGCTCGCGCGTCCGCCGCCCTTCGAAATACTCTTCGAGATAATTCGACTCGAAGTATGCGGCGCACAATGCACCATTTTCGCACCGGCGTCTTGATGCTGACCGCGATTCGCAAAGGCGATCGACAGCGTCTCGCCGCGAGCACCCGGTTCCATCAAGTAGATCGCGGGATACTTCATTGTCAGCTTCGAGCCGAGATTCCCGTCGACCCACTCCATCAACGCATCGCCGTAGGCCATTGCGCGTTTTGTTACGAGGTTATAGACGTTATTAGCCCAATTCTGGATCGTCGTATAACGGCAGCGTCCGCCGCGCTTCACGATGATTTCTACCACTGCCGAGTGCAGACTGTCGGCACTCCATGTCGGCGCCGTGCAACCCTCGACGTAATGCACTGAGGCGCCTTCATCGACGATGATCAGAGTGCGCTCGAACTGCCCCATATTCTGCGAGTTAATGCGGAAATAGGCTTGCAGCGGGAACTCGATCGCGACGCCCTTCGGGATATAGATAAAGGACCCGCCCGACCAAACGGCGCTGTTCAGCGCCGAGAACTTATTGTCGTTCGGCGGAATCACCGTCGCGAAATGCTCGCGGAAGAGTTCCGGGTAATCTCGCAGAGCCGAATCTGTATCCGTGAAGATGACGCCTTTCTCGGCGAGGTCTTCCTTCAAGCTGCCGTAGACGACTTCGGATTCATACTGAGCCTTAACGCCGGAGAGATATTTCTTCTCGGCTTCAGGAATACCGAGCTTGTCGTAGGTGCGACGGATTTCTTCTGGAACGTCATCCCAACTGCGTTCTTGCCGGTCCGAGGCCCGCATGTAGTAGAAGATGTTTTGATAATCGAGGTCGCCGAGATGTCCGCCCCAATTCAAGTTGGGCTTCGCGAAGAACATATCAAGCGACTGCAAGCGAAAGTCCGTCATCCATTTCGGCTCGCGCTTCATCTCTGAAATCTGCCGAACGATCTGATGGTCGAGTCCCTTGCGGCTTTTAAAGGAGTAAAAGTCAGTGGAGTCGTGAAACCCATACTGATAATCGCCGATATTGACGTCGGACTTTGCTGGAGCGTCGGTAGACATGATTTAGCACCTAGCGAGGGACGTAAGATTTCGTGTATTCGGCCAGAGTCGTTTGATATGCGCTGCAGCACGAGCGATTGGCGAGTCGCCTCAAGTAGCATGGACTTCCAGTCCGTGCCGTCTTCTGTCTTCCGGTGCGTTCGGCAGTCTCGATACAGCAAGGGATAGAAGCCCATGCTACGACTTCATCCATGAGGAAACCGGCGCTTGCTACTGCTTATCATAAAGCCTTAAGTCGACTGAGTCTGAGGTGTCGGCTTCTCGACCGTTTCTTCGGCAGCTTCGGCCGGATGACGCTCGCGGATTGAGGCGTAGCCGTTTGCGTGAAGTTCATGAGCGAGCGAGGCGTCGCCGGTTTCTACAATTTTCCCCGCCAGCATGACGTGCGTAAATTGCGGGCGGTTGAATTCCAGCAAACGCTCGTGATGCGTGATAATTAGCACGCCCAAGTTGGGGCCGGACAGGCGATTAACACCTTCGCTCACGACTTTCACAGCGTCGCTATCAAGTCCGCTATCCGTCTCGTCGAGAATGGCGAATTTCGGCTTCAGCATCGCCATTTGTAGGATCTCCATGCGTTTCTTTTCGCCGCCGGAGAATCCGTCATTCAGATATCTGCGTGCGAATTCGTAATCCATCCCCAGCGAGTCCATTTGCTCGTTGAGTTCCTTACGAAATTCTCGCATCCCAATCAGTCCCTCGCCCTCTTTGCGGTCAGGGTTGCGCATGTTGGTAATCGCATGACGCAAGAAGTCCGCGACTCGGACGCCGGGAATCGTGATTGGGTATTGGAACGCGAGGAACATGCCCAATCGCGCTCGTTCGCTGGCATCTAGGTCGGCGATGTTCGTGCCATCAAGCTCGACCGAGCCGCTCGTGATTTCATACTTCGGATGACCTGCGAGTGAATAAGCCAGTGTGCTCTTACCGGACCCATTGGGGCCCATCAGAGCGTGAATCTCACCCTGCCGAATTGTGAGATTCACTCCCTTGAGGATTGGCTTGCCGTCGACGGAAACATGAAGGTCAGAGATCTTCAACACGCTAGTCATCAATTACTTTCCCACTCGGCAGTCTTGATACTGCCTAATTACACCTTTGATGCTTCTGCTAATTCAGGCAGTGCGACAGAACCGCTGTGATGCGGAACAGGCACAGACTCGATCGCACCCTTCGCCAAGCGGCGAGCGCGGATCTTGTCCTGAATTCGCATAATACCTTCGAGCAATGCTTCAGGGCGCGGCGGGCAGCCGGGCACATAGACATCGACCGGCACAACCAGATCGACACCCTTCACAACGTGATAACCCCACTTGAAGTACGGGCCGCCACCAATCGTGCAGGCACCCATCGCGATCACATACTTCGGGTCGGGCATTTGTTCGTAGAGGCGGCGAACGCGGCTTGCCATTTTGAAGGTCACCGTGCCCGCAACGATCATGAGATCAGCCTGACGGGGACTTGCGCGGAAGGCGCCAGCACCGAAGCGATCAAGGTCATACTTGCTCGCACCAGTGGCCATCATCTCGATCGCACAGCACGCCAAACCGAACGTCATCGGCCAAATGCTTGATTCTTTGGCCCAGTTCATGGCTTGCTCTAGCGTTGAGAGAATGACGCCTTCTTCGAATCGTCCCTCAATCCAGCTACTCATCTTTCACCTGCTCTCTGAATTGTTTGTTTCCTGCAGACCGACGTGCGGCGGCAATCTAACAGCGGAGACTGCCCTTTCAACCCTCGGTCGGACAAGACGTTACTGCGGCTCAGAGAAGCGAAACTCGCAATAGCCGCTGCCGTCCAAGCAGCACTGAGTGAGGGCCACATCCGCATTCAAGATGCGACTGAAGACCTCGCGCTCCATCTGACAAATTGAGGGATCCTGCGACGCCAGTTCCGAGTACGGACAGCTTTTCTCACGCAGGATCGGCAACTCTCCGAGCTGTCCGCATTCGACCAAGAAGCCTCGACTGGCGAGCGATTCTTGGAGCTGAAAGACACGCTCAGTGAGATTGCTATCGGGGGCAACTCGTCCAAACCGCCCGACAAAGCCATCGCGAATTCGTGAGAGCACTTCATCTCGCACGGACTCGTCGGGAATTTCGTGAATTGCTCGCCACAGGATATGAGCGAGATCGCGATAATTCTCACCGAGATACCGCAACCCAGTATCACTCACACGGTAGACATGGTGAGGCCGCCCACGCCCCGCTCGCACGGTTTCACGAACAACCAAATTGAGACTTTCCAGTCGTCCCAAGCGTTGTCGCACAGCGGTCGCCGTTACACCGACGCTGTCACAAATTTCTTGAATAGTACCACCACAGAGTTTGTGAAGGTCTTCGAGAAATTGTTGATCACCGCGATCGATTGAGACTTTCATGTACTCACCCCAGTAGTGGGAGCCGAACCATGTCAGGGGATCGTAGACCGGCTTTTCTTTTTAGCAACCGAAACAGCGAAAAATGGCAAAATGAGTTTCCGCCTAAGAATCAGCCGCAGATCTTGAGTCCGCATCGGCTCCACATAGGCGAGGGCGAAGTCGGATCGACTTCCAGTTCGTGCCGTCTTCTGGGGGCTTGCCGCGGGTTTAACAGTCGCCATGCAGCACGGACTGGAAGTCGATGCGACGACGACTCGAATAATCCCCCGCCCGGCGGCCATCGGCCTTGCTAGCGGGAATTGTTTTTCGCGTCCTCTCGAATTGAGAGGCGGGCTCTTCACTGGCCTCGTATCAGCAGAAGCAGCGACTCGGGAGCTAATAATAATTAATAATGCAGGCCGCAAACATCGTCGTTCTCGCTCTCCATCGGCGCAGGGGCGGGAGTTTCAAACTACGGGTTGCCCGGTCTACAGGAAAAGCGCGGCCCGATGGGCACGCGGTTAAACGATTCAATTATTGCCGCTCGCCGCATAGCCACCGACGCAAGGTCGGTGGGGCGGGAGCAGATTTGCGAGCGGTTGCCTTTGATGCCGGTCGCGTTAGCCGATGCGGAAGCTCGGGAGGTCGTCGAGGTCTACTAGGATGCCTCGGTTGTCGATCGTGAGCTTGCCGCCGCCGCCGATCCCGAAGCTGCCTGCTCCGTAGTAGATCCGCACTCCGGCTTCGATGCCGATCGTGGCGCGCAAGCTCGTGAAGTCTTCGAGCGCGAGATGTAGCTCGGCTTTTGCCCAGCCTTTCGCTCCGAACTCCAGTGAGTCGAACAACAAGTCGATCTCGACGATGCCGTAAATTTGGAAGGCCATCGACGCGTCAACCTGTAAGTCTCCTTCCACAAAGTTGCCCGAGATCAGCACGTCGTAGTTCAACGTGATGCCCACTTCGGCAATCTTAACGTCGATCTCGGTGCCGGCCTTCGCGTGTCCGGCTAAGTACACGTCGCCGTCCCATTGGATCGATCCCTCTACATCAACATCGAGTACCGGCGTCTCGATCTCGGCACTGAGTTCAACGCCTTCATCGAAGTCGACCGTGAAGGTCGCGAGCAGATTCTCGACGGTGATCTCGGAATTCAGGATGTGGTCAAAGTCGATGAACCCGTCGACTGCGTTACCGCCAGAATTCAGCTTCAACACTTTGTCGAGACCGGCGTCCTTGAGGATTGGGATCGCTTCAATCGGGTTCTGATGATCTTGGCCTCGGAAGTAGAGGTCATGCTTTTCGAAGTCGAAGATCACCGATCCGTCGGCGACTCGCACCGTGACGAAGGCCGCCGAGACATCAACGTTGCCCATGATTCCGACTCGCACGCCGTTGCTGCCCGTCGATCGTTGCTCCAGTTGGTCGAACGTCGTTGTGCCCTTGAACGCGGCGTCGATGTACGCGCTGTCCTTTGTCAGATCAAAGTCCGGGAAGTCGATGACCGATGCACCGCCCGCTTCAAGGTCCAGCAAGCGATCGCCGAACGACACGATGCGAATGCCGTCCATTCTGGTGTAGAGGTTGCCGCCAATCAGATCGGTGTAGTTGTTGGGCATCGCATCCGGTCGGAACGCGAGGTCGTCATGCAGCGCAAAGCCAGACGCTGAAACCACTCCGTTAAACACAACCTTTGAGTACGCCATGCAGCGCACTGGGTCCATCACGAAGGTCAGTGAGTATTCGGGGATGCCGACACTCACCGTTCCGGAACTGACCGCGAGGTTCACACCGACCGCACCGACGAAGTAGATGCCGTCGTCAAAGAGCGGTGCATCAGGATCAACTCGATTGCGAATCGCTGCACCGGTCATCAAGCCAAACGTCAGATTGGGCAGTCCAACATCAACGCTCTTGAGGAAGTTCAAACTCGGGAACTGGAAGGCATCTTCGACCTGCACGACCGAGCCGAATGACCGTTCTTCTTTGATCTTCACGGTCATGCCGGTCTTCACGGCGACTTCACCGTCTTCACCTTGCAGGGTGACTCGACCGGATGTCGTGAAGGCCGTTGTGCCCTTCGTCCATGCTTGCGATGAATGGAAGACATAGATGCGATCGCTGCCGAGTCCCGCCACTCGCAGGTCATTGGGATTCAGCAACGTGCCAATCATCACGCTGCCGCCGCCAACATCTTTCGTTGTGAGGTCGACTTCTTTGCCGCCGAGCAGTGCGTCATCGCCGCTGCCGCCTGTGAGGAGATCTCGAACGGTCGCGGTCGATGCGTCGCCAGCTCCGTACAAGAAGTCGTTGCCATCGCCGCCGTTGAGCATGTCGTCGCCGAAGCCGCCGCGTAGGGTGTCATTTTGATTGCCCCCCGTGAGCAGATCGTTGTCGGCTCCGCCTTCAATCGCGTCGTTGCCATCGCCGCCGTTGAGTGTGTCTTTGCCGAGTTCGCCAAAGATCGAGTCGGAGTGCCCCTCACCAACAAGACTGTCGTTGCCTTCGCCACCATAGATCGTGTCGAGCCCGTCTGAGCCGCTTGCGGTGTCGTTGCCCGCGCCGGCGATCAGTCGATCGTTGCCGTTCGCTCCGATGAGTTGATCATTGCCATCACCGCCGTTGATCGTGTCGTTGCCGTCGAAGCCATGCGCGTAGTCATTGCCACTGCCCGCATCAATCAGGTCGTCGCCTTGTTGGCCGTAAACAGTGTCGTTGCCGGATTCTGAATCGACGGTGTCGTTGCCGTAGTCCGCTTCGATGTAGTCATTGCCGTCGCCGGTGTTGATGAGATCGTTGTCCGAGTTACCGAAGGCTCGATCGTTCCCGGTTCCGCCAAAGATCGTGTCGTTGCCGAGATCACCGGTTAGCGTGTCGTTGCCCGAATCGCCCTGCACGAGATCCGCGAGGTCATACAACGCGGGCATCGCGACCATCGTGATGTTGACCCAGTCCGAGCCGTCGTTCATGCCGCCATCAACGCGGTCGTTGCCTTCACCGCCTGAGACTGTGTCGGCCCCCCAGTTGCCGCCGACATAGTCATCACCGGCTTCGCCCAGCAGCGAGTCATCGCCGAACTGGCCGATGATGTAGTCGTTGCCGAGCCCGCCTCGGACAGTGTCATTGCCGAGCCCCCCGTGCAGCGTGTCGTTGCCGGCACCGCCCGAGATCTCATCGGCGCTATCAGCTTGCTCGCCGACAACGGGGCGATCCGGACGATCGACTCGATCGGCACCGCCGCGAATTTGATCGTTGCCATCGCCGCCGCTGAGCGTGTCGCTGCCACCTTCTCCGAGTACCCAGTCATTGCCGATGCCGCCTTCAAGGACATCGTTGTCAGCGCCACCAAACAGCCGGTCGTCGCCACTGCCGCCATCAACGGTGTCGAGCCCCGCACCGGCATAGGTGAGATCGTTCCAACTTCCTGAGTTGATCAAGTCGTTGCCGTTGCCGCCGTGAATCACATCTTCGTGCTCGCCGCTGTTGACGGTGTCATTGCCGTCGCCTGCTTCAATGTAGTCGTGCCCGTTGTCGTCATTGATGAGGTCATCGCCCGCGTCGCCATACAACCGATCGTTCCGTAGGCCGCCGACGAGAGTGTCATTTCCATTACCTCCGTAGATCGCGTCTTCATGGTCGCCGCCATCGAGCGAGTCCTCTCCGTCGCCGCCGTCGATGCGATCATCCCCGATGCCTCCGAGGACAACGTCATTGCCCGCACCGCACGTGATGACGTCGTTGTGCATGCCGCCGGTGATCGTGTCGTTGTCATCTCCGCCATTGAGCGTGTCATGACCGTGATCGTCAGTGATGAGATCGTTGCCGCCTTCGCCGAAGACGGAGTCACTTTCGAGGCCGGCGTTGAGGATGTCGTTCCCGGCACCGCCATAGACGATGTCGTTGTGATTGCCGGTCGAGATCGTGTCGTCGCCGTCACCGCCGTAAGCAACGTCGTAGCCGTGATCGTCGCTGAGATTGTCGTTGCCCGCGCCGCCATTGAGGGTGTCGTTATTGACGCCGCCGATCAGCACATCGTTGCCATCACCGCCTAACAGCAGGTCGTGATGATCATGGCCGTTGAGCGTGTCATCACCCGCGCCGCCAACGATCGTGTCAGCCTGACGTCCGGTCGTGATGCGATCGTTGCCCGCGCCGGCATCGACTTGAATGGTCCAGTTGGTCGAGAACTTAAAGCGGTTCGTCGCGGTATTGGCTTCGCCGACCGCCTCGAACGTGTCGTCTCCGCCGAGTCCGACAAACGAGACCTTGTTGAAGAGCGACTTATGGAACGACCGAGTGCTCGCTTCATCGCGAACATAGATGTAATCGGCATTACTCTTTGTCGCCGCCGACCACTTGCCATTGGACTGCAGAGTCGACGACTCGGAGTAGTCATAAACGTTGACCGCGTCATTGCCCTCAGTGCCGGTGATGAGCAGCGTCTTTGTCGCCGCATCGACGACCGCATTGACGGTCATCACGACGCGTTCTTCCAAAGCCTGACTTTCGGTGGCCGCGAACTGCCGAACCTTGTTGCGTCGCAGCATGCGACGTCGCGAACCGCTAAGGGGCGATGCGAGTGAATGAAGCCAATTGCTGAAGAACATGCTGCGGTTCCTTGGAGATGCCAAGTTGTGGCAAGCACCCAGTGTGCGTGCGGTTTCAACCTAGTTCCGAGGTCTGTGCGAGCAGGTTTTTCCCCGTGAGAATGGGGCAAGTTCAGGGTTTCAACTGCAAGTGAAGCACCGGCATTTGACAGGCGCGACAGGTTGCGCGTGATGGCATGAAGACACGGCGAAGAATGGTGCTGCCTTCCTGCGCTCTCGCTGGCTGTGCGCGATCGAGGGGCTTGCTCGGGTAGAGCGCGGCCCGATGGGCACGGTCATTCGTGAGGACATTTTGCGAGCCGGACTTCGGGTTGAATGCCTGCAGGTCGCGGATCGATCGACATCGCGCGTGCTTAGGCGAGCGGCAGATGAGAAGTTACCGGCGATCTTCTGTACGACGGACTTG
>CAZNMS010000046.1:5791-30462 GCA_964573505.1 uncultured Planctomycetaceae bacterium | reverse complement strand
CACTCAAAGCTGCGAACTGACCCGCGTGAGCGATTCGAATGGCGACGGCGTTGCTGATCGGTTCGAGACCATTTCCGATGCATGGGGTTACGCGAATTATCACGAGTACGCGTTCGGCTCGAAGCTTGATGCTGATGGGAATCAATTCATCTCGCTCGGACTGTCGGAGTCATATCACTCACATGCGTTGAATCGCGGCTTCATCATGAAGGTCGCGCCCGACGGTAAGACGACGGCTTTCGCGAGCGGCCTGCGCAGTCCCGGCGGAATTGGATTCGATGAGCACCGTGCGTTGTTTTATGTCGAAAGTCAGGGGCCATGGAATTGTTCTTGTAGCCTGAAGGCCGTGTCACAAAACAGCTTTCACGGGCACCCGGCGAGTTTTAATTGGTATCAATACTCGCCGGAATTGGGGCCGGTCCCGGAGAAGCCGACGTCGGGCACTCGGATTGCAACCGAGAAGGATCGCGTCAAACAACTGGTGCCGTACGCGGTCATATTTCCGTATATCCGCATGGGGCGGTCGATTACCGCCTTCAGCGTGAATCAGACGCAAGGCAAGTTCGGCCCGTTTGAAAATCAGATGTTTCTGGGCGACTACACTCAGTCGATCCTGATGCGGGCAACGACCGAGCAGATCAACGGTGTTTGGCAGGGTGCCTGCTACCCGTTCCGCGAGGGACTATCGACGGGCATTCTCAACGTCGAATTCACTCCCGGCGGCAAATTGCTCTGCGGCGGAACGAATCGCGGTTGGCCGGTGCGAGGCATCAAACCGTTCGCACTCGAACGAGTGGAATGGAACGGCAAGATGCCGTTCGAGATCAACCGCATCACGATCGAACCTGACGGGTTCAAGGTTACTTTCACGAAGCCGGTTGATCGAATCACTGGTAGTGCGGCGGACTCGTATGTGATTTCGGCATTTACTCACCCGTATCACGGCGGCTACGGCGGGCCGGAAATTGAACAACACAAACCGGGAGTAAAGGCAGTGGTGCTGGCCGAAGACGGGCTGTCGGCACGCATCACGCTCGAAAGGCTTGATCGGGGGTTTGTTTATGAACTCGATCTCGCGAAGTTGCGGTCACGTGATAAGGAAGAGTTATTGCATCGGAATGCGTTTTATACGGTTAATGAGATTCCGGGACGGTAGGGCGGGGCGGTTGTGGAGTGAGGGAGTCGTGTTGGGAAGAAAAAGAAAAAGCGCGGCCCGATGGGCACGCGATTAAACGATGCAGATATCCCATTTTGGGGCGGGGACGATATGCAACTCGTGAAGCTCGGTGCGGCGGCCAGAATTTTGGTCGCCGTTTTTTTATGGGGGTTCTCGGCTCGGCTCGGGCACGCCGATGATGCTCGCGGGGCGGATTCAGCGACGGGGCTCTCGGCTTCGGTTGCTCCGCCGCACTCGCGCGAACTCGATGCCCGTTTTCGGCAAGCTCGCGAGCAACTCGAACTCAAAGCGTTCGCTCCCGTCATCGCGACGATTCATGAATTGCTCGGTCTTGAGAGTACGCCGCCATTGTTTGTGCTCGACGTTGCTGACAATCGCGCTCCCGCGAGCGAACGTTGGATCGGGACGACGGAGGCCGGGAAGCAGTTGCTGATGCAGTTGCCGACCGAAGAACGCAGCCGCGTCCTCGAACGTCTGAAGCGGCAAGCAGAGAACGAGCTTGCTCAAGCGGTTGCGATGAATGACGTCACTGCGTTGCGGCGAGTGGCTGCTCGGTTTCCTCTGACCGATGCGGGCCGAGAGGCACTGAGGTTTCTCGCGTCTCGCTCGTTTGATGTCGGCGAGCGAACAGCAGCGGAAGCGGGGCTGATGCGACTGCTCGAACGAGCGGCGCCGAATGAGCGCGATCAGCAACGCCTTGCTCGATTGAGACGACCGCTTGCTGCCGACGCGTCTTCGGTGACGAACGGGGCGGACTCAGCGCAGTGGCATGCAACGGGCGGAGTTTCTCCGGAGACCGTTGCGGCGCTGCGCGATTCACTCAAAGAGCAGGCGGAGCAGTCGATCGTGCTCGCGCCGCGCGCGAAGCCGTTGCTGCAACACACTGTGCTCGTGAGTCGCATGATGAATCGACTGCTTGCATTCGATGCGACATCGGGCCGCGAACTTTGGACCGACTCGACGACTGCGAACGTGCTCGATCCGACCGCGCCGCTGCACGGCAATTTGTCGTTGAAGGAGCTCGTTGCTCGGTCGCTCGGACGACAACTGCAAATGGACTCGGTGCTGCCGAGCCTCGCGGGCGACGGGGAGTTCATTGCGTCCGTCGATCCGGTTGATTCAGCGACGGTCGTGCTGCCGAATGTTCTCAATCGGGAAGAGTCGCTGCGGAGCAGCGTCTTGCGTTTGCGTCGCGTGCAGACGGGCGATGTTGTTTGGACGAGTCGCGCCGACGACTGGCCGGGTCGTGCCGGAGTGAGTGCTCAGCCGGAAGTCGTGCTGCCGGAACTCGGCGTTGATTCGCAACTCGATGCGAGCGCTTCTCGAACGCGCGGGCAAGTCTTCTTTCTCGGAGCACCGCGTTTCGTCGATCGCAGCTTGTGGGGCATCGCACAGCTCGGCACGTCGCTCGTCGGTTACGAGATCTCGGTCAGCGACGGCCGACTGCAATGGTCGGCGCCGATTGCAGAAGCACCGCGACGGCAAGCGGCAGACTCTGATTGGAAAGCGACTACGGCGCGGGTCGAGATCTTTGCGGGGCATGTCATTTTTCTGACAAGCGCCGGCATGATCTCGGCATTCGACCTCGCGACGCGCGAACCCGTTTGGTGCTGGCGCTCACAACGCTCGGACACACCGCCGCATTGGCGTCAGTTCGGCACTGAGGGAGTCGGGCATCGTCAATGGTGGAACGGCTGGCGCGAGAGTGTCGGAATTGTGACATCCCTGCTGCGCGATGGCCGCGAGTTCGATGTCTTCGTCACCGCCGGTCCCGATCGCTCAGAGATGCTCGCCTTTGATGGCGACGGCAAAGTTTTATGGCGGCGGCCTCAACGAGTCGGCTTCGGACTCAACAGTCTTGCTGACGGAAAGTTGCTGCTGATTGAGCGACATGAGGCCAGTGTGCTTGATGCTGCGACGGGAACGACCGACTGGAGCGTGCCGATTCCGACGCCGACAGGAGAGGGATTTTTCTTGTTGGCGTCGTTGAAGCTCGCTCCTTCAGAGGGCTCGGCTGAGGAGACAAAGCCGAAGTCGGATCAACTCACTCCCGCGAGTGGCGCGACTCAACAACGCACCGACTCGCGGTCTACTTACGTCATTCCGTCGGACACGGAGTTTGCCGTCGTGCATCTTGATCAGCGGACGGTCGAACGCGTGCCCGCGCCGAGCGGCGTGCTGCTCGGTAACTGCGTCGAGACCGCGAATGGTGTTGCGTCGCTGTCGATCGACGGACTGCGTCTGCTTCCGTCGCTCGCTGCCTTACGCGCTCAGGCGGACGAGCGGAAATCAGACGGCAACGACCTCGCGGCCAATGTGCGGCGAGTGCTTCGCGACGCGGAAGAGTTCGCGCGGACTCAGAGTCGTCGAGATGTTTGCAGTCCCGATGTCGTCAGTGCGCCGGCGCTTGCAACGACGAGTAAGCCGGCCTTTCCGCCGAGTGAGCGATTGCAGGCAAAGGCGAAAGCTGCGTTCGAACTCCTCAGTCACAATCCGCCCGCACTGCAGCGGTTCGACGATTACAGCGTGCTGCGTCGCGTGCGGTTTGAGCGGCTCGTTGCGGGCTACCTGCGTGATCTCTCAGAGCATGACGCTGCTGTTCGTCATTGGCTCGACGAGCAATTGATGGCCGAGCGGAGTAAGGCGGCTGCGAGTCCCGACCCGTTCGCGCTGCAACGGTTTGCTCAGCGATTCGCGCACTTCGATGCCGCTCAAGAGAGCGTCATTGCGGCGTCCGCGCGAATTGGGATGAGTCACATGCAATCTCAGTTACACCTTATGTCGCGCGTCCACGCGAGTGATCCGCAACTCGCCGATCACTCGTTGAAGGCACTCGCTGATCTCTATCGCTCGCGCAGTTACGACGACGACATCCGCGCGACTCTGCTGCATGCTCAATGGCAATCGTCGGTCGCCGAGCAGCGGCAACCGTCGCTCGGTCATCGCTTCGCGGCGGATGCGGATTGGCAAGCACTTCAAAGTCAGTTCGGGACGCGGGCGAAGTCTCATTGGAGCAACGGTGCTCCGACCGTCACCGAGCATGAACTTGCTCGCAACGAGATCGCGTTTCTGACCGTGCCCGTTGAAACGGCCGCCGGTTCGCTGCTGAATCGGCTTGATGTCGGATTTCATTGGTACTCGGGCAACATCGTGCGGTTCGTCGGCGACGGTCGGTCCGGCGTTTGGACCATCAACCTGCCGACGACGCGCTCGAACTTCCGACGCATGCCGCCATTGGTGCGCGGATGGGGAGTCGGGCACTTGCTCGTGCTGCGAGCCGGGACGGAGATCTTCGCGATCGCGCCTCTTGATGAATCGGGTGAGCCGAAAGCGCGACTCGTTTGGCACGTTGACACTCGGCCTGATGCGCAACTTGAGGGGCAGCGACTCAAGCCGGCGCGACTCGGCTTCGCGGATATCGACGTGCAATTCTTAGATGCTTACGACCGTCCGCTCGGGCAAGTCGGCCCCGTGCTCGCCGGCTATCTGTGTTATCAGTCGAGCGGCAAATTGGTGTGCCTCGACACTGCGACTGGTCAGCAATTGTGGGAACGCTTCGAACTCCCGGCGGAGCCAATTGTCACCGGGGACGAAGAGCATGTCTTTCTGACCGATGAGAAGAACGGCGTAGTGACCGTGCTGCGAGTGCTTGACGGTCGCGAGGTGCGGCGCATCGACGCGCTGAATTCGCAGTCGTCTCGTCCGACGAAGCTCATTCATCAGAACGCGAACTGGCTTTGGCGCGAGTCGTCCGATGCTTTTGAGATGCTCGATCTGCGCTCATGCAAAATTGCATGGACGCGGCCAAAGAGCGACGCCGCCACTTTGCCATTTGCGGTCGACGAGCACTCGCTCGGCGTCTTCGAAGCGAAGGCTGCGATCGGGTTCGATATCGCGACGGGGCGCGTGCGGTTCCGAGTGGCCGTCGACCGACCGGAGAAGCCCGAGTTCTTGTTCTGTGCTTCCGATGCGGACTCGTATTTCTTCTTTGTCAGCGGTCCGCGTCGTCCTGAGGCCGCTCAGATGCTGCTGCACCCGCGCTGGCACCGAAATCCGCTTGTGAGCGGCTTGCTCATCGCGCTTGATCGGCATGACGGCAGCGAGCACTGGCGCGCGAATCTCATCGACACCAATGTGCCGCTCGACCCGCCGAAGAGCGTGCCGTTCTTGACGCTGACGTCGGTCAATTGGCCGAAGGATGTTGCACAACCGGCAACATCGAGTGCGCTGTCGCTCGTCGATAAGCGGAGCGGTCAGACATTGATTCGGACAAACGATCCCGGCGACGGCATGCATCTGATTACGCCGAACTCGCAGCAACGCTCGGCGAACGTCCGCACGCGAACGAAAGAATTGCGGCTCGAGTTCCCGGTCATCGGCAAGTAGCTACGCGTCGTTCAGGACTGCGCCCCGAAGACGACGCGGCTGAGCCGTCGCATGGACGCCTACGTCCGTGCTTCCAGCTTGTTGCCAGTTCGTGCGGGTCGCTCTCGGACGTAGGCGTCCGAGTTTCCGCGACCCGGCGCAACGACGAAGAATTGGCGATGCGCTCGCCGTAAGTGCATAAGTCAATTGAGCCAGACGGTCTCGAATTCCGTGTCAGCTCATGTGCGAGACGATTATGGAGCAACGATTACATGTCACTCGACTTGCATCAGGACATCCGCAGTTCGGTATTGCGATCCGCAGGTAAGCACGACTGTTGAAACGCGGCTTCCTGCGGATGACAGGAGTCGGACTGCGGATGAATAAGGCGAGCGGCAGTCGAGAACCTACCGGCGAATTCTTGTACGACGGTCTTGCAGTCCGTCGGGCTTCGTCTTCGACGGACTACAAGTCCGTCGTACCGGTAGAAGCTCATCTGCTGTTCGCCTACCGAGATTGGCGAGACGCGCTACGAGCCGTCTTTCAGCAGCTTCATCAAGTGCTCGCGTAAGCCGGGACCGTAGTCCGGGTCAGCAAGCGCGAACTCAACGAACGACTGGTAATAGCTCTCGTAGTTACCGATATCGAAGCGCGGCTCGCTTGCTGACAGTCTGAAGCCGATGCCTTTCGCGCCCTTCTTCAGCAGAGCGCGCATCGCATCGGTCAGTTGAATCTCGCCGCCTTTGCCGGGCTTCGTGACGGCAAGCTCATCGAAGATGGCGGGGCAGAAGACATAGCGAGCGGCAACGGCCAGTGTGCTCGGTGCTTCGTCGACGGACGGCTTCTCGATGACGTCTTCCAGTTCGAAGACATCGCCCACTGTGCCGCGCGGCTTCGCAATGCCGTAACGCACGACTTCGTGGCGCGGGACTTCTTCAAAGGCAACAACAAGATCCGCCTTCGAGCGTTCGAACTCATCTGTCATGCGCTGCACGATGTCTGACTTCGCATTGATGCCGATGATCGAGTCGCCGAGAGCCACAACGAAGGGCTGCTGTCCGACGAGAGACTTCGCACAGAGCACCGCATGCCCGAGTCCCAATTGGCGGCGCTGGCGCGTGTAGAAGTACTCGATGTCGCGACGCTCGAAATCGAGTTGTGCAAGTTCCTCTTCGCGACCGGACTCGCGCAAGTAAGTGACGAGTCGATCGTCGATGTCGAAGTGATTTTCGATCGACGTCTTACTGGCACCGGTGATGAAGAGCAGTTTGTGAATCCCCGAATGCGCCAGTTCTTCAACGACGTATTGCACGACCGGCTTCCGACCGACCGGCAGCATCTCTTTGGGTTGCGACTTCGTTGCCGGAAGCAAGCGAGTGCCGTGACCGGCGACGGGAACAACAGCGATATCAATGGGCATAGTTTGAGACCTGAAGTTGATGGCGTCAGGAACATCAGCAGCGTCCGCTCGAAGTCTGTTTGAATCGAGGACTCCGCAATGAGCACTGAGGCGGCGGAACGAGAGGATGTATTTTATCTGACAGACTCAAAGTGGGAGCGACCGAACGCCGACATCGCGCTGTTCGGCAAATGAAAGAGGCCGAGCAGTTTGACTGCTCGGCCTCTTCAAATCAGTGGCGATCAGTAGCCGAGAGGCTTACTTCGCACCCGCCTTAGCCTTTGTGGACTTCGCGCCCTTCTTAGCTGGGGCGGCCTTCGCCTTGCTGTCAGCTTTCGCTTTGCCAGCAGGGGCTTTGGTGGACTTGCTCTCGGTCTTCGCGGTTGATTTGGCTGCCATAATCCGTTGGCTCCTGTGAAACTTGCGGGCACCGTGCTCCTGTTAACAGCAACGCCCTCGGGTGCCCATGTGGCGAGAGGCATCACTCAGACCCATCAACCTGACGACAGCACGAATCAGTTCGCATCTCGTCAGGGAGAACGTTGAGACGACATCCTTGTCCGTAACCCACTCACTCAAATCCACAGCAAGAAAATCATTGGTTGCGAGACTTAGCTCAATTGCGTCGTTTCGGCTTCTATGACCTTTCGAAAAGTCGGTCAAGCACAAGTTCTTAAACTGCAAGCTCTTGTCGAAACTGCGATCGCTCTAAGTTCGCATTTAGATTCGTCTGCTCGTCGCCACAACTTGAGGACAATCCCGCTACGTTCACCAAAACCTGCCTAATCCCACTATCTCGCATTGTCGTCGCGACCCGCCGAAGCCGCCCCGTTCGAAGGGGGCGATGGGATGCTGTGCTGCGAAGTGCGGTCCCTGAACGCAGAGTCGGTTGATCAGCCGCAGCGACCGGCAATCTGTGCGTTTTCCGCACGCGGCTCGGAGTTGCTTCTGCGGACACGAAAATTCGGCTGCAGGCTGATCGGTTCGGGAGTCGATGCCGACTCGTTGCCATTCGCAGCGGCGTTGTTGTGAGTCGTCGGCTGTCAGATTTGTTCCATACCGGCGCCGCTTGCTGACGAACTCCGGTTCTTCTTTTCGAACCGTCTTCATGCTCGGTGACGAGTAATAACTCTGACACACTGAAGACGCTCTCCTGCGGTGAATGCGATATGCCCTCTTCGACCGCTCGACAAGCTGCCGATGAACGATCCTTCTTCCTCGCGCTGGTGTGCGTGTTGGTCGGCTTCGGCGTCTTGATGGTGCATAGCGCGAGCATCACTTCATGGCCGACGAACTTCGAACAAGTCTATTTGACGAAGCATCTCACGTTCTTGGCGGTGTCGATTGTCACCGCGAGCATCGCGGCTTCGATGCCCGCGAAGTTTTGGTTTCGAGCGTCTCCGTTCCTCTTTGCGGGAGTCATGCTGCTGCTGATTGCGGTGCTGATCCCGGGCATTGGAACTTCGGTCAAAGGAGCACGGCGCTGGCTGCGGTTCGGCGGGCAGTCGCTGCAGCCGTCTGAGTTAGCAAAGCTCGTCGTGCCTCTGTTTGTCGCGCGGCTGATGGTCAATCGCCGCGAGTCGCTGCGAAAATGGATCAGCGGCACTGTGCCATTTGTATTACCTATCGGCCTTGCGATTGGATTGGTGCTGATCGAGCCGGATCTCGGCACCGCGTTGTTTGTCGCGGGAGCAGGTGCGGTCACGCTGTATTACGGCGGTTGGCCCATTCGGAATTACATGATGGGGATTGCGGCGGCCGTTCCGGCAGTCATCGTTGCGATCACCGCTCACAGCTATCGCCTGCGTCGGATCACTGACTACCTCTCGGTATGGACCGACTTGCCGAACAGCGATGCATGGCAGTTGAAGCAGTCGCTGCTGACTCTCGGTCACGGCGGCATGTGGGGAGTGGGACTCGGACGCGGCACGCAGAAGCTCAGCTTTCTGCCGGAGTCGAATACCGACTTCATCTTCGCCGTTGTCGGAGAAGAACTCGGGCTCGCCGGAACGGTCGGCGTCGCTGCGTTGTGGTGCGGGATCTTCTTTGTGGGCATCCGCCTGTTTCGGCGCTTTCGATCTGACTGCTATGCCTCGATCGTCGGTCAGACGTTGATCACGCAGGTTGTGGCGCAAGCTCTAATCAACGCATGGGTTGTCACCGCGCTTGTGCCGACAACCGGAGTGCCGCATCCGCTCGTGAGTTATGGCGGGACGAGTTTGCTCGTTTCGCTTGTCTCATTCGGTGTGATGGTGAGCCTCGCGCGAGCAGAGCCCGAAACTGATGCCGAAGTTCTTGAGTGAGCCGTTTGCGGCGTGCTCTATGAACGACGAAACCGATCGAACTCAGCGGTCGGGCCATGAGCGGCTTGCTTCCGATGAACTCGATCGGTTCGTGATGTTCGCGGTCGTCGCGTTTCTCAACCGAGGTCCGACTTGATGTCGACCCATGCTCGCTTCTCGAAGGACTCAAGCACCGCGTCTGCCACTGCTTGAGCACTCGCACCATGATCGAAGCCGGGCACAGCGTCGCGACCTTCGACGATCGCTGACACGAACTCCCAAACAAGGTCGTAGCGGAAGACGGTGCTCGGCACGCCTTGAGCAGGATCGCGCGGGCTGCCGGGGATCACGAGGAACTCTTTCGGGACCGGCACCTTCTCCATCGTTCCGCCGTGCTTGCCGAGAATCACGTTGTTCGGATCGGTGAGTTGATAAGCCGCCGAACCCTCTGAGCCATTGACCTCAGCCCACTCGTAGCCGAAGCCGTTGTTGTGATGACCCTTCATCAGCGTGCTGCCTTCCCAAACGCCGGTCGCGCCGGTGCCGAAAAGCCCGATCAGCGACGACCAGTCATCGACTTCGGACGGAGCGCACGTCTCGCCCTTTACCGTCTTATCGCGCGGAGCAAACTGAGCGACCGCGCCGCAGATCGACTGGATCGGTCCCATCAGATCTTGTGAGAAGTCGATGCGGTGAATGGTCATATCAAAGAGGTCACCGGCACCGGCGAGCTTTTTGTATTGGCGCCATCCCCAACTGGTTTCCGGCCAATCGAGGAAGCGTTGACTGCGGAAGTGGCGCGGCGTGCCGAGTGCGCCGGTCTTCACGAGATGTCGCACATAGCGCATCGACGGTGCGAAGCGATACGTGAAGGCGGTCATGTGTCGCAGACCGCGATCGCGAGCGGCTCGATACATCTGAGCCGACTCAGAGAAGTTCAAACCGAGCGGCTTTTCGCACATGACGTGCTTGTTGTTTTCGAGGCACGCCAATGTCTGCGGCAGGTGCGTGAAGTTCGGCGTTGCGATGATTACCGCATCAACGTCGGGATCCTTTGCGAGGTCTTCGTAGTTCGTATAGGCCCGAGTCGGTCCCCAGTCCTTTTGCCGCTGATCGAGCAGTGCTTGATTGGGATCGCAGATCGCAACCAACTCGCAGCGCTGATCAATCCGAATGCCGGGAACATGGTGATAATCCGAAACCGCGCCGGCTCCGATGATGCCAATGCGAACCTTGCTTGCCATTTCGCAGATGTCTTTCTGAGAGAAGAAAAAGTGCCGAAACCCCGCTCGTCCATGCTGCTGTTTGTGACTAGCTCGAAGCTGAAGTCTTCGGACTTCAGACGCTCGAGCAACAGCATCCGAAGTCTCATGACTCCGGCGACGACGATGTGCGCGGAACTTACGAAGTCCGCATCAAACCCGACAACGCACCGCAGTTCTTGAGTACGACGGACATTTTGTCCGTCGGGTCGAGCGAGAGCGGCTTGAATGCAATGCGGGACGGACAGGATGTCGGGCTTACAGAACTGCCTCTCGGTCCTTCCTCCTCGGCGCTCTCTGCGGGCTCCTGTTTAAATTCTTACATCGCCTTTGCGATCGAGCCCCGCATGACTTCGCTGCCGACAGACGGAAGGCAATCAAGACTTTGAACAGGAGATCGCAGAGGACGCAGAGGAAGAACGGCAGAGAACACAACCCGGTCGATCTACACGCGGCGTTTCGTTAGGCGACCCGCAAGATGGAACTTACCGCCAAGAGCTCCGTACGACGGACTTGCATTCCGTCGTGCTGCTGAATCGACGGACGACAAGTCCGTCGTACCGGTAAGTTTCTAACGACCGCTCGCCGTAGCGGGTTCGCATCGCATGATGGTTGCCGTTCAGCGCGGACTCGAAGCCCCTGAGACGACAACTCGCACCGGCTCCTACGCTCCATATCGCAACGCCGTCACGCGAGTGCCGGCCGAGTAGCCCTCGGACATAGCAGGCACGATCACAAAGCCGTTGGCGCGCGTCGTTGACGACAAGATCGACGCACCGCTCAGTGCCAGCGGCTCGATCTCGTCACCGGTGATGCGCACGCGGCAGTAGTCAACGCGACCAATCTGCGACGCGATCTTGTTCGTCAGTCGCCCTTCGTGAGCGACATGCGGCCAATCGCTCGATCGACCGCTCTGCAGACGAATCGCTCGTCCGGCAAAGAAGTCGTAAGCACACAAGCACGAGACCGGATTGCCGGGTAATAAAAATGTCAGCGCCGGCCCGACTCGTCCCATTCCGGCGGGACTGGAAGGCCGCATGGCGAGCCCATGAATTGGCAACTCGCCCAATTCGCGAACGAGATTCGGAGCATGATCTTCTGCCCCGACACTCGAACCGCCCGAGAGAAGAATGACGTCGGCTCCGGGTGCTAAGAGGGCTCGGCGGATGTCGTCGATGTCGTCTCGGCAACGCACGCGAGACTCGAGCGTGCCGCCGTCGCGCGGGATCAAGCCTTGCAGAATGAACGAGTTCGCTTCGTAGATCTGATAAGGACTGCGCACGTCGCCCGGCTCTGCCAGTTCGTTGCCCGTCACGATGATTCGCACGCGCGGCCGCCGCACGACGGCAACGCGGCTCAATCCGATCGACGCGAGCAAGCCGACATCTTGAGGCCGCAGCACATGCCCGGCAGTCAGCAACGTCGTGCCCGTCACGACATCTTCGCCGCGATGCCCCACATTCTTTTGCGGCGAGACCGACGCCGTAATCTCAACGAGTTCTCCCGACTGGTTCGCATACTCCGCCGGCACGACCGCGTCGGCGCCGTGCGGCAGAGGAGCACCAGTCATGATGCGAATGGCGGTGCCTTCTTCGACGGACACATTTGCCGGAGCGCCCGGCATCGAAAGGCCAATGACGCGAAAGCTCACCGGGTTGTAGTCACCGGCCCCGACCGTCTCTGCCGCACGAACCGCGAAGCCGTCCATTGCCGACCGATCAAACTCCGGCACATCAACGGGCGAAACGACATCACTTTCAAGCACGCGGCCATGCAATTGATCAAGCGGCACTAACTCCGCCGGAAGCCGCGTTGCCTGAGTCGCGATCCAATCCCATGCGGCCTCGACAGTGTGCCGAGAGCTAAAGCCGCGCATGCGAATGTCAGTCGGAGAAGCAGCAGTCATCGTTCGAGTCGATCGTGCAGAAGGCGAGTGGGGTAATGCAAACTACAACCGGACGGCAGCGTTGTCCGTTTGAGAAACGGATCGTCGTCGTTTGCGGCGAGGATCCGATGATGTCGCGCCGACCGCGAATCGTTCAAAGCCACTCCGCGAATCAGCACCGCTTACTCCCCGGAAAGTAACGAGACATCGTCGCTGAAACTTCGAGTACAGCGAATCGCGGAGCCGCTCTCCTAAGTCGCTCTGTCACTTCGATAGTCGTGGTTCGCGCAGCGAACCAACGCTTTCAAGATTCATGAATGATGATGGCAACTCTGCAGCAGACGTTGGGTCGCGAAGCAAACTGCGACTAGGGGCGACGTGTTCGGACACGCTCGCTTGGCGTCAACGACGGCGAGTTCCCGAAGAGGACGGACAAGAAGTCCATACTACGACGGCTCGACGATGCTCTGAGCCGCTCGTTGGTGCGAAGCCTGAATGCGCAAGGCGATCACAGTTGATTGATCGGCTTGCCGTTCGGCGCGGTCGTCAAGACGCCGACGTTCGCGCGGATCTCGCCGGTCGAACTGCTGTAGGCCCATCCGTGATCTCCCGACCCGTCGCAATGAGCGGGCTTTAAGGGACCGAGCACAACGAGCACGCGCGACGAGTCCTTATACGGCGAGCGCGGCATGTCGCCGGTGAGATACGGGCCGTACTTCCCCGTTGATGAGAGCGTCCCGTTCGGATCGGTGCGCTGCTGAAGCTGCTTCAAGAACATCTCCTCGGAGTTCGTTGCATAGCCGGGGAAGCGACCGTCGTGCTGACGGCGATAAAGCTCGATCTGCTTGCGCAACGTGCTGAGATCATCTTTCACTGCGGAGCAACGAGCGTCCTCATGCGCTGCCGTGAACTCGGGCACGAAGGTCGCGGCCAAGATCAACAGCAACGTGCCGACAATCAAAATCTCTAAGAGTGTGAAGCCGGAATTCCCTGACTGCCGGGAGTTCATCATCAAGTCCCCTACGAATCGTTGGCCCTATCAATGACACATGCATTGCCGCGCTCCCCTCTGCGCGGACAAGTCGTCAATGCGTTTCTCAGGCTACGTTCGCAGGCGGTCGATTCAATTCTGCGGTTGGCGCCAACGGAGAAACGCATCGAGTCGTTGCCGAATGCACCGATTGGGCAAATCACAGCAGTCATTTGATGCCAGTGTTGCGCAGGCTGTGCCGAGTGCTGGCGTTTGTCAGCTCATTCCGGCAATGCCGATCAGTAAGCCGCGACATGCGCTGCGCCGGTGCTGATTTGATCGGAGTGCAGAGAGCGAAGACAAAGGCACGGTGCAGATTGGCGTTGCTAGCCGACCAGTCGTGCTCCCACTGACGCGGGGTCAGTGGAGAGCTACCGCTCGCCTCAGCGCGCCGGAATGTGGCGTTGCCGAGAGACTGCAAGTAGGTTGGCGCGAGCTTGAACTGCATTGCCTTTCCGAACTGATTGAAGACCGTCGTCTATGCCGCTTGAACCTTCTGCCGTGCTCGATGCCACTCCTCTTCAACCGGAAGACTCACGAGAACGCTCGAAGCAATTGAGCGAGCGTTCGATGACCGGTGCTCCCAAATTGCCCGGCTATCAAATGATGAAGCGGCTCGGTGAGGGCGCTTACGGTGCTGTTTGGCTCGCGCGTGAAAACAAGACCGGTAAGCAAGTCGCCATCAAGTGCTACACGCATCGGCGCGGACTCGATTGGTCGTTGCTCAGTCGCGAAGTCGAGAAGCTCGCACTGCTCTACACATCGAGAAACATCGTCCGTCTGCAAGATGTCGGATGGCAGAACGACCCGCCGTACTACGTGATGGAGTACCTCGAAAACGGGTCGCTCGCGTCGATGTTGGCTGATGGCCCGATCCCCGCCGAAGAAGCCATTCGCATCATCAAGAGTGTTTGTCAGGCGCTCGTGCATGCTCATGGCCGAGGCGTGCTGCATTGCGATCTCAAGCCGGCCAATGTCTTGATGGACTCTGACTTCGAGCCGCGTCTATGCGACTTCGGCCAGTCGCGCCTTTCGACCGAGCAGAACCCGGCGCTCGGTACTTTATTTTACATGGCACCCGAGCAAGCGGATCTCAATGCCGTTCCCGATGCGCGCTGGGACGTTTATGCCCTCGGAGCGTTGCTCTTTCATCTGCTCGTCGGCACGCCGCCTTATCGCACGCCGGAGAATGAAGCGCGCCTGCAAAACGCTCCCAGTCTGGAAGAGCGATTGAAGGTCTATCAGCAGATCGTGCGCGAGTCCCCGCGACCGACAGAGCACTTCGCCGTGCGCGGAGTCGATCGGCGATTGGGCGAGTTCATCGACCGCTGCCTGCATCTCAATCCCGAGCGACGATACGCCAATGCGCAGGCGGTGCTCGACGTGCTCTACATCCGCGACCGGCAACGACGCATGCGACCGCTCGTCGCGCTCGGCGGCATCGGTCCGGCACTGCTGCTGATTGCGATGTTCTTCATGATGACGAACTTGATGCACAGCGCGGTCGAGTCGACTGAAGAGAACCTGCGCGAGCGCGCCATCGAGACTGACGTCATGTCCGCGAACATTGTCGCTCGCAGCGTTGATCGCGAGTTGCAGGCACGAATGGCTGAGCTTGTCGCAGTCGCGAGCGATCGGCTGATTCGTTCGGCGATCGAGGCGTCGCTCGATCGTGATTGGAGTGATCGCGAGCAGTTTCAGCAGATGCTCGACAACGAGAAGGCGAACATCGACGTCACGCGCCGCAAGCAGTTGCTCGAACTCGACACCAGTTGGTTCTTCTGCGATGCGAAGGGCTTTCAACGCTGGCGCGAACCGCTCGATACGTCGATCATCGACGGCAACTTCAAGCATCGCGACTACTTTCATGGACTCGATCGCGAGTTCACGGCTGAGACCGTGCCGGCCAACGTCGGTCCGATTCGGAGCAATCACATCTCGCTGCCTTACAAGAGTGCTGCGACGAATTTGAATGTCGTCGCGCTCACGACTCCCGTTTGGGATACCGAAGGCAAGAAGGTCTTAGGAGTACTCGGGCGCACGACGAGTCTCGGGCAATTGCTCTCGCAGCATGAAGTCAGCATTCGCGGCGTCGAAGAAGTGCATCGCATGATCGCGCTGATTGACCGACGTAACTGGAAGCTGCTCGATCACTCGGGACTCGAAGACCCTGCCGTGCTGCGTGAACTGACTGCTGACGAGTTCGAGAAGCTGCGCATCGACGATGAAATGGTGCCGCTGATCAAGTCTGCTGAAGAAGAAGAGAAAGCTCGGCGCGGCATGAGTGGTGACGAAGACGACTCCGTTCGCATCTTGCTGACTGACTACCGTGACCCACTGGCAACGATCAAAGAGGACCTCTTCGGCGGCGAGTGGCTCGCTGCGTTTTGTCCTGTTGGCAAGACCGGCTGGACGGCAGTCGTTCAAGAGCGGACCGCATCAATCCTGGCGCCGGTTTCCGAGATGCAGCGCGAACTCATTCGTTATGCATGGTTCGGGCTGAGCGTCGGCGGAGTCGTCGTCGCCGGACTTTGGTACTTCGTCTTGCGAGCGATCAACGAGCGGGGCATGCGTCATTGGTCTCGTCCAAAGTCGACCGAGAAAGCCCCCGCCGATCTCGCCAGCAACCGCACGCACACCGACGGAGCAGCGAAGTAACTCGTTTAACCGCGTGCCCATCGGGCCGCGCTTTTGGCGGTCAAGAAGAGCATCCCGCGCAAGTGAGGAGTGAGGAGTGAGGAGTGAGGAGTGAGGCGGCCATCCTACAACGCCAGATTCTCAGCACTGGCGCAGTCCCTTCCTCGGATGTAGTCTGCATTACACACAAGTCGCACGACCCGCTGCTGCAACGAGCACGAGCCCCTGCAGCGCGAGATACGGAAAATGCACCGCCGTCGGCAGATGCGGGACGAGCAGCCTCGACCCGCCGCCGGAGAGCAGCACGAGCGGCTCGCCTTCGACTTCGTTGCTGAGCCGTTGCACGAGTTCTCGCACGGCTCCGACTTGTCCCCAGAAGATGCCGCTCATGATGGCTTGCCGAGTGTTCTTACCGAGCGGTGCGTGACCGTGATTCTCACTCTCGACGCTGACGATCTCTTCGATCGAAACGAGCGGCAGAACTTCGGTGTAGTGATGCAGAGCCTGCGAACTGAGTGCGAACCCCGGCAGGATCGCTCCGCCTAAGAACGCTCCGTCGGCGCGCACGAGATTGACCGTCGTTGCTGTACCGCAATCGACAATGATCGCCGGGCGCTGCTTGCTCGTGATGACGGCTGCTGCGACCGAACTCAGTACGCGGTCGAGCCCCACTCGGCGCGGTTCATCAACGAGGATCTCTAACGGAAACCCTTCCGAACTGCGGACGAGGCACGGGCGATGACTGAGTGTTTCAGGCCATGCTTCGACGATGCGATCAACCGCTTTCTGATTCGAGCCGGCGATGACGGCATGCACTCCGCGCGTCAGTCGTTTGATCGTGATCTGCAGGTCTTGCCATGGAATCGGCTGACCGAGCGCGACGGTCCATGCAGCGATTGCTTCCGGCAACTCCGCCGGTTTGCGATCGAGTGCTTCGCTGAAGAGCACGAACTTGACGCGGCTATTGCCAACATCAACAGCGAGCCAGTTTCGAGAAGTAGAAGTATCCGGCATGCGAGTGCGGTCCATGAGGAAGGGTCACAAGTGCGAAACAGTCAAAGTAGCTTGGGATTCCATCCCGAGCCTCAGCGGGATGACGTTCTCAAAAAGGCTTCGAGAACGCCGTCAAGATGCGGTGCGGAGAAGGCGTGAATGGCCGATGGACTCAATGAGATCGAGCAACTGAAGTGGCGGTCTCATCCGAGACCGTCATGATCCCGCCGCTTCAAGAGACGGCAACGACGTCGCAGCAGAGTACCCATCGAGCGATCCGAAGTGAGGGCAACATTCTGCCGTGCTTCAGCAGTGCGTCGGATTCGTCGCCCGCCGCATTCTTGTACGACGGACTTGTAGTCCGTCGGGCCTCGTCTTCGACGGACTGCAAGTCCGTCGTACCGGGCTCTTCGCGGCAAGCACGATCCTGTCGTTTTCCTTACTCCCGTCTGACTCGCACGGATTGCCTCTTTCACAATGTCTAATGTCGCTGCTGAATCTGCTGTTGAAACTGAGTTCGGAGTCCCGATTCCTGGCTGCATTTTGCCGGAAGAGCAATGGGCGAAGACCGCGATCAAACGCTTGCCGCCTCCGGGACCGCTTGATTGGTCGACGATCTTCGGACGCACCGCGCCGGTCATGCTCGATCTCGGCTGCGGGAACGGTCGTTCGACGTTGAGCAGTGCGTTGGCGCGGCCTGAGGTTGATCATCTCGCCGTCGACATCTTGCCGGTCGTGATTCGCTATGCGACTCGACGAGCGAACCATCGGGGTCTCGCCAATACGCGCTGGGCGGTGATCGGGGGCCGCGAACTCCTTGAGCGTTACATCGCGCGCGGCAGCGTTGCCGAGATTCATTGCTATCACCCTCAGCCGTACTACGAACGACACGAGATCAAGAAGCGATTGATCGTGCCCGAGTTCCTCGCGCTGGTGCATCAATCATTACAGCCGCGCGGCATGTTCGTCGTGCAGACCGACAACCCGGCCTATTGGAAGTACATGCTGAAAGTCGTCCCGGCCTTCTTCGACTTTCACGAGCACGTCGGGAATTGGCCCGACGCGCCGCAGGGGCGTACTCGGCGCGAGATCCTCGCCACTCAAAAGGGCTTGCCGGTGTTTCGCGGAGTCGGCCTGCGGCGCGACGACGTGAGCGACGCCGACTTCGAACGACTCATCAAGAGCTTGCCGCGTCCGACCTTCAACGCCGATCGCAGCTTGATGGCGCTTGATCGACTGGAGATGAGTGAAGGTCGCGATTGACGAAGCTTTGCCTCGAAAAAGTAGCTTGGGATTCCATCCCGAGCCGCAGCGGGACGACGTTCACTTCCACTTGTTGAACTTGCCGTCACGAGGGATCTCGCAGTCTCGTTTTCATCCCACGAAGCGTCGTGAGGGCACGAGAAGCTGCCCCTCTTGCAGCCTAGTTTTCAGCCGAAAACGCGAATTGCGGCACATTGGGGGGCTCCTTACAGTGCCGCCCGTTTGGGCCGCAGGGTCAGTGCAAGGACGTCTGACCGGCTCTTATCGCGGACATCATTTTCAGGGATGAAATCAAGATGAGTCATGCTCTCGCAGAGGCGATTCGCAACAAGACCGCGATCGTCGGAATTATCGGGCTCGGTTATGTCGGTCTGCCGCTGATGTCAGCGTTCGTGAAGGCCGGCTTTCGCACGATGGGCTTCGACATCGACCAATCGAAGGTCGACAAGCTCAAGGCCGGGCAGAGCTACATCAAGCACATCGACGCCGAGTTCATCGCCAGCTTGATCAAAGAGGGCAAGTTCGAGCCAACGTCGGACTTCTCACGATTGAAGGAAGCTGACTGCCTCATCATCGCTGTGCCGACTCCGCTCAACGACACGCGCGACCCGGACCTCAGTTATGTCGAAGGCTCGACCGAGTCGATCGCGAAGACACTGCGACCGGGGCAACTCGTCATCCTCGAAAGCACGACGTATCCGACGACCACTCGCGATGTCTGTCAGCCGATCCTCGATAAGACCGGCTTGAAGCTCGGGACCGATTACTTCCTCGCCTTCAGTCCCGAACGAGAAGACCCGGGCAATCCGAAGTTCTCAGCCGCGATCATTCCGAAGGTTGTGGGCGGCATCGACAAAGTCAGCGGCGATTTGGCGGAGTCGCTGTACTCAGCCGCGATCGTGCAAGTGATTCGCGTCTCGAACGCGGAAGTCGCTGAGGCCTGCAAGATCCTTGAGAACACTTACCGAGCCGTGAATATCGCGCTCGTGAATGAATTGAAGATGCTCTACGACCGCATGGGCATCGACGTCTGGGAAGTCATCGATGCCGCGAAGACAAAGCCCTTCGGCTATCAGGCCTTCTATCCGGGACCGGGACTCGGCGGTCACTGCATCCCGATCGACCCCTTCTATCTCACATGGCTGGCGCGGCGTTACGGGCTCTCGACGAGGTTCATTGAACTCGCCGGTGAAGTGAATCAGCACATGCCCGAGTACGTCATCACGCGCTTGATGGAGTTCCTCAACGATCAAGGCAAGGCGCTGAAGGGCAGCAAAGTGTGCCTGCTCGGCGCGGCCTATAAGAAAGACGTCGACGATCCGCGTGAGAGTCCGTCCTTCGTCTTGATGGAGCATCTGCTCGCGCGAGGAGCCGTGCTGACCTACAACGACCCGCACGTGCCGAAGTTGCCGAAGATGCGTCATCACAACTTGCCGGCGATGGAGAGTCAGCAACTCACGCCCGAGTTCCTCGCCGCTCAAGACGTCGTGCTGATTGCGACTGACCATTCGGCGTATGACTGCGACTTCATCGTGAAGCACGCGCAGTTCGTGCTCGACACTCGCAACGCGACGAAGAACGTGAAAGAAGGCCGCGAGAAGATCCGCAAGGCGTAACTCGAATTACACGATAGTCGCCTTTCGCTCCGCGAAAGGAAGCTTTTGCGAAGAGGCTGTGATTAAATCGCCCCCGAGCTTGCCTCGGGGGTTTAGCGGCCTTTGCGCTACTCGAATTGCCCTTGATTTGAAGTAGCGCATAGGCCGTTAAACCCCCGGCACAAGGCCGGGGGCGAAAAGATCACAGCTTCTCCGCGAAAGTTCGTCTTCAACCGCCGGAACTTCATGCGGAAATCATTCGCATGAGGACACCCTAAAGACGCTCTTTCGCAGAGCGAAAGGCGACCATAGGTCGGAGGCGGAGCATCGCTGGGGCTCTCAGCCGCCGACTTCGCATCGACGTTTTGTTACGGCGTTCATCTTTGCCTAATCGCTACTGCGAGACGTGCTCGGCAGAGTTTGCGTAGCGGGTTCAGGCACTGCGATTACTTCGGCAGTTGAGTCGAGATGCGTTCCCTCGGACTGAAGCCTGAGTTCAGCGCGCGAGCCTTGCCGATGTTCGAGACGGTTTTCTGTGCTCTTGACGGCAAAGGTCGACGATGAAGCTGAATTCATGGCTCTGCGAATGGCGTCAACGTTCTTGCTCGCGACGCGTACGACGGCAACTTCCGGCGGTCTCTTCGCAGATCGGTCAGACAACTGCGGAACATCTTGAGGACCGCAGTCTGCTCAGTGTCTCGTCGGTCTTCGCGGCGGGCGTGCTCACGATCAACTCGACCAATTCAACCGCAACCTCAATCACTGTGAGCGCGTCGGCGGGCAACGTTGCCGTGCTCGTGAATGGGTCGACGTTGAGCGGACTCGGCACGATCAGCGCGAGCAGCGTGACGTCGCTCGCGATCAATGCCGCCGAAGGCAGTCACACAATCGATCTCAGCGGAGTAACGCCGAGCAGCTTTACGTCGCTCGGATCTGTCTCGATCGCAACGGGGCAGGGCAACGATCGCATCACTGGTCCGAACTTGTTCGCCTTCAGTGCTTCGACCGGAGCAGGCAACGACTCGATCACTGGCGGCTCGCTGTCCGACACCATCAACGGTGAAGACGGCAACGACACGATCAATGGGCTCGCCGGAACCGATTCGTTGAATGGCGGCGATGGCAGCGATCGCATCTTCGGCGGTGATGATGGTGATCTCATCAGCGGCGGTATTGGCTCTGATACGCTCGAAGGCGGTGCGGGAGCGGATCTCATTGCGGGGGGTAGTAGTAGTGACACCCTTCGCGGCGGCGACGGCAACGACTCCCTCATTGGAGACGCCGGTAACGACAGCGTGATTGGCGAAGCAGGGGACGACATTCTCTCGCTCGGCGTCGGCAACGACATCGCGAATGGCGGAGCGGGCGACGACACAATCTCGGGGGGTAGCGAAAATGACAGCATCCTCGGCGAGGCCGGCAACGACAGTCTGAGCGGTGATGCCGGAGCAGACTCGATCTCAGCCGGTGACGGCAATGACATCGTCGCAGGCGGGGCCGATAACGACTTGCTACGCGGTGACGCGGGCAACGATTCGGTCTCAGGAGATACCGGCGACGACGCGCTCTACGGCGACACGAATACGACGGTGACAACTGGCTCCGGCAATGACTCAGTCACCGGCGGCGACGGTCGCGATTCGATCTTTGGCGGGCTCGGAGCGGACGTGCTCAGCGGCGATGCAGGCCGCGATGTGATCAACGGCGGCGGCGGGACCGACGTGCTCTCAGGCGGTGCTGATCATGACGTGCTGCTCTCTGGAGATACTGCGACCGAGACGACTGGCGACACTCTGACCGGTGACGACGGCGACGACACTCTGACGAGCGGCGGCGGCAATGACTCGCTGGATGGCGGCAGCGGCAATGACTCGTTGCAAAGCGACGGCGGCAACGACGTGCTCTTCGGTGACATTGGTCGCGATACGTTGATTGCGGGTGCGGGAGCCGATGACCTCTCGGGCGGACTGGGCAACGACGCTCTCGATGGCGGCGACGGCAATGACTCGTTGCAAGGCGACGCGGGACTCGACGTGCTTGATGGCGGAGCGGGTAGCGATCGACTTGATGCTGGCAGCGGTGATGACGAGACCCTGCGCTATACCGGCAGCGGTGCCTCTGAAACGGTGACTCTCTCGGCGAGCGTCGACGGCAGCGACACCGTTCTGAATGTTGTGAGCGGTGCGAACACCGATCGCTTCGTCGTGCGAAACAATCTCGCGGCGATCGAGATCAACACTCTCAATGGCAACGACACCGTGACGTCGGGCAACCTCGATGCGGTGACGGTGCCTCTCACGATCAGCGTCAATCTCAGTGACGGCAACGACACTCTGAATGCGTCCGCGCAGCTCAATTCGCAAGTGCGATTCATCGCCCTCGGCGGCATCGGCAATGACGTGCTGCGCGGCGGCGCGGGCATTGATCGGCTCGACGGACAAGCGGGCAACGACTCGCTGCAAGGCAACGGCGGCAATGACGTCTTGCGAGGCCGAGACGGCAATGACACTGCAAGTGGGGGCGACGGTGCCGATCTCATTTTCGGAGGTAACGGAAATGACATCATCAATGCCGATGCAGGAGCAGACACCGTCGACGGCGAGAACGGCAACGACTCGATCACGGGCGGTGACGGCGATGACATCCTCACTGGCGCAGCGGGCAATGATTCAGTGAGTGCCGGAAGCGGAGCCGACAGCATCTACGGCGGCGGCGGTGATGACTTGCTCGAAGGCGGTGCTGACGACGATCTCATCAACGGAGCGAGCGGCAACGATCGGCTCTCAGGCAAAGAGGGCAACGACAGCTTGCTCGGCGGTGACGGCAACGACGTGCTCAATGGCGGCATCGGCAACGACACTCTTGATGGCGGCAATGGCAACGATGCGATCGGCGGTCGCGATGGAGATGACTCGCTCGTCGGCGGAGCGGGACAAGATTCGGTGCTCGGAGATACGGGCGACGATTCGCTTGAAGGCGGCGGCGGCAATGACTTGCTGCATGGCGGATTGGGCGACGACATCCTGCGCGGTCAAGGCGGTACCGACACAATCGCGGGCAACGCCGGCACTGACGACACGCGCGAAAACTTGACGAGCGAAATCGACGCGTCGTTCACGCTCTCCTCAGCGCTGCTCAATGCGATCTCGGCACTGGATTAAGGCGTTGCGCTGTTAAGAGTCGGCTTTCGCTCTGAGGCTGTGACCTTTTCGCCCCCGGCCTTGTGCCGGGGGTTTAGCGGCCTTTGCGCTACTTAAAATCAAGGGCAATTCGAGTAGCGCAAAGGCCGTTAAACCCCCGAGACAAGCTCGGGGGCGATTTAATCACAACCTCTCTGCGAAAGGGATTGTCTCTCGGGGCTTTTGCTTCGCAAAAGCTTCCTTTCGCGGAGCGAAAGGCGACTCTCAACGGCGCTTAAGGATGCTCGCCAGCGAATAATCGTCGGCAATCTCTCTGCTGACTGTTCCGGCATGATGCCGCTTCCATTCGAAGGGAGTCCTGACATGAAACGCTTCTTCTCCCGAGCCCGCTTGTTGCTGTTCGTCGCACTGGCGTGCCTCGTTCCGCTGTCGGCGGCTTTCAGTTGCCCGTTGTGTCTGTCGCCGGGGCAGACGCTGAGCGAAGCGGTTTCGGAAGCGGACATCGTCGTGCTCGCTCAATTCACCGAGACCATTCGGAAGACTCCCGACTCTGAAGCCAGTGGCGTTGTCTATCAGACCGTCGAAGTCATGAAGGGCGAGTGGAAAGAAAAACGCATCGAGCTGTCGCGGTTCGAATTCGGTCAGCCGGGCGATCTCTTCTTGCTGACTGGCAAGCTCAAGCCGTCGAAGTCCGGCGATGAGAAGCTCAGCAAAGCCGACGCGGTCGAATGGCTCTCGCCGAAAGCCGTCAGCGAATTGGCTTTCCGCTATGTGCAGCAAGCTCCCAATAAGGAAGCCGATGGCGCGCAGCGGATGAAGTACTTCGTGAAGTTCCTCGAATCGTCCGACGTCACGATCGCGAACGACGCTTACGGCGAGTTCGCCTCAGCGCCTTATGAAGACGTCGTCGCCATCAAAGACCAGTTCCCGCGCGAGAAGCTGCGGCAGTGGATCAAGGCCGCGCAAGCAAAGCCCGACTCACCGCAGAAAGCACGCAGCGGGCTCTTCTGCATGATGCTCGGTCACTGCGGTGATCAGTCCGACGAAGAGTTGCTCGAAAGCATGCTCGCCTTCACTCCGAAAGACGGCTTCATTCTGGGGCAAGACGGAGTCATGGCCGGCTACCTCTTGTTGGCCGGCGAACGCGGTTTGAAGACGCTCGAAACGAAGTATCTCTCGAACCCGCAAGCACCGATCTTTGATCTGATGCAGGCACGAACGGCGCTGTCCTTCATTTGGACCTACGAGCCGACTCGGTTCCCGAAGGACCGCTTACGAGTTGCGACGCGACTCATGCTGGCTCGCTCGGAGATGCAGACCGACATCATCACGGACCTTGCGCGCTGGCAAGATTGGGCCGCTCAGCCGCAGTTGCTGCAGATGCTCGAAGAATCGAAAGACGAGCATGTGCGCCGCGCCGTCGTTGCCTACTTAATCGTGTCGAGCGAATCCGATGCGAAGTCGGAGCAGAAGCAACCGCATGCCGTCGCCGCGCGCGAGCAACTTACGAAGCTGCGCGAGTCGGAATCGCCCCTCGTGCGAGAAGCTCAGAGCCTGCTGAAGCGACCGATGCGGCAGTAGCTTGAAAAGGATCGTTGCTCTGCCGGTAGCCGACCAGTCGTTGCTTCCGTCTTGGCGAGCCG
>CAZNMS010000046.1:0-5691 GCA_964573505.1 uncultured Planctomycetaceae bacterium | reverse complement strand
GACGGAGAGCGAATGGGATCGGTCGTTGTTCTGTCGTAGCCGACCAGTCGTTGCTCCCGTCCGGGCGAGCCGGACGGAGAGCGAATGGGATCGGTCGTTGTTCTGTCGTAGCCGACCAGTCGTTGCTTTCGTCCGGGCGAGCGGGACGGAGAGCCATTCCGATAGGTCGCGAATCGGTCGGAGAACACTGCTCCCATCTCACAACTCCTGCCGAGCGCAAACCGGTCTTCCCGCGTTTTTCAGGCAGCGCTACTGTCCCCGGCCTTTGCTGCCCGCTGACGGGAATGTGGAGCGCGTCTCGAACGCGCCGATCGAGGGAAATCGGGCACGTTCTGAACGTGCCCCACATTGTCACTGCGAGCTGCAATGGGAGACTGGCGGAGTCGTTCTGCCGGCATTTGTGGGACACGCGAAAGGGAGGTCGCTGTGCCACTGCAGCCTCTGCGCTTTATTCATGCCTGTGACATTCTTGTCGATCATCAGCTTCGCGATCTGCAGTCGTTGAGCCGAGATGCGAAAGCCATTGCCGTCGCGGCGACCGTGACGAGCTTTGAACGCATCATCGAAGCATGTCTCGAACACGAGGTCGATTTTCTGCTCATCTCGGGCGGGATGTTCGACGAACGCGATCGCAGCCTGCGCACGCGCGTCGCCATTCTTGATGGCCTCGATTCTCTGCAAGAGGCCGGCGTTCCGGTCTACATCATGCCCGGAGTGAATGATTCACTCGCCGCATGGAAGACGTTCGGCACACTGCCCGACAACGTCACTCTCTTTGATGCGCTCAGCGATGCGCCGCTGACTGTGCTCCGTAACGATCGCGTCATTGCGACGATCGAAGCCTGCGATGTGCAGAGCTTGTCGTATGACCTCGACGAGCAAACCGAGCACGCTCAGCCGAAGTCCGTACCGACCTCGAATCGTCGTCGGCCTTTGCATCTCGGTGTTGTTCCGGCGCTGTCTTCGAACGCTGTCGGCAAACGCACGATCGAGCATTGGCTCGGTGAATTCCCCGTCGACTTTCTCGCGGTGCCTTCGGCGTTCAAACGCTTGTCGGTCACTCGCGGAGAACGATTGGCTCACTGCCCCGGCGCGGCATGCTCATTCACAAAGCACGATCTCGGGCCGCTCGGCTGCACGTTGGTTGAAGTCGATGAGAAAGGCTCGCTCGCGCATTCGATCGTCGCGACATCGCCCGTGCGGCGCGAACGCTTCGAGATCAAAGTCGACGGTGAGACCAATTGGGACGGACTCGTCAGCGAGATGCGCGAATGGCTCGCTTCAATGGATCATGCGGACTCGGTCGCGTTGCTGTTGGCGGATTGGGTGCTGACTGGCGATAGCGATCTGCTCGACGCGCTCTCTGAACCGAGCGGTGAGCAAGAGTTGTTCGAGCTGCTCTTAGCGGACTCGCCGCTACGCGCGGATCAGCAGATGCAACATCGATTACATCTCATCCGCGCGGTGCCGGATGATGACGACGTTCCTGAAGCAACGCTCGAACTGCGTAGTGAGCAGCGACGGTCAGCGATGCCCGGTCAGCCGAATGCGCGAGTGCTGTTCGGTCGGGGGTTCTCGCACCGCATCGACAACGAACACTCGATCGTTCGCAGCGTGTTAGAGCAGACCCGCAAGAAGCTCGGCGATCGCGAGTCTGTTTGGCTGAAGCGATTGGAGAACGTCGCAACGCGCGTTGATGAACCGGCCGTCGCAGCTCGTGCGAGGAAGCTCGGCAACGAGTGGTTCATGCGGATTGATCCCGCAGCGGGAGAGTGACAGGCAGAGTGCAATAGGACTTACAGGAAGCACGGCATTGTCCCATTCGTCCTATGCGTCCCATACGTCCTATGAGAGTCAAGCCGACCGGCAGCAAAGTGCCGGCGAATCGTGTTAGCAGGAAGCGCAGATGAAACTCGAACGGATTCATGTCGAACGTTACGGAGCATGGCAGAACCTTGATCTGCCAGTGGACTCGGAGACCGTCAGTGTGTTCTTCGGCCCCAATGAGGCGGGCAAGACCACTCTGATGCGGTTTGTCCGCGGAGTGCTCTATGGCTTCGATGACGACGACGCCAAACGGCTCAAAGGCCCCGATGCGCTCGCGCCATGGGGCGGGTCGCTGCAAGTGCAGCACAATGGCTCGTCATGGCTCGTGCGCCGCATGGGGAAGATCGGAACGCGCGGGCTCGTGACGGCGCGTTGTCTTGATCGCAATGCCGATCACTCAACGACCGACGGCGCGGCATTGGTGCGAGATCTCGTCGGCGATGTCTCGGAGTCCGTCTACGAGAACGTCTTCGCGATCGGTCTGCCGGAACTGCAAACACTGGCGACGCTCGAAACGAATGAAGTCGCTGAGCACATCTATTCGCTCTCAATGGGGCTTGAAGGTCAGCGGCTGCTCAAGCTGATTGATCAAGTGCGACAACGACGTTCGGACATTCTCGATGTCGAGCATGGGACGGGGCGGCTGACTGAGTTCTATCAACGTCTCGAAGACATCGATCGAGGACTCGATGCCGGCACGGAATCGCGTCGTCGGCATGCAAAACTCTCGGATGAGTTGAAGCAGTGCGAGCGCTCGTTGTCCGACATGCAGCGCCGACAACGCGGACTCGATGAGCAGCTTCACGGGCACGAGTACATGGACTTGATTCATGAGCCATGGAGCAAAGTCCGCAAGCTTGAGCGTGAGTTAGCGAAGCTGCCGCAAGTGGCGGACTTCCCTCGCGCGGGTATTGGCGAGCTGACTTCGATCAACAACGAACTCACTGGCTTGCAGCAACGTCGCAAGAAGCTGTTGGCCGAAGCGAAAGAGTTCAAAGCAAAGCGCCGTGCGATCGACATCAGCTCGGACTTGCGCCGCTATGCCCCGACATTGCAGAGCATCGTCGATCAGCGCGAGTGGATCGGCGAACTGATTGGCTTCGTGCAGGAAGCTCAGCAGCAGCACAACAACTTGAAGACGCAGCTCGATGCGCAGGTCAAAGCGCTCGGTGCTGACTGGTCGATCGAACGCTTGAAGAAGTTGTCGGTCCCGCATCTCGGCACCAGTTGCATCACGCAGCGCGGGCAAGAGTTTCAAACGATCGGTCGTCGCACGCAGCGGATGCAGAAGCGTTATCAGCAGCTCTCAAAGAAGTGTCATCGGCGCGGCAAGTACGTTGAGCACGTCAAAGAGCAGCTCAATGGCGAAGCGATCCGAGACGCGATTGCTCGCACGCGTGAGGAGTTGTCGGCACTCGAAGACTTGAGTCGCCTGCGCATTCGCGAAGCCGAGTTGCAGCAACGCAAAGTCGGCGCGGCCAATCAACTGCATCGACTGCAACTCGATCCGTCATTGCCGCAATGGGTCTCGGTGATGTTCACCGGATTGGCGATTGCAGGACTCGTGCTCGGGCTCGCCGGTTTGTCGATCGGCATCGAGTCGAACTTCATTGCCGGAATGGGCTACTTCATGCTCGGACTGTTCTGCGAAGGGCTCACATGGGGCCTCAAGCGACATCTCGAAGGCGAAGTTGAGAGTGCTCAAGAGCGACTGCGATCCGAACTCCGCGAATTGGAACTGCGGCTCGAAGAAACGCGCGAAGCGATTCGTCGCATCGTCCCGAACGTCGCTGAGTGGAAGCCGATCGCGCCTGCATCTGAGTCGCTCCGCAAGTCGACGGAGAGCGGTAGCGAGACATCACAGCGCAGGCCGCAGCCGATTCTCGTGCGTCATTTGAAGGGCGAGTCCGGCGTCGAAGTTCCCGGCAGTTATGCCGAGGGCTACACGAACAGCATTCAAGCCGGCTTAGTGGAGTTGATTGAAACTCCGCTGAGCAAAGAGGCGCGCGACGCGACTGAGCGCGGGCTGAATGCGGCGATCGAGAGCGCAGCAGATAGGACCGATGGGACGCAGAGGACGAATACGACTGATAGGACTGAAGACGGCCAATCGTCTTCGATAGCAAGTCTCTCGGTTGAAGGCCCAGTTGACCCTATTGGTCCTATGCGTCCTCTTAGTCCTATGGGGCCTATCAATTCTCCGGCATCAACTCCGGCGTTCTCCGAAGCCGATCTCATTCGCAAGTGCGTTGATCGCATTCGTCAATTGGAGAAGGTCGCGCGCATTGAAGACTGGGTCGGCAAGACGCGGCAGCGGCTGATTGGATTGCGAGCACGATTACGCGAGGTCAATCGCGACTTCGGCGTCGCTCGTCAGAACTGGTGCCATCATCTGCGCGAGCAGGGACTCACAGAGACCGTCGACGTTGATGCGGCCTTTGCTCAGCGCGATCAAGCGGCTCGGGCTGCAATGGTTCTTACCCGGCTCGATGAATTGCAAAACGATGTGAATCTCGCGCGGCGTTTGTTTCAGCGTTATCGCGGCCGCATCGAAGAACTCGGGCATACCGTGCTGCACTGGAAGAGAGATTACACAAACCCGCTGCCAGTGCTCGAAGACTGGCGTAAGGAACTCGTTGTCCTCAGCGAGAAGACGCAAGAACGACGTCGGCTCCGCAAAGAGATTCGTTCGCGACTGACTCAAGCGAGCGCCTGCGTGCCGCGCATCCGCAAGCTTGAAAGTCAGCAATCCGCACTGCTCGTGCGCGGCGGTGCAATGTCGATCGACGAGTTCAAAGAACGAGCGACCGCGATCGAACGTCGACTCGAACTCGAAGCGGAATTGGAAGTCGCTCGCGATGAACTGGCCGATGCGGCATCGACCGAACGCAACATCGCGATCGTCGAGTCGGATCTCGAACACTTCGACCGCGATGCCAATGACGAAGCGATCGAGACGATCCGCATGGAGCTTGATGATCTCGCATTGGAGATCGAGCAGTCGTCTGAGAACCTCAAGAATCTGAAGCGCGATCTGCGCGCGATCGAAGACGACAGCACGTTCTCAGAGATGCGATTCGAGCGCGAGCAAGTGATGTCAGAAATCACCGCGCTGTCCGAAGAGTGGTTCGCATTGGAATGGTCGCTCAACACACTCGACTCACTGCGACTGGAGTTCGAACGCAATCATCAAACTCCGATCCTGATGCGGGCAAAGGAGTACCTGCGGCGGCTCAGCGGCGAGCGTTATCAAAACATTTGGTCGCCGCTCGGCGAGCGAACGCTGTGTGTCGACGATCGCTCGGGCGAGTCGATCGTCATCGAGAATCTCAGCAGCGGTGCTCAAGAGCAGCTCTTCTTGGCGATTCGATTGGCGCTGATCGAGCACTTCAAGAAGGAAGGCATCGAACTGCCGGTTGTGCTCGACGACGTGCTCGTCAACTTCGATCAAGACCGCACTCGCGCTGCGATCGACGAACTGCTGCGACTCTCGGCGAGCGATCAGCAGATCTTGTTCTTCACCTGTCATCAGCACGTCACCGAGATGTTCCGCCAGCGCGGAGTCAGCACGACGCAATTGCCGTCGCGCGAAGTGCGTGAGCTATTGGCGGGGTGAGTGCTGTAGTTTTTATGATCCTCTTGGATTGCAGAGGGACGTTCTCCATTGACCCTGCGTCAGTGGAAGCTCGACTGGTCGGCTAAGGGATAGTCCGGGAATAACTTCCTGATTCGGTGATTGCTCTCCGTCCGGCTCGCCCGGACGGAAGCCGCGACTGGATAGCTACAACACTGAGCATGTTGAATCACTCTCCGTCCGGACAAGCCGGACGGAGAGCGAAGACGAGCGGTGACTCCTCGCATCGT
>CAZNMS010000045.1:0-30547 GCA_964573505.1 uncultured Planctomycetaceae bacterium | reverse complement strand
TCAGCCTAGGGCAAGCTCGCGCTAGCGAGCGCCGCCCTAGGAAAACGGGCAATTCGTTTCGTGCCCTGTAGGGGCACCACAATGTGTCGAGACCTTCCGGTGCCCTGACAGGGCACGTTTTCACAACCCTCTTTTTCCTAGGGCGACGCTCCCGTTGGTCGCTTGCCCTAGGCTGATATACGAGGCCCCTTCAGGGCGAAGACATCGACTGCTCAACATCAAAAGTGGCGATGAGTGCCTCCAATTTTCGCTTCTTGAAGCGCAGCCACTCGATGCCGCAACAGGATTGTTTCAAGAAGTATTCCTCGACTGGGAACTAAGCCGCAGCCGGGGCTTTACCGAGTTCTTTGCTGTCGGTCTTGAACTTCTCTTCGAGCGACTTGCGCATCTTGTCCCATGCGTGATCCATCAGAGGCACATGACACGCACCTTTGCCTTTGCACTCGTTGGCACCGGGATTCGCTCCGCAGCCACCTTGACCTTTGCAGTCATTGTCGCCGGCGCATTCATGCTGAGCGAAGGTCGCGCAGGTACTCGTCCCCGCGCAGTCGTTACTGCCGCCTTTGCCTTTGCCCTTGCACGTATTGAGTCCGCGGCAGAGATGCAGATCAGCCTTTTTCTTCGCTTCCTCTTGAGCCGCGAGTTCCTCTGCGGTCGCCACTGTTTCGGTCTTCGGCTTCTCCTTGCTGCAACCTGCAATCGAGCCGGCCATCAGGCCGCCGAACGCGGCGACAGTGATCTCATGAAAGCGACGACGAGTCAGATCGTTCGACATAACAAATCCTTTTACAAACAAGAGCAGGCATCCGAAGGGCGGGCATCTTTGTGCTGCCCCTGCCAATTGCAAAGTGCGTGATTCAGCAACAACAGCAGCCCGTAGCTTGACTCACTGAGTCGAGCACTCGCCGAAGAATGGGCTCGACTCGGAGAGGTTGTGACAGCATCGACACTCGGGCTTGTCCCAGTGGTTTAGCGGCTTCTGCGCTACTCGATTCTCCCTGTCTTCAAAGTAGCGCAAGAGCTGTTGCCCCCCGACGCAAGGTCGAGGGCGTTTAAATCACCGACTCGAAGAGTCAAGCTACGGCATGCACGCGTTCAACGGCTCCGCGACGACTACTCAGCCTTCTTTTCGTCGCTCTCCTTTGCCGGAGTTGTTGCCTCTGACGATCCGGCTTCACCCGTCGGCTTTGCGTCGCTCACGATCGTTGCGGACTTAATGAAGTCGAGCTTCGGGAACTTCGACTTCAGGTACTCGTTGCCGCGTTCTCTGATTTGTCCCTGATCGGGCTCTTCGCCATAGCCCGCATAGAGCTTCTCGACGATCTCCATTCCCTGCACGACGCGGCCAATCGGTGAGAATCCCTGCGAGTCGAGCGACGCGTTGTCCTTCAAGCTGATGAAGAGCTGCGTTGATCGCGAGTTCGGCGCACCCGACTTCGCAAACGTGACATAGCCGCGACGATTCGATTCTTTGACCGGCTCATCGTTGATGTTGTTCTCGGACCATTTCGCTCCGAGAGCCGGATCGCCGCTCATACCGAACTGCACGACAAAGTTCGGGACGACGCGGAAGAAGGCGACGTCGTTGTAGTAGCCAATATCGACCAGTTGCTTGACGCGCGCGACTCCGAGCGGTGCCCAGTTGGGATACAGCTCGATAACAACATCGCCCTTCGTCGTCTCAAGCTTCATCGTCACCTTCGCAGACGGCGCGGACTCCGGCGACTCACTGCCGCCCTTACTACCATCACCGTCAATCGCCGGAGCCTTCGTAATCGGCGGCGGAGCCGACGAGTCATTCGCGCAACTCAACCCCGACAACAACACCGCAACCAACATCAACCACTGACTCGTTCGACGCATGAATGATCCTCCGACACGACAACTTGAGAGAACTCGGGGCCATGAAGACTGAGCGAGATGCCGAACCGACTCGTCGCATCTGCCTTAAAGGCCCATTCGTAAAGTAATGCGTATTACTCAGCAGCCCTATCGTTTGCGATCAGGCCGATAGCCCTTGCCGGGTGCGAAGCGGGACTGCTTCTTATTGGAAGATTTCTTACCCCCGGGAGTTCCGACCCCGACTGTTCCGACTCCCGCAGTGCCGACGGCTCCGGCTTCTTTCGCATGCACGTAGTCGCCTTTGAAGCGGTCGTTCGCGTCTTTGCGCCGGGTGTCGAGCGCTTCTTTCGGAGCCCGCGCCGGGATGAGGCAGTCGCAACCGCTGCCGATTAAGTCTTGCCGACCGGCTTGCTCGAGCGCCTTGCGAACTTCGAAGTAGTTCTCGGGTTTGAAGAACTGCATCAACGCGCGTTGCAGCTTGCGGTCGCGCAGATGCTTCGCGATGTAGACCGGCTCCTTCGTGAAGGGATTGATGCCGGTGTGATACATCGCCGTCGCGACGTCGAACGGTGCCGGGATGAAGTCCTGCACTTGATCGGGGCGATAGCCGTTTCGCTTCAGAAAGACCGCGAGATCAATCATCGCGTTGAGATCGCTGCCGGGATGACTGGCGATGAAATACGGAACGATGTGCTGCTTCTTCCCGATCTTCTCAGACTCGCGATTGAACTCCTCGGTGAACTTCTCGAAGTCGTCCGTCGCAGGCTTACGCATCAAGCTCAAGACGCCGGCATCAGTGTGCTCGGGAGCGACCTTCAGCAGACCGCCAACATGATGTTGCACGAGATCTCGCATGTACTCGGGCGAGCGTCGCGCGAGATCCATTCGAATGCCGCTCGCGACGAAGACTTTGCGAATGCCGGGCGTCTCGCGCGCTTCCTTCATCAAGCCGATGAGCGGTCCGTGATCCGTGCCGAGCAACTTGCAGATCGTCGGATGCACGCACGACTGCCGACGACACTTTTCTTCGACTTCGGGCCGAGTGCATTTCATCTCATACATGTTCGCCGTCGGGCCGCCGATATCGCTGATGATGCCTTTGAAGTCGGCATCGGAAGTCATGCGTCGCACTTCCTTGAGCACCGAATCCTTGCTGCGCGACTGAATGGTGCGGCCTTGATGCGTCGTGATGGAGCAAAAAGTACATCCGCCGAAGCAGCCCCGCATGATCGTGACCGAGTCCTTAATCATCTCATTGGCCGGAATCGGCTCGGTGTAGACCGGATGCGGCTTTCGAGTGAACGGCAAGTCGTAGATGACGTCCATCGCCGCTTGAGTGATCGGCAATCGAGGCGGATTGCAGACGACTGCTTGCTGGTCGTGCATCTGCACCAATCGCTTCGCGTTCCATGGATTGGTTTCGTTGTGAATGATCTTTGTCGCCTCAGCAAAAGCGAACTTGTCAGCTTGAACGGCGGCAAAGGGCGGGAGAAAGGCGGTCGGGAAATCGGCGGGGCGAGGGGCGAGCGGTGAGGGGCGAGTTTCGAGTACGACGGACTTCCAGTCCGCCGCTTGATCGTCTCGACGGACGGGATGTCCGTCGGACTCACTTTGGCGACTCACCAATTCCGCCGACTCCTTCGCTCCCAACACATACGCAAGGCCGCGCATGTCTCTGAGATCGCGCACCGACTCCCCGGCACGCAACCTCTGAGCGACTTCGAGAATGGCATCTTCTCCCATTCCATAGACGACGAGATCCGCTTTCGCATCGAGCAAGATCGAGCGTTTGACGGTATCGCTCCAGTAGTCGTAGTGAGCGAGCCGCCTCAGCGATGCTTCCACTCCGCCCGCGATGACCGGCACGCCTTTGTAGGCTTCGCGGGCTCGTTGACAGTAAGCGAGCGTCGCGCGATCGGGCCGCAAGCCGATGCGGCCGCCGGGTGAGTACGCATCGGCATTCCGCACCTTCTTGTTGGCGGTGTAGTGATTCAGCATCGAATCCATATTGCCCGCGCTCACGGCGAAGAACAGCTTCGGCTGCCCGAAGGTCTTCCATGCATCGCACGAGTGCCAATTCGGCTGACTGATCATGCCGACTCGAAAGCCGGCCGCTTCGAGAACTCGACCGAGGATCGCCATCGCAAAGCTCGGATGATCGATGTACGCGTCCCCTGTCACAAAAACGACATCGACTTCATGCCATCCGCGTCGTCGAGCTTCCTCCATCGTCATCGGAAGAGGTCGCGGATCGCAGCGCCGCGCGCCTTCGTAGATCGACTGCACGAGCCGATCGCCGCTGAAGTGAGAACTGGGAACGACGGGGAGAGGGATCATGAATGAGTTTCGACGGTCGTAGATAAGGAAGTCGTTCGTCGCCCCCGGCCTTATGCCGGGGGTTCAACGGCCTTTGCGCAAGTTGAATTCGAAGAGGGGCGAACATGCGCAAAAGTCGCCGAGCCCCCGGCACGAGGCCGGGGGCGATCAAGTCAGATCGTCTCGACGAGAATCACCGCAGCCTCTTCTCCGCGAAAGCTCAGTCGATGATTGCCGACAGCAATGATGCAGGGCTGCCCAGATTGAATGAGCGTGATTTCGGCCTCATCTCGCAGCCCCATTTCATGCAACCGAGTCACCAGCATCGGATCGCCCTCAATTTGGACGATGCGAGCGTGCTCACCGGCGTTGAGCATGTCGAGCGGAAGTAGCGGCATGAGGATGAAGCCTTCAGTGAAAACTGACAGAGACGTTGCCGTCAGAAGTTGTTTAACCCGCGACCGAAGCCAAAGAAGCAACAGCCCTTCTTCACATTCGGCCCCCGGCTAAACGACGAAATGCGACTTCCTGCAGCAACGTCGACAGAGGCAACCGCCTCGAAAAACCTCGTATCGTCTTTCGTGAGGCAGCATTCGCGACGCAAGTTAAGGAGCCCTCGCGACAAGAGGTAGCACGACTCAAACGATTGTCAGCTCACTTCAATGCTGATTCGGATCGGAAGGAATTCCGACCTTTCTCCAGTTCGGCTACATGATGCACGGGTAGTTCGAACTGCCTTGAGCACTGCCCCGAAATGTAGCTTGGGATTCCATCCCGAGCCGCAGCGGGACGACGTTCACTTTCACGAGTTGAATCTGCCGTCACGAACGAACTCGCAGTCTCGTTTTCATCACAAACAACGTCCTTCGGACATTAGGAACTGCGTCCGACATGACTTCAACCACTGGCCAATTCATGCAGACGACCAACGAGCTGCCCTATTGCTTTTCGGACCGCAGCATTCGCGATGAACTCAAGAAGATTCCCAACTTGCGAGACTTCTTATTGGATGCCATTCCGGAAGTGGCGAAGGACCTCGACTTCGAACACGTCGAGTTTCTCGATGGGGAATTCATCACCGACGATTGGCGCGGGCGGGAGTCGGACTTGCTGGTGAGAATCCCATGGATTGGCGGCGACGAAGCGTTGCCCGTCTTGATCTGCGTCTTGATCGAGCATCAGTCACGGCCTGATCCGCGCATTTCGTTCCGCACTTTGCTGTATGCGGTGCTGCACTGGGATCGTGAATGGAAAGCATGGGAGACTCAGACGGCACCGCGCGACGAATTCAAGCTGACGCCGATCATTCCGATCGTGCTGCACACCGGCCCGCAGCAGTGGGGACGCGTCAAAACGGTCGGAGACCTCTTCGTCGGTCCCGACCTCTTCAAAGTCTTTGCGCCGCAATGGTCGGTCTTGGTATGGGACCTCGCCGAGAAATCCCCGCAGTCGCTCTTGAGTTCGACCGCCTTCTGGCTGAAATCCCTCGCGGTTTTGCGAGCAGGCTCTCTGCTGATTGAGGTCTTCGAAGAAACCCTGCCGCAGTTCATTGCCGAACTGGAAGCACTCAGCGTCACCGACTCGATGCGCTGGCACGATCTCAAGCGCTTCGTCTTGTCTTGGTGCATCAAGCTTCGAGATGCTTCCGAACGAGACCGCGTTTTTCGAATTGCCCAACAAGCCGAATTGTCCCGATTTCAGCAGGAGCCCAAAGCCATGCCCTCAATTGCAGATAGCTTGCTCGAACAAGGCCGGACTGAAGGTCACAGTGGCGGATTCATTCGCGGACAACATCGCGAACGGCGCGAGATGCTGGAGTACTTCCTACAGTCGCAATTCGGCGACGTTCCGGTCGACATTCAAGATTGGATCATCGAGCACGAAGACTCGGATGTTCTTCGCACCGCCACTCAACGAGTCGTCCGCATGCAGTCGATCGACGAGTTTCGCAGCTATATGGCAAGCACCGAGTAAGGACTCTTTGCAAAGCCTTGCTCATCCCAATCACTTCACGGCTTCCGTCTTCCCGTCCTCATAGACCAGTTTGCCGCCCATCCATGTTTGGCGCACGTTGACTTCGCGGATCTCGTCAACGGGGCATTGCAGCACGTCGCGGTCGATGATGATGAAGTCCGCCAACTTGCCGGCTTCGAGCGAACCCTTCTCCTTCTCTTCAAAGGTCAAGAAGGCGTTGTTCGTCGTATAGAGCCGAATGGCTTGCTCGCGCGAGATGCGTTGCTCGGGATGCAGTGGCTGATCGGTCCAGCGCGGTTGCCGCGTCAGCGTCGTCCACATTCCGAGCCACGGGTTATACGGATTGATCGAACGCAGGCTGCCGAGCTTCTGCATGTGATCCGAGCCGCCGCCGACAACGACGCCTTTTTCGAAAGCCGTCTTGTACGGCTGAAAGTAGGCCGTGCGTTCTTCGCCGAATTGTTTGAACAACGTCGCTCCGTCGAGATACAGCCATGCGGGCTGCAAGTCGGCGACGATGCCGAGCTGCTGCATCTTCTCGATCGCTTCAAGGCTCATGAAGTTGCAGTGAGTAATGCAGGGCCGCAGGTTCTTGACCGGCAGTTCCTTATTGACGTGCTCGTAAGCGTCGATGAGAGCATGCACCGCACCGTCTCCGACTGAGTGAGCTGTCATCTGCAAGTTGTTCGCGAGCACGACCTTTGCAATGTCCCGCAGCTTGTCCGGTTGCACGAAGAGCACGCCCCGATACTCGGGATCGGTGATGGAATAAATCTGACTCACGCCCCACGGCTTGCGCATGTAAGCACTGCCGGTGAGCATGCCGCCGTCCAAAAAGATCTTCACGCCCCGCAGCCAGACGCGGTTGTTGTAGGCATGTAACGGATGTTGCACCGCCTTCTTGACGCGTTTCTCGATGTTCTCGATCGAGTCCTGCGCACTCACGCCATACGAAAGGAAGATGCGGCACGTCAGCTCGTCTTTATCGCTCAGCTCTTTGTAGAGATCCGTCGAACCGTCGCTCGCATTGCGATCCGAAATGCTCGTGAGCCCGACCGCGTTGTAGGCCGAGAACAATGCTTTCAGCCGATCGCTCTGCTCCTGCTTCGAGGCTGATTTCGACTTCGACGACTTCGGCTTCGCGAGCCGCGTGCAACTGCGAAGCATGCCGGTGAGCTCGCCCGTCTTCGGATCCTTCTCCAGAAAGCCCGGCTGCCCGTCGGTGATCTTGAAGTCCTTTGTCAGTCCACTCGCTTCAAGAGCGAGCGTATTGAGTGCCGCATCCGGACCGGTGCTAAACATGACCGGGTTCTTCGGAGCGACTTCATCAAGTTCTTTGCGCGTCGGGAAGCGTTGATCACGGAGTCGCGTCACGAAGATCTGCGAGACCGATACCCAATCGCCCGGCTCTGACGCTTCAGCTCGCTGCCGGATATAGGCCAGCACATCACCGATCGTCTGCATGTCCGGCACGGGATGATTGAACTCGTGCATCGCCGCGCCGGTTGGATGCGTATGAGTGTCATTCAACCCCGGCAGCATCATCTGACCTTTGAGATCGACAACCTTCGTCTTCTCACCGGCCAGCTTGCGGATGTCAGAATTACTACCGACCGCGACGATGCGCTCGCCCTTCACGGCCATTGCTTCCGCCAGTTTGAACTGCGCATCGACCGTCACGATGCGCCCGCTATGTAACAACAAATCCGGCTCATCCGCCGCAAACGCCGGCACGGTGAGACTCAGCAACGCCACACTCATTCCGGCCAGCAACGAGCGACGACCAACAAGACGGCGAGACACAGAAGACAACTTCAGCGGCAAACGCATGATGGTTCCTTCGTCAGCAGGGGAGAGGACTCTTTGCGGTTTGTGTGAGATCGTGAGTGCCTTGCGCTCACACCGTTTCCTCAAAGTGGCTGCGAGCCGAATCGGAAAACGATGCTGCGACTTGTAGGCGACGACTTCAACACGTGCCTCTAACACGCGGACCGCGCGCTCTCACAACGTCTCCTGCGACCAGCGCCAACCGACAACGATCATGCCGCACGCTTTCTGTAGGTCGCTCGTGTGCCCCTTCACCCATGCGTCGGGCCAAGGCGCGGTGCGCGGCGACATCGCGCATTCGATGAAGTACCACGGCCCCTGCACCTTGATGTTGGCGAAAGCTCGACCGCGCGGATCGTCGCTCAGCAACAGCATCAACTCTTGAGAGTCCGCCGCGCCCCACACAGCTCGATCCGGAGCTTGACCGGCAAGCGCATCCAGCAGCTTCAACATGGCCGTCCCGCTCTTAGCCGTCACGGCATCAATCGCCAGTCGGGAATAGAACAAGCCGAGCGACTCTGTTCCCTGAGCCGTGATTCTGCGGATCTCCATATCAACACATTTCTGATGAAGTCAGTGGGCACGCCGAGATTACTTCTCAGCTTTTGCACGGTGTAATTCTTCGCGCAGCCGAGCGATCTCGGCTTCCGCTTGCGACAACATGTCTTCAGCTTGCTTGCGTTGCCCTTCAGCGACTGCCCGAGCCTCTTCGGCCAGCAGTCGGCGCTTCTCTTCAATCACTCGTCCCTCTTCGGAACTCAGCAAGCGTGCTCCGTTATCGAGTCGGAAGAAGCCGAGTTCCTCGCCCTGCGGATCGAGTCGCAACTCAAGCTCCTGACTGATGAGCGAACCGTCTTCTTCCGCAGCCATGCGCACGTAGCTGTCGCCTTCGAGCCGATAACCCTGCAACGGCGGATTGAGATAGTCCTCAGTCGGGTCAAACAGGAAGTACTCCTTGATGCCCAGTTCCGCATAGAGCTTTGCTTTGTCGTTGATGTCTTGCTTCTTCGTCTTCTTGGACGAGACTTCAATCACGACCTGCGGAACAACTCGCTCGCGCCAGAACTGATAAGTCCGGCGCCGTCGTTGAACGACTCCCTTTGCCACAAGCACGTCGGGAGAGAAGCACTTCTTGGGATTCCCTTCGACGTAGTACACGAGCAAGTTGCCGGAGACATAAACCTTTTGGTCGGCGAAGTGGCGCTGCAAGACGTTGATCTCGCGCACCATTTCGTCCCGGTGCAGATCAGATTCGGCCATCGGCTTTCCGTCTGAGTCGGGGTAATAAATCGTCTTGATGGGTAGAGCGCTCGGCATACGAAACCTTCTTAGCGAATGACTTAGTCCCCGAAGTGATGACTGTGCCGTCAATGCATCCAACGAGAAGTATGAGCAAGAACTCTGAGCAATCTGCGGCGCGTTTGAAATTAGCAATCTCTATCGAATTGCAGTGTTAGCTCTCCACCGACCCTGCGTCGGTGTGAGCACGACTGGTCGGCTAACAACACCAGTCTGCTCTGTGTCTATCGCTCTCCACTGACCCCGCGTCAGTGGAAGCCGCGACTGGGCTGCTAAGGATCGTTCGAGTAGCCCCGTCGTCGGCGAACGACGATTTTCGTTTGCCTTCGAAAGAGTTCTGAATTCGACATCGTTAGCGAATCAGTCGTTGCTCCCACCGACACGGGGTCGGTGGAGAGCGAGCACATTGAGCCTTGTGGTCTGCGATGTTAGCTCGCCAGTCGCTGCTTCCACTGACGCGGGGTCAGTGGAGAGCCAACATCCAGCAATCTGTTACGGTCAAAAATTAGCTTCTGAAGTCCGCCTCACTCCAGCACGGATTCGTCACGCCGCCTCACGCAACGGAATCGGCTCGTTGATCGGAACTGCGTCGAGCTTCTTCAAGATGAACTCTGCTGCTCGAACCGTCGCGCCCGTCTGCGGAAAGTCTCCGATCGCCGTCGTCATCTCCTGCATCGCGCGTTCTCGTTCTTCCGGCAGTCGCAGCCATAGATCGAGCACTTGCAGAGCGTCTTTCACAACGGGTTCGGGATTCCCGACCGACAGAAACTCGGGCATCACAATGCGCTTCGCGATCAAGTTCGGCAGCGACATGTATTTGCAGACGACCAACAGCCGGCCAATCACGTAGGTCGGCCAAACAGTCCGGTACAGCACCACTGCCGGCGTCTTTCGCGCGACCAGTTCAAGACTCACAGAGCCCGAAACCATCAACGCGCAATCGGCGACCTCGATGATTTCGGACGTCTTACCCACAAAGAAATGGATCGGCAGCGTCGGGCATTGAGCCAACACATGCGCTTCGCAACGTCGTCGATGCTCGTCCCGGTAACACGCAACAACGAACTGCGCGTCGGGATGCCGCGCATGCAGTCGTTTGATGATCTCAACCTGCAAGCTCCAGTTGTGAGTGATCTCCGCATTGCGCGAGCCCGGCAGCACGGCAATTACCGGCGACTTCAGCGCCGACCAATTCTCGACGAAGCGCGCATCAAGTTCCTTTGCCGCGACCTCATCGAAGAACGGATGCCCGACATACTCCACTTTGACGCCATGCTGCTCGTACCAGTCGCGCTCGAACGGCAGCGAGCTAATCACGTGATCGACGAAGCGTTGCACTCGTTTGATGCGCCATGCGGCCCATGCCCAAAGTTGAGGCGGCAAGTAATAAAAGACCGGGATGCCCGCGCGTTTCGCTTTCCGCGCGATCCACCAATTGAAGCCGGGGAAGTCGACGAGAATGACGGCATCGGGCCGTTGCTCTTCAAAGAACCGCTCGGCCTGCTGCACGAGTCGGTAGAACTTCAGCAGCAATGGAATTACCGCGAAGATGCCCATCACCGCCATCGTTGTAAGACGAAAGAGCGAGTGCAGTCCTTGCTCCTCCATATGCTCGCCGCCGAAGCCGGAGAAACGCACATCGGGCCGCCGTCGCCGCAGTTCATCCATCAGATGAGCCGCATGCTGATCGCCACTCGGTTCGCCGACAGAGAAGAAGAGATGCATCGCGAATCCATTCGCTGAGTGAAGTTCATAACCGGGCGAGCTGGCACCATGGGTGAGGAACACTGGTACGACGGACTTGTAGTCCGTCGAACGTCGTGAGAAGCGACGGACTGCAAGTCCGTCGTACCCCAAAGCGGATGTGTTCCTCAGGAGTTCGATGACGATTCATCGCACGAGAAGCGCGACGGTGTTTGAAACTCGCGCGTAGAATGGCCGCCCTCGGCCGTCTTCCGTTGTTCTACTGCCTACATGCGAGAGAGGCCGTTCTCCGAAGCAGCGCAAAGGCGCACGAAGAACCTCAAACCGGCGCAGTCTTTGACTCGCCTCTGAATGGGTCAAGACGGGTTCGCGAGCCACTCGAACTGCCATTGCTCGCCGATACGACTCAAGCGTGCTCGACCATTGAATTGAGCGCCCGCCAGCGAGACATCCAGCTGCGACTCGCTCTGATGTAGCAAGAAGTACTCCCCGCGATCGACGCGTTGCACATGTCCGCGATTGCCGCTGACGGGGCCTTCATAGTCGAGATAAGCAAGCCGATGATCGGGCAGCGACGTCGCCGACTGCTGCGCCAATGCCGACGGCACGGCATCAAGGCGCCAAGTTTTGAGCACCTCTCCGACTTCGAGCATGAAGTCGAAATGCGGCTGCGGATGATCGTGAGCCAACACAACAAAGCGCGGCATGCCTGCAAGCCTCGATCAAAAGAAGAGCCGCGACTCATTGATAGTCGCCTTTCGCTCCGCGAAAGGAAGCTCTTGCGGAGCAAAAGCCGACAATCGGCGTCGATCGCCCACTGGATCAATTCTTACAGCTCAGAGATTGACTGCTGCACTTTGTCGATCTCGCTCTGCAGAGTGGCGATGCGTCGTTGCAACGCGGCGTTGTCGCTTTCGACGTCGTTGACTCTCTGCAGCGTGATCGACGTCACGACGATCGTTGCGATGCCGAGTCCGAGCAGTGCGGCCGTTCCGAGATCAACCGATGCAAGAGGTTCGTCTTGAGCGCGCACAACCTTCTGATCGCCGTGCATCACAACCGCGAGCTTCTTGGCTGATGGCGGAGCCGAGCGATTCGTCCAAAGTCGGACGGCGACATTCTCTTTGGTTGTCGCAAGCTGATAGATGCCGCCGCGTGCGGCTTCGAGTTGAAAGACTCCGCGTTCGTCTGTCTTACCTTTCGCGACGATCTCTTTGCCGAGTCGCAGTTGCACTTCGGAGTTCGCAACCGGCTTCGCTTGAGCATCGACGAGCATGCCGACCAGTTTCCCGCTAGCGGTCAACGCAACATCGGGAATCGTCGCCTTCACAACGGGCTTCGCTGCGGGCTTAGCCGGAGCAGTGGCCGCTCGTGGCGCGGTCCTCGGCAATACGTTGTCTTGACCATAGGACAACGCGGGACTGCAAACTTGCGCGAACAGCACGCTACCGGCCACAAAGGCAGAGATCTGACGACTCGATTTCATACCGGGGTTCCTTAGTGAGTGACGATGCTCGGCCGAAGCATCACGCGAGAGGGGGGAAGCAGAAGAAAAGCTCCCAGAACGGGAGCGGATGAGCGTCGAGAACCGACGCCGCAAGAAGGGAGCGGGGTTGTGCGACGATCTCGCAAACCGGTCAACGCGGCCTGATGAGCAAGATTCTGCCGTAGACGCGTAATTGTGATCTTTGCAAAGTCCGACCCGCCCCAGACTGGCAAGACTTACAAAATGGAGAAGCGGGGTTCGACCGCGTTTGAAATTTTGGCAATCGCTCCGAACTCGCTCCGCACCCGACATGCGGGGGCAGCAATGTCGCCCGGCACTACATGCGGTGCTCGCGACCGTCGCTCACTCAGTCAGGACGACTCGGCGAGCGGCAAACGGAACTGCGATTGCTTTGAGCCGAGAGCAATGTCGGGATCACGCACGGAAGCGTGATGCAGGATCGAAATCAGACTCAGGGAAGAGTCCTATGCGTTGTGTTGCTCAGATATTGGTTGTCGTCGGACTTATCGCCTCTTTCGGTGCGAAGTATGTCTCGACCAACTTTGTCGTCGAAGCTCGCACCGTCGAGCTCGCGAAGAAGGTCGCTGAGACCGCCGAGCAACAGCGCGAGCAACTCGCGATCGTATGGTTCGGGCATCCTCTGAAGTCATGGTACGAGCCCTGCAAAGTCGTCGTGCAAGACGGTCCGAAGCTCGGAGCAGGCGGCAAGACCAAATTCAAATTCGACGGCGGCGAGGTCTATGGCTGGGACATGTTCGTGCAAGGCACTGTCGAGCGAATCCTCGACTCAGTCATTCCTCACGAAGTGAATCACACCATTCTGGCCTGCTACTTCCGCCGACCGGTTCCGCGCTGGGCCGATGAAGGTGCATGCTCGCTGTTCGAGCACGAGTCCGAGATCAAGAAGCAGCAAGACCTCGTGAATCAATTGATGCATGTCGGCAATCGCATTCCCTTACGTGTGCTGCTCGAGATGAAGGAGTACCCCGCCGACATGCAGCAGACGCTCGCGCTGTATGCCGAGGGCTATTCGCTGACGAACTACTTAGTGCAAGCTCGCGGTCGCACGACGTTCTTGCGGTTCCTCAACGACGCTCAGCATCAAGGATGGGATGCCGCCTTCAAGAACTGCTACGGCAAGCCGAGCGTCGAAGCGTTCGAGCGTGAATGGACTTCATGGGTGATCGCTGGCAGTCCGCGTTTGAAGCAGCCCGACGGTCAGCTCGTCGCAAAGCAGACGCCCGTCACAAAGCCAGCAACGAAGCCGACTGGCAACGTACGTGCTCAAAGCCCGGCACCGGATTCCGCGACAGCACTCAAACTCTTGCGTCAGCAGATCCGCGACGAGCAGCCCTTACCCCCGCGCGAAGAACTGGTTGCTCCGAATCCGCGTGAGGCCACTCCGCGCGAGATCGCGGCCCGCCATCCTGTAGCGACTGTTACAGCACCGACAAAGCCGCAGCTCGCAGTCATTGAAGGGCCGAAGCCGATCGCGCTGACGCGTCGCAAAGAGAAACAAGAACTGCGCCCGCTCGAACTGATCCGCATCGACGAGCAAGCCCCGTCGCTTCCCACTACCGAACCGGCTCAGCGGCTCGTCCGAGAAACGCGACTGCGAGACGAAGCCCCCTCGCGAGCAAAGCCCGACAAGCTCGCCCCCTTCGCCCAGTTCCCGTCGCGCACCAAGTAGATTGGGATTCCATCCCGATCCTCAGCGGGCACGTGCCGTCCATCATTGGTCGCATGCCGTCAAGAACGACTCGGCAGTGCAGCGTTTTCTGGCGTCTCTCAATAAACGCTCGCCTCACTGCGACGACGCACCGTTCACTCAAAGAGACCCATTCCCCGCGCCCCCTGTCGCGAACGATTCCCGACCTACTTCTTCGTCGGAGCAAAGCCTTTGCGGCGCGCCATGTCATAGCGGCGAAGCGAGTCTTCGATGATTGGCAACGCGGCGGCAGCGGACTGGAACTCTTCAACGATGACCGACTTGCCTTCCAACGTTTTGTAGTCCTGAAAGAAACGTTGCAGCATGTTGAGCCGGTGCGTCGGCAAGTCTTTCGCGTCGCGGAAGCTGTTGTATTCCGGGTCATGCACGGCGACGGCGAGCACCTTATGGTCGGGCTTGCCGCCGTCGATCATCGACATCACGCCGATCGCTCGCGCATGCACGATCGTTCGAGGCTGCACGGCTTCCTGACAAAGAACGAGCACGTCGAGCGGGTCGTCGTCTTCTGCGAGTGTCTGCGGAATGAACCCGTAGTTCGCGGGATAAAAGACCGCCGAATAGAGGATGCGGTCGAGCTTCAGCAGTCCCGTTTCTTTGTCGAGTTCGTACTTCACGCTCGAGCCCATTGGGATCTCGATGATCGAGATGAACTCTTCAGGGAGGCCGCTACCGGGGGTGACATCGTGCCAAGGATTCATACTCCGTCAGTCCAATCAATTGAGACGTCGCGATCAGGGGATTTGCTCTCGCAGCCGTGTGGAACAGCGACATGTTCGTGCGAGAAGTCGCAGAGAGATCGTTTAACCGCATCGCCATCGGCGTGCGCTTTCGCCAGCGCGAATGCTGTCTGAGCGAGATCGCATCTCTCGGCCGAAGTTGACGCAGTCCGTTGTACATGCGGCGAAACGAGCGTCGCACATAACGCTGTCCAACGAGAGAGGTCAGCGAAACGCGCGGCTTTGTAGCGGCATGCCGGAAGACGAGGAAAGGCACATCACTCACCGAACCTCGCCGCTCATTCTCAATGGTTTCATCGAAGTCGTAACCGCTCAGGAAGCCAGAACGAGCGATGGCACCGATTGACGATGAGTTCGAAGTGCAGCCGACTGCGGGGCCATTCGGTCGATGTTGCTCAGCAGTTGTTTGCTCTTCTGCTACGGTGCGAATGACGTTGAGACGCCGGGCGGATGCAATCTCTTAGGCGACCGGCAGGATGAAACTTACCGCCAAGTGCCGGGTACGACGGACTTGCAGTCCGTCGCGCTTCTGCATCGACGGACTGCAAGTCCGTCGTACCGGTAAGTTCCTATCTGCCGGACGCCTTCACGCCATCGGTTGCCCGTCTCGATGCTCGTTCCGTGTCGTCTCAAATTGCTCTCATCGAGATCTCTCTGTGCTACCTCTCACACTGCCGACGATTCAAAACTGGAGCTGCCATAACTGCTCGGGTTGCTGCACTCAGCATCTCATCGAGATCACCGACGCCGAGCGGCAACGAATCGTCGACCAAAACTGGACTGAGGCTGACGGCATCCCTACCGGGCAGCCGGTCGTCGTCCCTCACGGCGGGGCGTTCTGGAAGAAAAGATACAGGCTCGCGCATCGTGCTGACGGAGCGTGCGTTTTTCTCAATGAGCAGGGGCTCTGCCGGATTCATGCGAAGTTCGGCGAAGCGGCAAAGCCGCTTGCTTGCCGCGTCTATCCCTATGTCTTTCACCCGGCCGGCAAACGCATCACGGTCAGCCTGCGATTCAGTTGCCCGTCGGTCGTGAAGAATCTCGGCAAGCCCTGCACGCAGAACGGCAAAGAGATCAAGACGATTGCGAGCCTCGTCGTGCCCGAAGGCACCGAGCGGATGACCGCTCCGAAGTTGAATTCACTGACGCAGGCCGATTGGGACGACGTGCTGCGAGTCTCGTCGATCTTTTTGGAGTTCATCACCGACACCGAAACGCCGCTGATCGAACGCCTTTATCGAACGCTTGAGATGCTCGTGTACTTCGACCGTGCGGACCTGCGGTCGTTCTCGGGCAAACGATTGGAGGAGGTCATCGACGTGCTCGCCGAGGCTGCTTCGGTTGAGAGCTTGCCCAGTCCAGCACCGCTCAATCGCCTTGAAGGCAGTCACTTTCGATTGCTCGTCGGTCAGTACGCGTTGAAGGACACCGTTGCTGATCTGCAGGCCGGATTCTGGAGCCGCATCCAACGGATTCGCAGCGCGATGAAAATGGCATCGGGAAAAGGGATGACGCCAAAATTACATGGACCGCTTAAAGACGTTCCCTTCGAGTTGATCGAGCGGCCTTTTGGACCTCTGCCTGCTGAGACCGACGAACTGCTGACTCGCTACTTACAGGTGAAGATTGAGGGACTGCATTTCTGCGGCCGCGCGTACTACGACGTGCCCGTTGCTGAGGGACTGAAGAGTCTGCTGCTCGTCGTGCCCTCTGTATTCTGGATTGCACGTTGGATTGCGGTCGGAGCAGGCCGCTCATCGCTCGTGATCGACGACATCCGCACGGCGCTCGCGTTCGCCGATCATCATCACGGTTACTCAGAGATCTTCGGCTCGCCCTCGTTCCGCAACCGCGTTCGCTTCCTGAGCGAGAAAGGCGGACTGGCAAAGCTGCTGTTGCTCTACGGCGGTTGAGAGTGGGCGTTTTCAGACGGCACGAGCGGAAGTCATCGAGTTTGCAATTCAACGGCGAGATAAGTCGACGGGCCCGCGTGTTGCGGTTCGCTCCTTGCGATACCGTTCGCGCCGCATTCGTTCGGAGCAAGGAGTGAATGCAGATGGCTCGACTCACAAGTGACTGACTTCTATGGACCCGACTGCGAATCAACCGCCCGAAGACGATCAGCCGAACCCTCTTGAATCGTCGCCTGCTGATAGCGACCCGCTCGGTGACTTCCGCGCTGCTTTCGAACGGACTCGGCAGCAAGACGATCCCGCTGCACCAGAAGGGATGCTCGAAAGACTTCGTCGCTTAGGTCGGCTCGGCCTGCGACCGAAGCCGCTGCTCAAGGAACATCAAAGCGATGTCTTCCCCCCCGAAACGCCGCCGGTTCGCGATGCCGCCGATTCCATCGAGTGGATCGCACAGGGCGGACCGCCATACGCACCTTTCGGTCAATTCAAGCTGCTCGATCTCATAGGTGACGGCACCTCGGCCTTCGTGTTTCGTGCATTGGATACGAAGTCGAAAGAGATCGTCGCGCTCAAGATCGGACGCTCGCACTTACTTCAGAATCAAACGGCTCGTGCGCGGTTTGATCGCGAGATGAAGCTGACGGCGAGCTTGCAGCATCCTCAACTGGTGCGAGTGATCGGCACCGGAGAGATCAAAGAGCATCCCTATCTCGCTCTTGAGTTCTGCGACGGAACCTCACTCGCTCAATGGTCCGCGCAGAATCCTCAATCGCTGACGCCCGAGCAGGGAGCGCGGCTCGTCATGCTGCTCGCGGAAGCCGTTGCTTACGCTCAGTTGCGGGGCATCGTGCATCGAGACATCAAGCCCGAGAACATTCTGCTCGACGTCACTCACCCGATTGATGGCCTGCCATTCAATCCGAAACTCGCTGACTTCGGAGTGGCAACAGTTCTGCATGAGCGAAGCCTCTCGGCATCAACGGGTTCATTGGTCGGGACTCCGCAATACATCGCGCCGGAGCAGATCGATCGACGATCGAGCGACCTCACTCCCGCAACCGACGTCTACGGTTTAGGAACCGTGCTTTACTTCTTGTTAGTCGGCGAACCGCCCGTAGGCAGGACCGATGCACGTACCGCATTGATGCGAACGCTGCTGGGGAACATTCCCCCGGTGCGTTTGCGCGTTCCAACCGTGCCCGAGCGACTGGCTCAGATCTGCGAAGAGTGCCTACGTCGGCAGCCTCACCTGCGCTGCCAGTCGGCGAGCGCATTGGCTGAGGACTTGCGAGCATTCATCGAACAACGGCGCGGCAAGTGGCGCGTCTATCGCACGTTGGCGACGATCATGCATGCCGCAGTTCAGCCGCGCGTCAATCTGTTGATGACCGGCATGCTTGCGGCAGTGATTGCGTTTCTGGCCGTTCTCTGTTTTTGGCTTGTTGGTACGGTGAAGGTCACTCAAGAGGAAGTTCTGAAGGCGCACTTGCAGGCTGAAGCCGATCGAGACGAGTCACTCCGAACCGTGCAGCAATCGCAGACGCAACTCGATGAAGTGGAGCGCACGAATCACGAGTTGCTCGCTCGCGACTACGAACACAATCTGCGGCTCATCCAATTGCATATGGAGCGTCGCGAGTTCGATACCGCGCGGCGTCGCTTTGATGCTCAGGCGAAAGTACTCCGAGAGCGCGAGCGTTCTTCGAAGCCGGTTCAGACGGGGCTCGAGTGGCGCCTCTTGTCACAACGATTACAGACGCAATCTCAAACGATGCTTGTTGAGGGCAACGTTCCTCAGCACTGCATCGCCGTCTCTCCGCAGGGGGATCAGATCGTTGTTGCCGGAGCCGACGGCATGCTGAGGGTCTTCAGCGGCACGCCCGACAAGACGCGCACAGCACCGCGAGTTCTTAGCCCGCTGAAAGCAGCACACTCGAAACAGGTTGAAGTCAACTTCTTGCAGTTCACCCGCGACGGTCAGCGACTCGCGTCGGTCGGGGATGATGGCAGTCTCGTCATTTGGGAAACGCGAGACTGGACGCAGCTCAGTCGGCATATTGTGGTTGAAGAGAACTGCCATCATGTCGCCTTCGTCGGCAACGAGCAGTTCGTCGCTTGCGGTGGAAAGCGCGGAAGCATTCGGATCGTTGAACCCGAAACTGGTGAAGTGAAAGGAACGATCAAGCACGTCGGTGACTTGCTGGCGCTGTCGTCGTTCAACAATGGAGCAAAACTTGTCGCAGCCGGAAGCGGAGCAATTCAGATTTGGGATGCTGCGACGCTAACGCTCGATCGAAGCTTCTCCGGGCATAACGACCGCGTTCTTGCAGTCGCGATCTCGAACGACGAACGACTACTCGTCAGCGGCGGGCGAGATCAGGTGCTTTGCGTATGGAGTCTTGAAACGGGCGAATTGCTCGCAAAACGCGAACTGCCTCAGAAGCCGACAGCCGTTGCCATTTCGCCTTCTCGCGAAGTGTGTGTCGTCGGGACTCTTGATGGCTCACTCTTTTCCGTTTGCTTGTCGAAGGCAGGCAAAGGCGAATGTGATTTCGCGCCGGAGCTTCCGTTTCAGATTCCGGCTCATCAGAAGGAAGTCTACTCGGTCAGATTTGCGTCGGACGGCAAGAGCGTGCTGTCCGCAAGTCGCGACGGAACGGCCTGCAAGATTGAGTCATTGCTCTATGACGATCCGGTCATCCCGGTCGCTGAGCGGAAGGGTCCGATTCACCGTGTTGTGAAGTTCCCTGCGACTTCGAAAAACGATCCTGAAATGATCGCGACTGTGCGCGATAAGCACATTGATCTTTGGGATGCCGACCAATGGAAGCTGCTTAGGAGCTGGGATGCAGAGACCACTCGGATTCATGGCAGGCTGATTGACGCATCCCCGGTCTCATCGGGAATGGCGGCGTTGAGCGATGCCGGAGAACTTGTGATTTGGTCGAAGGATGGTGAATTGCAGTTGGTGCGGAAGCTCGCCGTCGCGCCAGTCGACAGTCACGCGTTTCACGCCGAGCACGGGCTTGCCGTCTTTCAAAAGGACGTCGGTCGGCTGAGCGTCTTTGACTGGCAACTCAATCGGACAACGACCACATGGAGCTTCGCCGACTGTCAAACAATCGTGTGGTCGCCTGATGGCAAAAGCATGGCGATGTCAACCGGCGCGGCAGTGCAAGTTTGGTCGTGGCCTGATGTGACATTGAAAAAGACGATTCCCTTCTCAGCCACTCCAGTTTGGGCGATGGCGTTTGCTGAAGACGAGCTTGCACTCTGCTCTGACCGGCTTCAGATCCACTCGCTTTCGAGTGCACAGGCTCCAGTTACGAGTGAGATCGCCGTCGATCGTCCATGTAGCATTCAATACATGGAGGACGTTCAGCACGACCGACTTTTGACTTGCGATGACTCGGCGCAGATCCGCGTTTGGGATCGCGAATCGGGAAATCAGCTCACCGCGCACACCGCCCGCGAGCCGATCAAGCAAGTCATTCAACTGCGAGATCGGCTCGTCTATCTCACGCTGCAAGACAGCCATTTGCGGTGCATCAGCATTCAGACGCCGACCGGGGTGACGACGAAGCCGTAACTCTCTCGGTTCATCTCGGACATGCAGACAGCACGCGTCGCGCGGTGCTCACTGGCGTTGGAGCCTCAACTTCGGGGCGATCTTCCGACATCGCTACAGCGAGTTCGCCGCGAAGGATGTTGACGTGATCAGGGGCTTCAATGCCGAGTCGCACGACTCCGCCCCTGACTTCGAGGACCTTCAAGATCACTTCGTCTCCGATGCGAAGTACCTGATTCTTCTTGCGAGATAGTACGAGCATGATTCTTCCCTCCCTGGTTTGTGGCTAACCGCCTGACTGGCACCCGATGCTTCCGCGTCCCTCAACGCGAATGTGCCGCTCGTCAGGTTGATGTTCGCCAACAGGAAAATGTGTGCCTCAGACATACGCCGTTGCGAAAGATTTCGCGAATCTTTCCTGACAATGCGGAAATTGCGTCAAGTTTCCCGCGCTCGGCAGTCAAGCGTTCGCCCTCGTGTGCAACCTTGAAACACGAATGGCTCATATTCGCAACTGCTTCTGCCTCAAGGAGTTTCAGCCGATTACTTAGTGGCGAGCGGCTCCCTTCGGCCTAATGGCAATTGCCCCGCGCCTCTGAGCGAGTCTCTTGAGAGTCAACTCCGCATTGTCTTCCGCACGGTCTGATGTCGGAAAACTTTGACGGTTACGCAGAATGTGCTGATTGTGCGGACGGAGCCTGCCGATAAAGGAGTTGAAGTTTTGTCGGACCTTTTCGGGACGGCAGTTGGGTCAATTTGGGGCATCAGAGACGACCTTGACACTCAACTTGAAACGGCCATAAAGTCGTTCCGGCGTTGATGTTCGTATGAAACGTGCCTCGGCACCTCTGGTGCGGAGAAACCGGTCGTGACCAAGAAAGACATCGTCAAAGCGATTTCCGACTCGATTGGGGAGACCCAGTTGAAAACGAAGGAAATCGTTCAAAAAACGTTCAAAGCCATCATCGACACACTGGTCGAGGAAGAGCGTATTGAGCTTCGGAACTTCGGCGTGTTCGAGGTGAAGAAGCGAGCGGCTCGAAAGGCTCGAAATCCCCGCACTGGGGAGCGAGTTGACGTCGCCGAAAAGTACGTAGTCACCTTCAAGCCCGGCAAAGAGATGGAAGAACGAGTTCGCGAACTGGAAATGCGAAAGCACGAAGAAGCGCGTCGTAAGTCCGGTGATGGCGAGCAGTCTGAACCGGCTACTCCTTTGTCTGTGACGATGACTCAAGCCCCCTCTGCAAGCCCTTCCTAAGCACTCTCCCCTCTGTGCATCGGCCTGCTTTCCGTCCGCGAAAGTACGGTCTCAATCCCTTCCGCTGAATTTCATCCCTCGACTTAGTCCATTCGTTTCGTTTGCCACTGCGAACCTCGGTTCGTCGCGGCATCGACTCATATTTTGTTTTGTCTTTCGCCAACTCATGGAGGAGTTCCATGCGAAAGCTTGTAGCAGCCGCGCTGCTGTCGACTTTGTGCGGCATCCAAATTGGATGCGTCGTTCCGATCTACTCTTCGCAGCCGGACGTCCGCACGAAGCAGTTGATCTACGTCTCTGAAGGCCTGCGCCACATCAATGATATTTGGGAGCGCATTTGGGGGCTTGACACTCCCGACTTTGCGACGCCCTACCGAACTCATGGCGGCGTGATCTAATCGGACTGGCGGAGAACCCGTCGCGCTGTCGCCTCTTCGTCATTCGAAGGGCGGCTTCGTCGGCTGAGTGCTTCATCTGATTCCAATACCGCTCTCGTGAACTCATCTCGCAGTGATGCGGGAAGGTATTGGCATTCAATCCCCTTCAAGATCGAGGCGGTCGTGACTTCATTCGACGGTCGCCACTGCGACCCTGCTAAGCCTGCGCATTCGGCGGACATGATTCGCCGAGGGCGACGGGCCTATTGCTATTTCATCGCAGCGTTCTTGAGTTTCAGTTGGCTCGGACTCGTGCAAACGGCGATCGGCGGAGAGTGGGCAGATACTCGCCGGATCGGTCGAGTGGTCGTCGCTTCGGAAGTGCGGATCGATCGCTTTGTGGGCATCGTCAACATCATTCAGCAGCATGAAGCCGACGTGCTCGCGACATTGGATCTGACCGCGACTCAATCTCCGATCGAGATCTATATCCTCGCTACTCGCAAGAGCTATGCAGAGTTCGTCGGTCGACAAGCACCGGAAGCGATCAATCGCCGCGCTGCTTTCGCCAAAAACGAGGATGGGATCGGGCGCGTCTTCATCTACTCGCATGAGGACTTCGAAATCGATCTGCGGCACGAACTGACTCACGCCATCTTGCATGCGAGTTTGCCGTTCGTCCCGCTATGGCTCGATGAGGGCATTGCCGAGTACTTCGAAATGCGAGCCGAAGATCGTGCTTCGCGGAATCCGCATCAGGCTCGTTTGAAGTGGTCCTTGCGGCTGTTTTGGAAGCCGAATCTCGAACGCCTCGAACGCAAGTCGTCGCTCGTTGAGATGAATCAGGACGACTATCGCGAATCTTGGGCATGGGTGCATTTTTTATTGCACGGACCGGCTGATGTGCAGCAGGTCTTGCCGAAGTACTTGCAGTCGATTCAGTCGGGCGAACCGCCGGGACCATTGAGCAAGACGCTGTTTGCACAAGACCCGAATGCGAGCCGCCGTCTCGTCAGCCACTTCAAATCATGGAAATGACAGTCTCTGGCCGAGCCAACAACGAGCATCAGATGAGAGGTCGGCATGCGCGTCATTCCCGTGATGGATCTGATGAACTCGGTCGTTGTGCGCGGAGTCGCAGGACAGCGCTCCGAGTATCGACCGATCGAGAGCACACTCTGCTCGACTCCTGACCCAGTCAGTATTGCTGCCGGTCTGCAAAGTCACTTCGGCTTCAACGAGATCTACGTTGCCGATCTCGATGCGATTCTCAACGACGCTGCGAACTTCAGCATTTACGAGCAGCTTCGTGATGCGGGCTTTCGGTTGCTGGTCGACTGCGGTCTTAACGAGCCCTCGACCGCCGAAATGGCGCTGACGGCCGGTGCCGAGAAAGTGATTGTCGGCCTCGAAACATGGCCGCTATTGGCATCACTGGAACTGCTCGTTCGGCGAATCGGTGCAGAGCGAATCATCTTCAGTCTCGATCTGAAGAACGGTGCTGCGCTGAGAGGCTTCCGCGACATGATCAGCTCTGAGCCGCTTGATCTCGCTGCGTCCGTGATTGAAGCCGGAGTGCAGGAATTCATCGTGCTCGATCTCGCGAGCGTCGGAACTGGCACTGGCTTAAGCACGCTGCCGTTGTGTCGTCAGGTCCGATCGTTTGCTGAGCACTGCAAGCTCATCACTGGAGGCGGCGTGCGAAATGTTGAGGACCTCTGCCTCTTGAAGAACGAAGGCATTGATGGGGTGCTCGTCGCATCGGCTCTGCATCAGGGAGCAATTTCGCGCGAGCAACTGATCGCTGCGGGACTCGTTTGAGAGCAGTGTCACGGGCCGAAAACGAAAGAAGCTCGTCACGAAATTCGTCACGAGCTTCTTCGATGAATCAGACTGACCGAGTCAGCGATTGCGACTTAATTCAGAATCGCGAAGAGACCGCTGAGGAGCCCGCCGTTGCTGGCACAGCTCGACCCGCAGGCGTTGCAGCCGCTTGCGCAAGCTGGCTTCGCGACAGGAGCACAAGCAGGCTTGCAGACCGGCTGGCAGCATGTCGGAGCCGGAGCACAAGCCGGCTTGCAGGCTGAATGGCACGGGCTGCACGACGGAACGGAAACCTTCTCTTTCACGATCTGCGGCACCATCTTGCAGACCTTCACTTCGATCTCTTTCTCGACGGTGAAGGGCACGCAAACCGTTTCTTTCACGGTGTGAGTCTTCGGAACGCAGACCCAGTTGCAGACGGTGTATTCCTCGATCTTCTTGACCGGGATGCACTCGCAGTAGTTGACGGTGCGAGTCTTCTCTTCGCACTTGAACTCGCAAACCTTCTGCTTGCAGGTTCGAGTCTCGGTCTTCCAACCACAGACTTGATACTCGTATTCCACTTCCTTGCAGACCCAATCGCAGACCTTGACCTTGCGAGTGTGAGTCTCCGGCTTGCAGACCGTGACTTGATAGGACCGCTCTTCTTCGAACGGCTTGCATTCCGTCACGGTGTAGGGCACGTCCTTCTCGACGATCTTCGGCACCCAAACTTTTTGAGTGCAGGCTGGCATCGGTGCGGGAGCGCAGCTGTTGCATGCGGATTGGCAGCTACCGCAGCCGGTATCGCAACGATTACAGCTTGAAGCACACGGATTGACCGCGACCGGTCGCTCTTCCCAGTGCCCTTGATCCTCACACACCTTGCGGCTGTGCTGAACTTGAACTGGGCGGAAGACCGTCACCTTCTCTTTGCGAGTCTCGGTGTGAGGCACGTTGACGGTGTATTGCTGATCGACTTCCTTCCAAATCTGCTCTTGAACCGATCGCTTGCCCTTCTTGGTTTCGGTCGTCGGAACCTGCACGTCGAACTTGTGCTCGACTTCTTTCCAAACAGGAACTTGAACCGAGTACTTCTCTTCGCGGGACTTCATCTGACGTTCGATGACGGTCACTTCGCGCGTCTTCTTTTCTTCCTGACGGACTCGTTCGTGAGTCGTCACCTGACGCTCGCGAGTCTCTTGCTTGTACTCAGTGGTGCAGACCTTGCGTTTTTCGGTCTCCCATACGGGCACCATCACCGTGCGTTCGATTTCTTTGACCTCGCAAGCCGGCGCGGGAGCCGGGCAAGGCGCGGCGACAGCGCACGGGGCGCAGGTGTGCTCGCATCCTTTGTTGCAGTGGTCGGCTCGCGCTGCGCCCGTAAACAAGGCGAAGGCAGCCGCCGCTAAGACGAGTTGCTTCATGCTGTGTCCTTTCCAAAAAGACAAAAACAAAAGGGGAGAATTGCGCGAGCACAGTTCGTCTTCGCGCTCGGTGTTTTGAGGCCGCTGATGCCTCATGATTCGCACTCTTCTCAATATTCCAATCCTACCCATTCTTCCGAGTTTGCATTCTGTGAGTCTGATTGAAGGAATGAAAGTTTGCAGACTGCGGAAACTGAGAAGAATAGGTTGAGATCTGTAATTCGCCTGAGACGGGTTGCGTCTTGATCTGCCCATATTCTTCACTGCGGTCTGCCCCCCGTTGACCGACTAAGAAGTCGCAACTAGCCTCGCATCAACTCGGGCGTATTCGATGGCCGATCTTGGCATCGGGACATTGCGACGCCCTCCCGCCAGCGAACCTCAGTTTTCCTTCCGCCGATCGGGCAGCATTCAGGAGACCGACATGCTCACGCTTTTTGGCCCTCAGCAGGGCAAGTTTTGCGATGGCGTTTCACGTCGCAGCTTTCTCACGATCGGCGGCTTCACGATGGCAGGAACGGCGTGCCTCGGCCTGCCGGATCTCCTGCGAGCAGAGTCTCAAAGCCCCCGAGAAAATCGCCATAAAGCCTTAATCAACATATTCTTAGGCGGAGGCCCGCCACATCAGGATATGTGGGAAATTAAGACGGACGCCCCGCGAGAGATTCGCGGTGAGTTCAACCCGATCGCGACGAAAGTGCCGGGTATCGAGATTGGCGAGTGCTTTCCGAAGATCGCCGCAATGGCTGACAAGTTTGCGTTCGTGCGATCCGTCGTCGGCTGCTCGGGTGCTCACGACGGCTTCCAGTGTTTGAGCGGATGGGACCGCCGCGACGCGATTGCGATCGGCGGCCGTCCGGCGATTGGCGCGACGGTTTCAAAGCTGCTCGGTCCAGTCACCCCGAGCATTCCGCCGTCAGTGGCTCTCGCGAATCGCACGGCTCACGTTCCATGGTCCGAACCGGGCGCACCGGGCTTCCTCGGAGCGGCCTATGCGCCGTTCAAGCCGGATTCGGACGGGCTCGCGAATCTGCGTCTCAACGGAGTGACGCTCGACCGTCTGCAAGATCGTCGCTCCTTGATGTCGAGCCTTGATGGACTGCGACGCGACGCCGACACGACCGGCATGATCGCCGGAATGGACGCGTTCAATCAGGCGGCCTTCGGAGTGCTGACATCGAGCCGTTTGCTCGATGCACTCGATCTCAGCAAAGAGGATCCGCAGACCGTCGCTCGATATGGAGACGGCAAGCCTTACCAATACCAGTACGACGGCGCTCCGACAGTCAACGATCACATCTTGATTGCTCGACGACTGGTCGAAGTCGGAGTCCGCAACGTGACGTTGTCCTACGGACGATGGGACAGTCACGGGCAGAACTTCGCGCTCGTTCGTGATCACGGAGCGAAGCTCGATCAAGCCGTTACAGCGCTCGTGCAAGACCTCGAAGAGCGCGGCATGTTGGACGACGTCACGGTTCTTGTTTGGGGCGAATTCGGACGCACTCCGCGCGTCAATCCGGGAGCCGGTCGCGATCACTGGCCGCAGGTCAGTTGCTGTCTGATGGCGGGCGGCGGAATGAGAACGGGGCAAGTCGTCGGCAGCACGAATCGGCTCGGCGAAGTCCCGAAGGATCGCCCGGTTCATATGCAGGAGATCGTCGCGACCGCTTACTACAACCTCGGAATCAATCCCGAGACGACGACGATTGCCGATCCGACGGGACGACCTCAGTACCTCATCGAGAATCGCATTCCGATGCGCGAGTTGGTGTAAGAAGTCCGACACCGACTGGAATCGTAGTTACACAAAAGCCCTGCTGAGTTCGACGAACTCAGCAGGGCTTTTGCTTTTGAAGGACAGTTCGCCGCGCGAGTTGCAGTTACTCGTCAGCCGCGACATTGACGAAGACCTTCAAGCAGTCGCCGCTCTCGAGCAGCGACATGACTTCGGCGAAGTTATGCAGACCCGCGATCGGGTGCGTGAGGATCTTCGGAGTGACTCCCGGAAACATCAGCTCGCCGACGGCCATTGCGGCAATGCCTTGCTCAAAGTGCTTCCAATTGCCGTTCACCGTGCCGACGAGCAGCTTATTGCCGAGCACCCATTCAAGATTGATCTTGTTGCCGGGGATGTTGTCGAGCGTTGCGTTGCCGCCAGTGACGCTCGACCAAATCAACGCGCCGTTGAGGCCGAGATACTCCATTGCCTCAAACGCCTGCCGAGCACTGCCGGTTGCTTCGAAAATGATGTCGGGACCGCGTCCAAGTTCCGCGACGACTGACTTCGGAGTCTTGCCATCTTGAGCACCGCAGTAAGTCGCGCCGTAACCGGTCGCGATCTCGGCCTTCAAGTTTCCTTCTGCCTTCTGCCGCGCGAACGTGAAGACGCGCATGCCCTTGAGCCGGAACATCAGAGTGGCGAGCAAGCCGATCTGTCCCGAGCCCAACACAAACGCAATCTCCGGCTGCCAAACTTGAAGCCGTTGCTGAGCGAGCATCGCTTGCTCAATGCCTTTTGCGACAACGCTCGAAGGCTCAGCAAGCACGCCGAGATGCTTCATGCCTTCCGGGATGCGAACGACGTACTCCATATCATCAACGAAGTACTCGGTCATGAAGCCGTGCCGCAGATTGATGCCGCGCTCGTAGTAAGTGAGTTCGCTCGTCACGTCGTTGCGACCGATCGTGTCAAAGAGCGATCCGCCCGGACGTCGAACCGTGCATGACACGTAGTCCCCGACTTTCACCTTCGTCACTGCCGAGCCGACTTCGACCACTCTGCCGAAGCACTCGTGCCCAATCACGAGGAAGTCGTATCCCGGCGGAGGAGCGCCATAGAGCCCTTCATTGATTTCGCGGTCAGTCGCGTCGACTCCGACCTGCAAGACCTTCACGAGCACTCCGCGTCCATTCGCGATGTCAGCGACTTTCGGCATTGGGAGTTCAGTGAGATGCACGCTGTGTTTTTGAGGCGGACGAACGGCAACAGCTTTCATGGCGGGACTTTCTTTCCTTCGTTTCTCTGAGTTGCGGCAAAGCCATCGTCATTTTGGAGTGCGACGTTTCAACGTCGCTTTCAGCGGTACTCCGCTCTCCTGAAGAACACATCCGTTTTTGGGTACGACGGACTTGCAGTCCGTCGCTTCTCACGACGTTCGACGGACTACAAGTCCGTCGTACCAGTGTTCCTCACCCATTATGCCGGCCCGTCCGGTGAGGCACTTTTTTCGATCGCAGGGAAAGGCATCGAAGCGAGCTCACAAACGCCCCCGGCGAAACCGCGCTGAGTGAGAGTTCTTCGCCACTCTCTTCTGCCATCGAGTAAGCGCGAACGAGCCGCAAGCCGGCACTCACTCCTCGCACCTCAAGAGAGCGTGAGCTGCAATACTTCTTACTCCCACTCGATCGTGCTCGGCGGCTTAGAGCTGATGTCGTAGACAACCCGATTCACGCCGCGAACAGAATTCGTGATCCGCGTCGACATCCTCTGCAGGACATCAAACGGCATGCGAAACCAATCAGCGGTCATGAAGTCGTCGGTCGTGACGGCACGAATCGCGATCGTGCTTTCGTAAGTCCGAGCGTCTCCCATCACACCGACAGACTGCACGGGCAGCAGCACGGCGAACGCTTGATTGATCGCGCGATAGAGACCGGCATTGCGGAGTTCCTCGATCACGATCGCATCGCATTCGCGCAGGATCGCCAATCGCGGTTCAGTGATCTCGCCGAGACATCGCACGGCCAATCCGGGACCGGGGAACGGATGCCGCCAAACAAGATGTTCGGGCAAGCCGAGTGCGAGTCCCATTCGTCGGACTTCGTCTTTGAAGAAGTCGCGCAACGGCTCGATGAGTTCGAAGCCGAGTTCCTTCGGCAGGCCGCCAACATTGTGATGCGCTTTGATCGAGTGCGCTGGACCATCGGGGTTCAAACCCGATTCAATCACGTCGGGATAAAGCGTGCCCTGAGCCAGAAAGCGAGCATCCGGAATCGACTTCGCGGCTTCCTTGAAGACATCGATGAAGAGCTTGCCGATCGTCTTCCTCTTTGTTTGTGGCTCGATCTCGCCTTTGAGTCCGCTGAGGAAGAGTTCGCTCGCATCGATCACATGCAGGTCGGTCTTGAAGTGCTCGCCGAACTCGAATCGCACCTCTTCCGCCTCGCCCTTGCGCAGCATCCCGTGATCAACGAAGATGCACGACAACTGATCGCCGATCGCTCGATAGAGCAGCGCCGCAACGACGGACGAATCGACGCCGCCCGAGAGTCCGCAGATGACGCGACTCGTCCCGACGCGCGCTCGAATGCTCTCGATCTCGCGCTCCAGCAGTGACTCAATCTTCCATGAGCCGGAGCAGCCGCAGATCCCCTTCACGAAGTTCCGCAGCATCGTGCCGCCGTCATCGGTATGCGTGACTTCGGGATGCAACTGCAAGCCGTAGATCGGTCGCGTCTTGTGCTGCACAGCGGCATGCGGGCACGTTTCGGTCGTTGCGATCGAATTGAATTGCTCGCTCAGATTCAGCACTTGATCGCCGTGACTCATCCAAACGCGCGTCGTCGGTGCGATGTCTTTGAAGAGCGGGTTCTTCGAGTCGACCGCACATTCCGCGAGCCCGAACTCACGCTTCTCTCCCGGAGCGACTTTGCCCCCGAGCGACTGGCAGAACCAATGCATGCCGTAGCAGATGCCGAGAATCGGAATGCCGAGATCAAAGATGCCGGGATCAGCCGTCGGAGCACCGTCCTCATAAACGCTGGCAGGACCGCCAGAGAGGATCAGTCCTTTCGGATTGAGTTCCTTAATCCGCGCTGCCGGGAGATCGGGCCGGACCATTTGGCAAAAGACATTCGCATCTCGAACACGGCGAGCAATCAACTGCGCCGTTTGTCCTCCGAAGTCGAGAACCAGAATGCGATCTTCATGCGAGACATCGAGCGAGCCGCGAAACGAGCCTGCGGCAGACGAACTAGCGGTCATGACTTACTGCTTCTGTGAATCACGCATCTCGGTCGCCGGAACCGGGTCCGAGAACGAAAAACGCCCAGAAAGCTGGGCGGGAAAGCGGGGGATGCTAGTGGCGTATTTTTCGAGGGTCGAGTGACTGCTGGCGCGTCGCGCGGCGCGTCTCTCACATCAGTAACTCAGCTCGGCGTTGCAAGCCTTTGTGTGTTCGGACCGCAGGTTGAAGTGGCAGGCAAAGAGCCCCAAAGGGCAACGCCGTTAAGGATTTTCGGGCTATGCCTTTGTAAGTAGCCG
>CAZNMS010000044.1:5388-30991 GCA_964573505.1 uncultured Planctomycetaceae bacterium | reverse complement strand
TGAGCTACGAGTGACTGAGACTCAAAGTCGAGCGAGCACAAACAGGAGCGAGTCACACTGAATCGGATGCTCGCTAGCGAAAAGCGCGGCCCGATGGGCACGCGGTTAAACGACGCGGCGAAGCCGCAACCGATAGTCACCTTTCGCTCCGCGTAAGGAAGCTTTTGCGGAGCAAAAGCCGACAATCCCTTTCGCAGAGCGAAAGGCGACTATGTAACGCGTCCTACAATGCGCAAGCCGACAACAAATCGCGAACTAGTAGTACGAGGCGCATCCGCGCTCCGTTTGTCAGCATCAACTCAACGACAAACGCCCCTGCTGGAAGTCGATCTCCAGCAGTCGCTCGCGCAGGAAGTCGAGTCCCAATAGGCCGTCGATTCCCGTTGTCGGCGGCAGTGTGTGAGCGAGAACAGGAAGGTCGCTGCGCTCGTGACCCAGTGCGATGACGCGCTGCAACTTCACAAGCGGCGCGAATTCGACCCCGCTGCCGGTCGTGACTTGAACGCGGTCGGGTTCGAGCGACGGGTCGTAACCGAGGCTTACAAGGTGAGCGACGTTGATCAGTGTTCTCGTCGCTCCGGTGTCTAACGCCATTCGCATCAGAGCACGGCCATTCGGACCGTAGACGCGAACTGAAACAAAGATGAGTCCACTGCGAGATTGGAACGACTCACTCACAACACCACCGCCGTGTTCTCAGGCATTTCTCCTGTAAAAAGAACTGCATAGTCCGGCAACCGGAGTGCCACCATGCGGCGATAGACTTCGTCTCGATCCTTGCTGTGACAAACGACCTTTCCCCCGAGTAGTTGCAACTCGGCATCCGTCTGCGGGTCGATCACCAATACCCATTCGTCATCGAATTGGGATTGGATCTCCTGCATCGTCATCAGTTGGTCCATGAGTGACTTCCTCGTGCATTGAGCGAACTAACGGCACCACAAGACACATTGGGCAGTGTCAGACGAAGCCGCACCGCTCGCAATTCGACGCTTCGCAATCGCAATCGCAATCGCAGTCGCAGCAGGCGAAGCAATGAGACCTCACGCGACCATCACATGAACCGCTGCGGCGAGAATGCCGTCGCATCTATGTGCGTCGCGCGACCAGCGATGAGTTCCGCGACGAGCCTGCCTGTTGCCGTTGCGAGACTCATGCCGAGCATGTTGTGACCGGTCGCGAGGAACACATTCTCTAAGCGCGGTGCGCGGCCGATGATTGGCAGGCTGTCCCATGTCATGGGGCGCCAGCCGTACCATGTTTGCAATTCGCCGGTTGCTGGAGGCGATGCGAGATAGTGCGACGCCGAGTCCTGCAACTGCTGAATGCGATGTGCAGGGATTGAAGTGTCGTAGCCCGCGAACTCCATCATCGAGCCGAGTCGATAGCCGTTGTCGAAGGGCGAGACTCCGACGCGATGCTCGGGGAAGAGCATCGGATAGCGCGGGCAGGGATCGGGGCGAGTCATCGTCACCGAGTACCCTTTGCCTTGCTCGATCGGGATCGGGCATTCGAGTTCCTTTGCGAGCAGCGGACTCCATGCACCAGTCGCGATCACGATGCGCTCGGCTTGCATCAGTCCCTTCGAGGTCGCGAGCTGAGTCACGCGCCGATTCGACTTCAGCAAACTCAGCAACTGGCACTGCTCGATGAAGGTTACTCCGCGCTCCTTGAGCCGCGCGGACCATGATGAATTCAGCAAGTCCGGCCGAATCGAAGTGTCGCCGGGATAATGGAACGCTCCGGCCAATCCGGGCTTCAGTGCGGGATCAAACGCGGCGAGATCGCGGCCCTCGATCCGTTGCGCGGGCACGCCGAAGTTCTCGGTGAGGAACCGATCGTTCTTCGCGAAGTCCTGCATTCCGTGCTCAGTCTTGAGCACGTACAGCAAGCCGTTCTCTTTCCATTCGCAGGCCAATCCTTCGTCGCGCATCAAGGCTTTGTATTCGAGCATTGACGAATCGAGGATCGCCTTCAGATGCCGTCCGGCGGTCAGCATTTGCTGATGAGTGCAACGTCGAGCGAACTGCCACATCCAATTCCACAACGCCGGACTGAGACGCGGTTTGACCCGAAAGGGGGCTCGCGGATTGAGCAGCGACTTCATCGCCGTGCCGATCGCTCCCGGTTCCGTCAGCGGCAGCACATGACTGGGGCAGATGTAACCGCAATTACCGTGAGAGCACGCACCGCCGATCGCGCTTTGATCGATGACTGTCACACGCAGACCGGCGGCACTCAGATAGTGCGCGCATGCAATTCCAATTACCCCCGAGCCGACAACGATTACGTCGGCGTTCTCCGCAGCAGTCATGAAGCACTCCTCAGAATTCTCAGCACTCGGGGCACACTGTCCGACATCGAACCGCCCCGTACGGCGAACGGATTTCAGACGATCTGCTTACTCTGCCATCAACTCGCGAATGGCCTGAGCAATGTCTTGCGGTTGCGGGATCACCGCGTTTTCGAGCGTTGGGGCATAGGGAGTCGGGCAGAAGGCGCCGGTCAGACGACGAATCGGGGCATCGAGATCGTTGAAGCCCTCGTCGACAACACGCGCTGCGATCTCGGCGCTGAAGCCATACTGAGCCGGAGGCTCGTCGACGATCAGCAATCGCCCCGTCTTCGCGACGGAGTTCAAGATCGTCTCGGCATCGAGCGGCGAAATCGTGCGCGGGTCAACGATCTCGACCGAGATGCCTTCCAGTTCGAGCTCCTCACAAACCGCGAGCGTCTGATGCACCATTCTCGCGAGTGCAACAACGGTTACATGCCGCCCTTCACGCACGACGCGACCTTTGCCGAACTCAATTTCGTAGTCGCCCTCGGGCACCGGACCTTTGACCTGCAGGATCTCGCGATGCTCCAGAAACATCACCGGGTCATCGCAACGCAGGGCGTGCTTCAAGAGTCCCTTTGCATCTGCCGGTGACGACGGGACGACGACTCGCAGTCCGGGCACTTGTCCATAGAGCCCGTAATAGCTGCCCGAGTGATGCGTCGCGGCTGAGTGACCGATGCCGATGCAACCGCGCAAGAGCACCGGCATCTTCAGCCGTCCGCTCGACATGTACTGCATCTTCGCAATCTGATTGACGATCTCGCCGACGCTGTCGAGCACGAAGTCCGCGAACATGAAGTCGATCACGGGACGCGTTCCGGTCATCGCCGCTCCGCACGCAAGACCGACAAACCCGCGTTCGCAGATCGGCGTATCGCAGAGTCGCTCGGGGCCATGCAGTTCATAGAGCCCTTTCGTCGTGACGAAATTGCCGCCGCGTTTTCCGATGCCTTCGCCCATCACAAAGATCGCGTCGTTCGTCGCCATCTCTTCCGTCAGTGCTTCGAGCGTTGCCTGCGAGAACGTGATCGACCGCGTCTTCTCGTCGGTCGACACGGCGGTCTTCGTCGCAGTCCGCACGCGAGCACCGGCGGCGAGAGCCTTGCTACTCACTCGGCGGCCGTGCGTCTTTGAGAAGACATGCTCCGTTGCCGTGCTGCCGTCCGGAACCGGGCTTGCTTCAGCAAAGTCACGCGCGTCGCGAACGAGTGCTGCGACTTCTGCTTCGATCGCTTCGAATCGCTTTGCCAGATTGCTGGCCGATGGCGACGAACCCGCTGCGACCGACAGCTTCAGCCGAGTGATCGGACAACGCTTCTTCCACTCTTCGACGTCTTCGCGCGTGCGATACGTGAAGTCGCCCATTCCCTCAGCATGCGCTCGAGTGCGATAAGTCTTACACTCGATCAGAGTCGGCCCTTCACCGGCGCGAGCACGTGCGATTGCTTCGCCTGCAACGCGATGAATCTCCAAAACGTCGTTGCCGTCGATCTCGTAACCGGGGATGCCATAAGCGGCCGCCCGCGTGCCGATGTTGGGATTGCCGCACGAGTACGCAGCCGGCACCTCTGTCGCGAATTGGTTGTTCTCGCAGATGAACAGCACGGGCAGCTTCCAAATGCTGGCCATATTGAGGCCCTCATGAAACGCCCCGTTATTGGCGGCACCGTCTCCGAAGAACGCCACTCCGACCGTCCCGTTACGCAGGATCTTCGAGCTATACCCGCCGCCGCACGCTTGCAGGATGCACGGCCCGACAATGCCGCTTGTGCCCATCATCCCAATCTCGGGCGAGAAGAGATGCATGCTTCCCCCGCGTCCGCGCGAACAACCGGTTGAGCGACCGAAGAGTTCCGCCATTAACTCGCGCGGGGGCATGCCTTTCGCCAATGCGTGCCCGTGCCCGCGATGCGTGCTGAAGACCGAATCGTCCTTCGTGAGATGAGCACAAACGCCGGACGCGATTGCCTCTTCTCCGACATAGGTATGACACGCGCCGTGAATGAGTCCGCGTTGATGACAGCGAGCCAATTCCTCTTCGGTCTGCCGAATGATCTGCATCGTGCGATAAAGACCGAGAATCTGCTCGACCGAAACGAGTGGCGACTGACTCATGCGCGACGGCTCCTGCTGCGAAAGTGCGGAAGGCCAGTTCGAGAAGCAGCGCGTATCACCGAGCAAACTCCGCGACATCGCTCAGTCGCAGCGCCGCTAACAGTCGCCGACGTTTAAGCGAGCAGCCTGAAGTGCGATCTCGACTCACGAAAACGCGACGACGTTCTTGAACCGGTCCTTGAGAAAAGGCCAATGGAGCGATCGTAGGTGCCGTTCTCAAAGACAGCGACCGAAGCCCCTCAGCCCGCCCTTCAGACATGATCGCTGAGGCCGAAGCAACCGTAGCTATACCTCACGTGACGCAAATTGTGGCCGCGTCCGATAGTCGCCTTTCGCTCCGCGAAAGGAAGCTTTTGCGAAGCAAAAGCCCCGAGAGAAAATCCCTTTCGCAGAGAGGTTGTGATTAAATCGCCCCCGAGCTTGTCTCGGGGGTTTAACGGCCTTTGCGCTACTCGAATTGCCCTTGATTTTAAGTAGCGCAAAGGCCGTTGAACCCCCGGCGCAAGGCCGGGGGCGAAAAGATCACAGCCTCAGAGCGAAAGGCGACTATGTAACGCGTCCTACAATGCGAGCAAGCCGGCAACAAATCGCGAACGAGTAGTACGAATTGGCCTCAATTCAGAACGCGACCGAAAATCAGCCGTCGATGAGGTCGCTTGAGTGGCACGGCATACCGCGCTAGCGTCTCCGGGCGTTGTCATGAAGCTGATTCCCAATTCGGAGTGACGTTATGAAGCGTGTCCTATGCGTGTTTTCATTTTTATTATTCGCTGCTCCCGCGCTGTCGATGGGCGAAAATTGGCCCAACTGGCGCGGGCCGCGCGGTGATGGCTCCAGCGCGGAGCAGAATTTACCCATTCAGTGGACCGACTCCGAAAACGTCGCATGGAAAATCGATATGAAGTATGGCGGGCATAGCTCGCCAGTTATTTGGAAAGACACCGTCTTCGTTGCCGGCGCTGATGCAGAGGCCAAGAAGCGAGTACTAGCGGCCTACGATCGTCGCGACGGAAAACTCTTGTGGGAGACGACGGTCGACGAGTCGGTGCTTGAGAAGAAGCACACCTTGAATAGTTGGGCATCGAGCACTCCGGCGACTGACGGCGAAAAAGTCTATGTCAGCTTTCTCCATGAAAAGGAAATGCTGATTGCAGCCTATGACCTCAGTGGCAAAGAGTTATGGAAAGTTCGCCCCGGCATCTTTTCGAGCGTGCACGGATATTGTAGTTCGCCGGTGCTGTTTGAGGATCTCGTCATTATCAACGGAGATCACGACGGCGACGCGTACTTAGTCGCGCTAGAGCGAGCGACGGGTAAGACCGTCTGGAAGACGGCACGCGAAAATCGAACTCGCAGTTATTGCACGCCACTTGTTCGCGAAATTGACGGGCGCTGGCAAATGATGCTTTCCGGGAGCAAGAGCATTGCGAGTTTTGATCCTCGCACCGGAACTCGGCAGTGGGTGATCGACGGCCCGACGGAGCAATTTGTCGCGTCGCTCGTCTATCACAAAGACTTGATCTTCGTAACCGGCGGCTTCCCGGATAAGCATATTATGGCGATTGATCCTCGCGGGACGGGCAATCTGACGAAGAGTGAGAATATCAAGTGGCATCGGCAACGAAACGGCGTTTCGTATGTGCCGTCGCCCGTCGCCATTAATGGCCTCTTCTTTATCGTTGCGGACGACGGTATCGCGACTTGCATTGACTGTGTCAGTGGCGAGCAGAAATGGCAAAAGCGAATGGGCCGCCGCTTCAGTGCGTCGCTCATGACGGCAGAAGATCGCGTCTACTACCTCGATGATGATGGAAACTCGAAAGTGCTGAAGGCTGCTGCCGAGTATGAAGAATTGGCCGACAATAAACTCGGCGAAGGGACTTATGCGTCAATGGCGGCAAGTCAGGGACAGCTTTTCATTCGCGGTGAGAAGCATCTCTTTTGCATTGGTAAAAAGTAGCAACTGCGGCGAACGGAGTTCGCCCCAGTAGCATGGGATTCTATCCCGTGCTCTTCGACAGCGCGTTCGGACGCGATCCGAGCGTTGATAGCCGTAAGGCGAGCGGCAGTTGAGAATCTGCCGACGACTTCTTGTACGACGGACTTGTAGTCCGTCGGGTTTCGTCTTCGACGGACTACAAGTCCGTCGTACCGGTATAAACTCATCTGCCGCTCGCCTGATTCGCAGGCACCCTAATAGACGCCTCGTATCAGAGGCGTCAGTCATAGAAATCAATTAAGGAAAGACATGAGCGAACGTTGGATTGCCGACCGTATGCATCAGATTGATGCTTCCGGTATTCGCAAGGTGTTTGATCTTGCTGCGACGATGAAGGATCCGATCAATCTCAGTATTGGTCAGCCCCATTTTGATACTCCTCAGCCGATCAAGGACTCGCTCTACAAGGCGGTTGAGCAGGGCAAGAATGCCTATAGCCAAACGCAGGGCATTGCACCTTTGCGAGATCAACTCGCGGTGCAGGTGCGTGAGGAACTCGGGCACGCTGATCGCGAAGTTTTTGTCTGTAGTGGTACGAGCGGGGCGTTGATGCTCGCTCTGATGACGCTCGTGAATCCGGGTGATGAGGTCATTGCGTTCGACCCCTACTTCGTCATGTATAAGCACCTGACGACGATGGCGGGGGGCAAGACGGTCTTCGTTGATACTTACCCGGATTTTCGGATTGACCTCAATAAGGTCCGCGATGCCATTACTCCGAAGACAAAGGTCATTCTCTTTAATAGCCCGTGCAACCCGACGGGCGTTGTCGCCACTCCGGAAGAGATGCAGGGGCTTGCGGAACTTTGCCGCGAGAAAGATATCGCCCTCTTGAGTGACGAGATCTATCGCGCGTTCTGCTACGACGGTCCGTTTATCACTCCTGCGAAGTGGAATGATCAGACTCTCGTCATTGATGGCTTTAGCAAGTCGCACTCGATGACCGGCTGGCGCCTCGGCTTTGTGCATGGCCCGAAGCATGTGATTCAGCAGATGATTAAGTTGCAGCAATTTACCTTTGTCTGTGCTCCTCACCCGGTGCAATGGGCCGGACTGGCGGCACTTGATTATGACATCACGCCGTTTGTCGCTGAGTACAAAGAGAAGCGAGATTTCATGGTGCGCGAACTCGGGGGCCTCTACGAAATGGCTCCTGCCGGTGGTGCGTTTTATTTGTTTGTGAAATCACCGTGGGGCACGGGGACGGACTTCGTCAAGAAGGCGATCGAGCACGATTTGCTCGTCATTCCCGGCAATGTCTTCAGCTCACAAGATACTCACTTCCGCATTTCTTACGCGTCGGAACAAAGGACGCTCGAACGCGGCGTTGAGGTGCTGAAGAAACTGATCAAGCTCGGTCCGTCGGTATAAATGCAACGAGACTGCAGCGCAAAGCGAAGGGCCGCCTCTTTGAGGCGGCCCTTTGGCTTAGTGGAGTTGAGATATTCGTCGCAGCGGCTTTTAGCCCGCGCCGAGCAGCGATCGTTATTCGAATTCGAAGATCGCAAAGGCAGCACGGACTGGAAGTCCATGCTACGAGGAGTGAGTTCTAGTAATTGTCGATGACTTCGCCGCCGGCGCGAGTGAGCAGTGCTTTCAGCGTTGCGATGTTGATGTTGTCGCTAATGAAGCGGACCGAACCGTCGCAGAGCAGAACTAAGAAGCCGCCGGTTCGTGCTCCCTTCAAGTCTTTGATCGGATCGTCGAAGTCGATCTCAATGTCGTCGGGCTTCGTCCAAATGACGGCGGCCATCTTGTTGGCCTCGACGACCAAAATGGTGTTGCTCGTTCCGTCTCTGAAATCACGGATGCGACGGCCCTGCGGATCGTCCCATGCCGTGCCCTTGCCTTTCGGGGCGACGAAGACGGTCTTGCCCTGCTTTGTGAGGTCGTCGTGACTGGGCGAAGCAAAGACTCGCGGCATCTTTTCGATCAACGGTTTGTTGTTCGCGCTGTCCCACGGTTCGTCGAGCTTGAACTGCTTGTAGAGCGACTCCTCTTCTAGGAAGGGCAAGAGATGCACGCGCCAGCTCAAGAGTTTCTTGTCGTCCTTTGAAAGCAGCGCCGGCGCCGGAAAGCGACCGTAGGCTTCATGCGAGTTGTGCATCGCCAGTCCGATCTGCTTCAGGTTATTCATGTCCTGCGAACGACGAGCGGCGGTTCGTGCCTGCTGTACCGCAGGCAAGAAGAGCGCCACTCCCACTCCGACGGCTGCTGGCGATAGCTCGACGCCACTCGCGATCACTCCGTGAGACTCGGACGTAAAACTGTTCTTCGTCAGCGAGAACATTGTGACGCTCGGGGCGAGATGCTGTTCGAGGTCAGACATTGGCGGCAGTGGGGGTAATGTGAATTCCACTCCTTGCTGTGCCAGTTGCCCAGTCACGAACGGTCCGAAGGTGTTGACCAGCGAGTAGATCGTTTGAAGTCCCGGCTTCGGGTCCGAGTAGCTGACCATGATCGGCTGCGGAGTCCGCTTGAAGGCATCCTTGATGACGGCTGCATCGGCGAGCGACGGCTTACCGGCTTGCGACAAGTGGCTGCTCACTAACTGCGGAGTCAGGCTGACAACCAATTCGTCCTTTGTCAGAGCCCATGCGGGCGAGATGGGAATCGGTATTCCACTGAATTGAAGACGGACGGCCTTATTGCCTTTGACCGTATATTCCTGCACGGTGAAGGGGGCTTGCGCACCTTTTCGTTGAGCGGTCGTTTTCAGCACCTGCAACAAGACATCGAGTGCTTTTTGAACTCCAGCTTGATCGCGCACGGTCGACGAGATGACAAGTCCCGGCATGAAGAACGCACCGGCTTCGCTACCCGAGGCATAGAAGGTCCATTCGTCGCCCAGTCCCTTCGCGAGATCGTCCTTGATCGAGAAGCCCAGTTCGGTGCTCAAACCATTGAGTGCGTTCTCGCCATCGACCTTCGTCTTCGGGTCGATCTGTCCGACAATTCCGAGCACAGTGTCGATCGCATGTGCGAGATCAAAACGCACGACACTCGCTTGCGACGCGTTTGCCGGAATGCGTTTCAATGACTCGATGCTGAGCGGCTTATTCGGGATGAGCGTGAAGATCCCGCCGATCGGGCCGTTGAAGCTGAGCGTGCTATTGAACTGCAGGCCCGTCGCATCGAAGCCGCCAACGATCGACATGTGCTGCAGATTGTCGACGCCCCATGCTTTCAACGTGCGCGGCATCTCGGGGTCGTTGAAGTTCTGTTTGGCCATTGCGATCAACCGGTCGGCGCGGACGTTGATCAAGATCTCCGGTCGATCAACTGGCATGTCCTTCAGAGCTTGCTCAATGAAGGGTTCGGTCTTCTGCGCGTCCAATCGCTTGATGAACGTTGAAGTGACTTCTTCGCCGATCGTGACGATGAAGTACTGGCCGTGAGAACCGACGCGAATGAGTCCTTCCTCTTCAGCGCGTTCCGGTCTCAGAAAGAGATCGCCATTGAGCTTTTCTTCGACGGCACGGAACGGGCCTTCTTTTGGAGTCGTCGCCTTCAGCAAGCGATGCACGGCACCGACAAGAGCGTCGATGTCTTTTCCCGCATCAACAACCAGCGCGAGACTCGCCGGCTTCGAGCCGTTGCCTTTCTCGCCCACAACGAGCGCGGTCGGATGCGTCAACGCGGTCTTGATCATCAGCGGCACCGTTCCGGCGATGACGTTGATGTTCTCGTCCGCGAGTTTGTTCGTCTGAGCCGCGATCGCCTTATCGACCTCTTTCGTGAGATCGGCGAAGAAGTCTTTGAGCGACTGTTCGGCCAGCAAGCGTTCGGTGCGATTGGTCGACTTCGGATCGGGCTCGGTCCATCCATTCCACGTTGCGAACGCGAGAGCGTCATCGCCGGCGGCGTATGTCAGCTTCAGCCCTTTGCTTTTGGTTTGAGCAGAGACAGGAGCCGCAAGCCACTGCCCCAATAACAGCGCGACCATTGTCGCGCACCATAACTGCCACTTCATTTGCTGCATGGTGATCACTCCCTGAAAAGGACGAAGGAACCGGTCGCTGATACGGAGTGAGCGCGATCGCGCTGTAAGAAAAGATGCTCCGTCAGACTCGTCGCCAGAACTGCATTTCGGCGGTTCGGATCATAAGTGGACTTTGAACGAGTTCTCGAACCAGCGTGCCCTCAGTGCTGACTGAGACAAGCAGTCGCGGCTGTCGACGACATCGGCTGCGTGCTCATACGAAACACATGCCGTGCTTTGTACGACGGACTTGTCGTCCGTCGAACGTCGTCGTCGTGAGAAGCGACGGACTGCAAGTCCGTCGTACCCAAAAGCCGATGTGTTCTTCAGAAGTCTCGGCGTCACAACGACGGCTTGCCGGCTTCAGCATTCTTCGGAAATCCTCGCGCCTCGGTTTGAATTGTTGCTCGTCGTTAAGAACGCTTCTCGGGCTGAGTGGCTATCGCACTCTCGATCGGCCTCAATGCGGCGTTATGCGCCGAACGCTCTTAGTCGTCTCTCATCTTGAAGATTCACAATGCTGTCACGATTCCTACATCCGCTTTGCTTCTTTGCGCCCGTTGTATTTCTTGTGACAGCGATTGCTCCTCGTGCCTCGGCCGGTGCGATGTTGTTGCATATCGGGTCGACTCAGCCGCGAGTCGCGCAACGCGGGACGACATGCGAAGTCGTCATTCAAGGCATCAGTTTGCAGGACGCTCGCGAAGTCGTCTTCTTCAAGCCCGGCATCAAAGCGGTGAAGATCGAGCAACTGCCGAATCTCGCCGTGCCGATCAGTCTCGCGCACGGCGGACGTATCGCTGAGCAGATTCGTTGCCAGTTCGAGATCGCGCCGGACTGCGTGCCCGGCGAGCATCCTTTCCGCATCCGCACTGCGACCGAGATTACCTCGATCGGCACGTTTCATGTCTCGCCGTTTCCAGTCATGGATGAGAACGAGAAGGGGAGTAATTCAAACGACACTCTCGCAACAGCACTACTCGTTGCCCCCAATGTCACTGTGCGAGGACAAATGGGGCCGAGTGCTCGCGGCGACGTCGATGTCTTTAAGGTGCCGGTTGTCGCGGGACAGCGATTAGCGGTTGAAGTCGACTCTGTTCGTATCGCTGACATTCATTACGGCAGCTCTGAGTTCGACCTCGCGGTGCGGATTCTGGATGAGGACGGCAAAGAACTCGCCGCGAACGACGACAACGCATTGCATCTGCAAGACCCGCTCGCCGCAGTGAAGATCTCGCGCGACGGTTTCGCATTCGTCGAAGTCCGACGCTCGCTCTTTGTGCCGAGTAACAAAGATTACTCCGTGCATATCGGAACGAATCGCAGGCCGCTCGTCGCTTATCCGCTCGGCGGAAAGACGGGCACGCGGCCCGAGTTTGAATTGCTCGGCGATCCGCTCGGAAGCAGTCGCGAGTCACTCTCGGTGCCGAGCGTTGCCGGCACCTTTGAGCATTTCGGCGATGCGCCGTCTCCGATTTCATTGAGAGCGAGTCCGTACCCAAACGTGCTCGAAGAGACGACGTCTCCCGTAACGAAAGTGGATCGACTGCCCGCCGCACTCAATGGTCGCATCGAGCGGCGCGACGATACCGATGCCTTTCGCGTCTCAGTGAAGAAGAGCGATCGCTTACGAGTTCGCGTCTATGCCGCATCGCTCGGCTCACCGATCGACCCGAAGATCCGCATCCGCCCGGCAAGCTCAATGGCTGATGCCGGTGCGATCGAAGTGGAAGCCGACGATTGCCGACTGGTTGATCGCGATATCTTCGGCACGTCGTTTCGCAGTGGCGGAGGACTCAAAGACATTCTCGATCCGTCCGTCATTTGGGAGCCGAAAGCTGACGGCGACTATCTCATTGAGATCGAAGACACGAGCGGTTCGAGCGGCCCGACAGCGGTCTATCGCATTGAAGTTGAGGCGGTTCCGAATTCGGTGCATGCGTTGCTCGCTAGTACGGCCTTTGATTGGGAAGAGTGCGTTCGCACGAGCGGTCTTGTTGTGCCGCAAGGCAATCGTTGGACGGTGAATTTGCATCTGCCGCAGGGGCAAGGCAGCAGCTATCGGGGCGAACTAGAGATCGTTGCTCAAGGACTGCCGCAAGGTGTCACGTTGCTCGCAAGCCGAGTTCCCGCCGGTCGCACTGTTTGGCCGGTGCAGTTCGTTGCCAGTGCCGACATGAAGCCGACGAGTTCGCTCATCACTCTTGAGGCGCGTTCGACTGATCTCAATCAACCGCTTGAGAGTCGCTCCTTTCAAGCAGTGCCCTTCATCAATCACTCGGGCGGCGATGCATGGCGCACGGTCAAACTCGATCGTTTCGTCTTCTCGGTGACAGAGGCCGCTCCGTTCTCGCTTGAGATGCAAACGCCCCCGGCGGCACTCGTACGCGGCGGCGAACTCGCGATCCCGCTGAAGATCATTCGCCGACCGGGCTTCAATGACGCTGTCGAGTTTCAATGCGACTGGATCCCGCCCGGAGTCGGCGTGCAGCCGACAACGATCATTCCCGCCGGGGAATCGGAAGCGGTGCTAAGAATCACCGGCGAGTCGAACGCACCGCTCGGCAAGACGCCGCTCGTTGTTACAGCAAGTACGACGCGCGAAGACCTCGATGCGTATCTCGGCACAGGACGCATTCGGGTCTCGTCGAAGATCGTTGACCTCATGATTGCTGAGCCGTTCGTCGAACTGGCGAGTCAACCGGATGCTGTTCGACGCGGTGCGAAAAAGAAGTTTGTTTGGACCGTGCAGCACAAGAGTCCGTTTGAAGGCAATGCTTCTGTGCGACTACTCGGCTTACCGAAGGGAGTCAGCGTGCTCGACCCGCAACCCGTGCTGACTCGTGATAGCAAAGAGCTTGCCTTCGAACTCGAAGCGACAAACGAAGCCTTACTCGGCAGCGTGCGAGGCATCTCGTGCGAGATCACCGTGAAAGTCGCCGGGCAAGAGATCCGACAACGCACCGGGAATGGAACTCTGCGAATCGACCCGCAAATTGAGCCCTCAAAGTAGCTTGAGATTCCATCTCGAGCATCAGCGGGCATGCGGTTCCATAAGCACAGCGCTTCGTCGTCAAGAAAATTTCCTCACCGGGCGGGCCGGCACAATGAGTGAGGAACACTGGTACGACGGACTTGTAGTCCGTCGAACGTCGTGAGAAGCGACGGACTGCAAGTCGGTCGTACCCAAAAACGGATGTGTTCCTCAGTAACACCCGCAGGGACCGTTTTGCTAACCGGCATCGTTCGCATGAGTCGACGCGGTTGCTGATCGATCGGGAAGGATTCCCAATCTACGCGCATCACAGCGAGTCGTCGCGCACACAAGAAAGCTCTGCGGGTGAAGGCTCAATCGGCCATCCGTTTGAGGCTGCGATCGAGCCTCATGCGTGCCGCCCCACTCGGCGCTGGCTGAGTCAATGACTTGCTGCCACTCGTCGCTGTAATCAGGGAGCGGCACTTCGGCAGCGCGATCACTGACGTTGAACGCGGCGATGAGACTTCCTGATTCCGTGCGATAGTGCAGCGTGAAGCAACCGCGATCGGACCAGTCGAGCACGTCGTAAAGAGCACTGCTTCTCAACGACATCGCCGGGTGCGTCAGTCGAAGCTGAATGAGGTCTCGATAAAGGCGCCACAACATTGCGTGCTGCCCGCTTGCTGCGAGTTCGTGATTGAGCACGCAGCGACGAAACGTCTCTTCGTCTTGAGCATCGAGCGGTTCAACGGCCCAGTCGAAGTGAGCGAAGTCTCGCTTGCGTCCTTCACGCACCGCGCGAATCAATCGCTCATCAGAGTGGCTGACGAAGTATGCGAACGGAGCCGTCTCTCCGTACTCCTCACCCATGAAGAGCAATGGCACAAACGGCGCTAAGAGCACGATGCCTGCTGCCAGTTTGAGCTGCTCGAAGTTGAGCATCGTTGTGAGCCGATCGCCGGTCGCGCGATTGCCGATCTGATCGTGATTTTGAGCCGCAACAACGACGTGCTGAGCTTTCAACAGAGGACTCGCGACTCCGTGACGGCGGCCTCGATAACGCGACTCTTGCCCGGTGAAGACATAGCCCTGACGCAGCGAAGTGATGAGATCCGGCAAGCCTCGATAGTCGGAGTAATAGCCGCTGCGTTCGCTGGTCAGCGTGACATGCAATGCGTGATGAAAGTCATCAACCCACTGCGCATCGAGCCCGAAGCCTCCGACCTCTGACGGCAGCACGAGCTTCGGGTCGTTGAGGTTGCTTTCCGCGATCAGCAGCAGACGGCGGTTTTGAAGCTCGGCGAGCTCGTGTGTGATCTCGGCGAGTTCTCGCAAGAACGGTCGCGCCGATTGATCGAAGATCGCATGCACGGCATCGAGCCGCAGCCCATCAATGTGAAAGTCGCAGAACCACTGCAGCGCGTTCTCGATGAAGTACCGACGAACTTCATCCGAGCGACGTCCATCAAAGTTCAGCGCGTCGCCCCATGGGGTGCAATAACGATTACTGAAGTAATGCCCGAACTGCCCGAGATAGTTGCCTTCGGGGCCGAGATGATTGAAGACAACATCGAGCAGCACGGCGATGCCCCGCTGATGGCACTCGTCAACGAGCCGTCGAAGTCCGTTCGCACCGCCATACGAAGCCTGCACGGCAAAGGGATAGACGCCGTCGTAACCCCAATTGCGATCGCCGGGAAATTGCGCGAGCGGCATTAACTCAATGGCGTTGATCCCGAGTTCGTGCAGTCGATCAAGCTGCGCGATCACTCCGTCGAAAGTGCCTGCTGACGAAAAAGTCCCGACATGCAATTCGTAGATGACGAGATCATTCAGCGCTCGTCCCGACCATTGCTGATCGTGCCACTCAAAGTCCGAGCTGATGACTTCTGAAGCAGCATGCACGCCCTCGGGCTGCGACCGAGAAGCCGGATCGGGAAACGAGTGCTCGCCATTGATCCGATAACGATAGCGCCATCCGGCACGCGCCTCGCTAACTCGCACCGACCAATAGCCGCGCGCATCAGCCGTCATCGAAAAGCATGCGGCGAGCGGCTCGACAACTTCGAGTTCCACTCGCTCAGCCTTCGACGCCCAAACGCGGAAGTCAACGCCGCCGTCCGACACGAGCTGCGCTCCGAGCGTCGGGGGGTAATTCGGATGACATCGCTGCGAGCTCACTCCGTCTTCTCTTTCTCTGTCGTGACGGCGTCTTGCGGAGCTGCGTCTTTAGCCGGCGCTTCCGCACTATCGGGCGTCACTGGCTTCGCTGTCGGCTTCTCATTGAGCGACTCAGGCTGAGCCTCATCGGTCAGCACAGTCATCTCTTCCACTTCAGCCGCGAAGAACGAATACAGCATCAACTTGTCGGAATCGTCTTCGAACTCGAAGTCGATTGTCTCTGAGTCGTCCTCACTCTTCGCGAGCGTCCCAGTAATGACGCGGTCGTAGAGCATGATGCCCCGCATGCCGAGCGCGAGTGACGTCGGCTTTGTCGGCAATTCAGACTTCGTGACGACCGATTGCACCGTCGACCAACCGAGCATTCCTAAGAACTTCTTCGCGTCACTATCGAACTTTCGTAAGTCCGGGACGTGAACTAGGAACACACAACGGTCGCCGTCCAAATGGCAGTAGACCAAAAACTTGCCGCCAGTGAGCGAGAACTTCGCAGGCTTCTCGCGCTTTGTGAAAAGGTCTTCGCGCATCTCACGGATCTGCTCTGAGAACGCTCGCGCGAGCTTGATGGCCTCTTCACTGTTTCCAAAACCGACTTCGCCGTCTGACGAATTGATCTGCCCATTGGCTAAACGAAATCTGGCCGCACCTTCGCCGGCTTCTGCGAGAGCAACCGCTCGCGCTTGCGCATCGTTGATGAACTCGCTCGCCAGATTGATCGCTCGATAGATCACGACTCCAACAGCGGCAGCGCACATGAGAGCGAAGAAGCCGCACCCCAGCAGGATGTACTTCCATGGGCTGCTCGACGTCTTCGGCGCGACGATGTCTTCGTCACCGATCTCGAACACGTCGTCTTCGCGTTGATTCATTCTGAATTCCTCATGGTGTTGCAGGCGATGAAGCCGTTGAAAGTCACGCCGTCGCTAATGCGTCTTGAGCCAATCGCGAAACTCTGACAGCGAGTTGAGTTTGAAGATATCCGCCGCGAGCGCTTGAATCTGATGCCCCGCTAACAACTCAACCTGCTTGCGAATCCGAGTGGGAAGCTCGCCAAAAAGATTGGTAGCCACATGCAGCAGCAATTGGATTTGTCCCCGCCGGATGCCTTGCTTGCGGCCAATCTTGATCCCGCGTTTTTCCATCGAAGTGACGTGCGGCATGCTTCTTTCCTTCTTCAACAAATCCGCGCCGTCGTCGAATTCAGGTCGTTGAAACATTCGCGAGAAGACGAGTCGAAGTCCTAATTCGCCTTGAGCCATTGGCGTAGATCTGACAGCGAGCCGAGCTTGATGAAATCAGCTGAGAGCGAGTCAACCTGCTGTGCTGTCAACGCTTCGAGTTGCTTGCGAAGCCGACTCGGCAACTCGCCAAATCGTTTGACAAACATCTGCAGCAACAACCCGATCCGACCGCTCTCGATGCCTTCCTCAAAGCCTTGCTTGCGGCCGATTGCGATCCCGCGTTTTTCCATCGAAGTGACGTGCGGCATGCTTCTTTCCTTTTCCAACAGAACCACTCGTTCGTCGAGTTCCGCTTCGAGTTCGGGACGAAGTCGGACCATCCAATCAATGAATGAGTAGATCGAGAGAATTTGATCGTGATCAAGCCCGAGATCATAGAGTCGCCGAATCAAGCCCCACTTTGCTGCCAGCCGAGCTTCAGGATCATCTCTCGTTCGTAAGGCTTCGATTTGAGCCCGAGCCAGAATGACCGGCATCGACCAGTCGTCCGCCCAATCTGACTCCAATCGTTTGACGAGTTTGCAGATCGGGAACTGAAGCTGACTCATGAAGTCGCCGAACTGAAAGCGATCCTCAGTCGGCATCCAGTCCGGGTTGAGGTCTCCGAGAATGACGAGCGTCGCGACTCGCTCATGCAGCACGTACTTCAAGCCGCCGTTGTACTCGGCCAATCGTTCTGTGAAATTCGCTTCCTGTGCCGTCTGGACTTCGATGTGCAACAGCAGCGGAATCGAGTCGCCTGACTTCAGCGTCACTCGCACGAGCAGGTCGACGACTCGTGCCTTCTTTCGGGATCGACCGATGATGCGGCTGAGTTCTTTGTCGAGCCAAACGAGCGGCACGTCCCAATCAATGAGGTCGGCGTTCTTCGGGAAGTACTTCTCAAGGAACTCTCTAAGATTGAGTCGCAGGCACTCTTTCCATGCGCCATCGAAATCGGCTTCAGGTTGTCGTCTCGAACGCGGGGTAGCGATTGCCTTCTTCATTTCGGCCCTCGAAATAGAGACTCAGCGCGAACTCAGTCCTTCCCCGGATGCGCGATCTGCGGCCAATACTTATCGAAGTCGAAGTGCGGACTGTTGTCGTGATCGTGACAGGACTCGCACAGGAACCGCTTCCGAGTGTCGGCGATTGTGACTCGTACCGACTTACTCGCCTCTTCCTTCTTGTCTTGCTCGATGAGTTCGATGTGCTGACTGCCGGGGCCGTGACAGCTTTCACATTGCACGCCCTTCAGATGTGCCGACTTACTCTCACTCAAGTAGCCGCCCTCATAGCGCAGCACGTCGCCCGCGTTCCATCCGACGGTGTGACAACAAATACACTCGGGGTCGTAGATTCGCGAGATCCCCAATCGGCCCGTCTTGAGACTCTCAAAGGCATGCGAGTGCTTGCTCTCGTTCCATTTCGCGAGCGCCTTTGAATGGCACTCGCCGCACTTCTCTGAGCCGACGAACTTATGTCCGCTCGAGTGTTTGATCGCCGGTTCGGTTTCGAGCAATTTCGCGTCCTTCAGCATGTCCTGATAGAACTGCATGTGCCCGATCATCTGCGGGTCATTCTTGAAGCGATCGCCATCAAGCTTCACGAGGTCGAAGCGAAACTTCCGCTTCTCTTCCTGCGGGTAGTAGCCGACGACCGCGACGTACTTACCTTTGTGACCCGTCGCGATGAGCAACGCATCGCCGACCTGCAGCGGGTTATCGGTCAGAGGCTCTTCAATGTCGGTTGTCGCGACGATCAGATTGAACGTCGGAAACTTCTCGGCGAGCTTGCGTGCTTCGTCGATCTTGCCGTGACAGATGAGGACGCGCAGATCCGGCTTCTGTTCGTCGATCGCCTTGAGAGCCGACTCAATCGCTTTGACCGGGTCGGTGATGCTGATCTCGTTCGGGTCGACGTTGCCGAGTTTCTCTTTCAATGAGTCCCCGAAGACGCCCGTCACGCCGATCTTCAATTCACCGGCTTTGACGATCTGATGACGCACGGGAGTCGGGAGTTCGGCAGACCCAAACAGCACGATGTTGGCGCCGAGCAATCGCAACCCTTCGCTCGCTTTGCCTTCTTCAGGCGGCACGTCTTGAGAGACGAGCCATCCGGCGCCGAGTTTCAGTTCCTCAATGCCCGCTTGCAGGCTGATGTACTGCATGTCGCGCAGAGCAGTGAGCAGTGCCTGAAACTTGAACTGGCTTTGCTGCCGCGCGTTCTTGAGCGTCCCTCCGAGATCAAGCGCCGCGATGGGCCACTCTTTCTCTCGCAGTTGTTTGAGAAGACTCGCGCGTCGAGCGATCCCGCCATATTGCGGTTCTGAGCAACCGCAAGGCTCGATGTAGCCGTGCATCTCACCGGTGATGGCGAAAGCGACTGCCGGTTTCGGCCACTCTTTGAAGCCCTCTTGTCGGAAGACCTTATTGGGGTCGGATTGAGCCGAGATGACTTCGACTTTCGGCTTTCCTGGAGCGTCGTTCGGCGACTTCTCGTTCGCTCCTCCGCAACCACTGCTGCTCAGCAGCGAGAGAGCGAGCACCGACATCACTCCGCAGAGTGACCCACTCGTCAACATCGACCACTTCCTGCGGGCATTCATCAACGACTCCATTTCGTTATCGAGTGCGTCAGCGACGCTCAATTGTCAGTTGCCTATCAACGGGGGCAGAGGGAGTCCGAATCAAAGACCGCTGCGGCCGACGACTCCCGTGCCTGCATTTATTACTGCACCGAGAAGATGACATTGAGTTCGAGCTTCTCCGCATGCGGATGATTCGACTTTATCACGACCGTTGCAGGCTCGTCAGGGGTCTTGATCAGACTCGGCGTTCCGGCCGGCACTTCAAATTCTAGCTTGCAGGCCGACTTATTATTGGGATCGCGAGTTGCTGTAACTTTAACAACAGCCGGAACGACCGATTCAATCACGAACTCGAGCGGCTCTTTGCACTCGCGAGCAATCACATTGAGCGAGCGTTTGCGTCCGACTTCGCCGGAGAACTCACCGAGATCAAGCGTCATGTTGCGCGGATACCAGCGCGCGCCACCTTGCGGGAAGAACTGCAACGCTCCGGGATTCTCGCCGGTGATCGGAATGCGAATCGGCTCGGAGTCTTTCACATCAGTGTGAACTGAGACTGACTCCTTAAACGATCCCTGCCGCTTCTGTCCGACTGCTTTGACGTCAACGCGGAAGACCTTTTTGACGAGCTTCGAGAAGTCATTCTTCAACTCAGGGGGATAATCGTTTTGCGTCATGTAGGACTGATAGAAGTCCTGACGCTCGGCTTCCGGGATTTCAACGAAGGTCGCAGTCACTTCGGGCGACGATGTTTCGATTTTCGTGATGGTGAAGTCGGCAGAGTTCGTTGAGGAGACATAAACGTAACCGACTGACGGACGGTCTTCGTGCATGTTGCCGAACGACAAATCATTCGGAGTATTGATGAGGTCGAATGTCACGAGTCCTTTGACGATCAGATCGAATTGCAGCTTCTCGGGATCGTCAGTGTGAATCGTTGCTTGATGTTGGAACTTCGGAGACTTCGCTCTGATCTCCCAGTTCAGCTCAATGGTCGTTTCGCCTCCGGGCGGCACGGTGTCGTCCCCCAGTTTGCCGATCGTGCATTGGCAAGTTGTCTGCCCCGTCTGCAACTTGAGTGGCACTTTGCCTTCGTTCTTCACAACGAACTTATGAGAGCCCTTCGAGCGATGCGCCATCGACCCGAAGTCATAAGTCGGATCAAGAGCGATGCACTTCGGATGCGGGCCGACGATGCGCGGTTGAGGCTTGTCCGCAGCGGCTTTCGGCGGCGGAGGAGCAGCCGGGTCTTGTGATGTCGGTCCTTGCCCAATCCATGCAACGGCAACGAGCGCCACAATCAACGTAACGACGGAAACCAATACCGCGATTGGTCGCATATCAACGCTCCTCAACTCAGCTCATGTCTCAAGAGAACTCGATCTGCCCCGATTTCGACGAATTTGGGGCGGGGATGGTACGAATCGACGTCGGTCAGTGTTAGGCACATCTTCGACGTCTCGTGCATTCACGGGAGCACGGACTATTGTCCCGAACCCGTGCGGAGCAGTGGCCTCAGTGCTGTCGCCAACCTGATTTCGTGTTGCCATCAGGCCGACGTTTCTCTGCCGTTTATGCCCCTTGCTTCAGCCGTTGTGATGCCAATTCCTCAAAGCCCGACTCCGTCCGCGACTGCTGCGTCTCCGACCTCAGCCGAGTCAACCGCACCGAACTTTCGCGACTTGCGCCGCCGCATTCAGCGAACGATGCAAGTCGACCGCTTTCGACTGCGTCGATCATTGGAGCAACTCGAACGAGCACCGCAGACAACTCCGCACTTCGCGCGGAATCTCAAGCAGTTCCTCTCGGCACTTGAAGCATCCGAAGCGACGCGCCAACGCCGCATCGACTCGCGCCCGAAAGTGACGCTCAATGCCGAACTGCCGATTGCGATGCGGCATGAAGAGATCGCCGCAGCCATCAAGCAGCATCAAGTGGTGATTCTCTGCGGCGAGACTGGATCGGGTAAGTCGACTCAGTTGCCGCTGATCTGCCTCGAATTAGGAAGAGGCATCGACGGGCTCATCGGGCACACTCAACCGCGGCGCATCGCTGCGAGAAGCGTCGCGAATCGCATCGCTGCAGAACTCCATTCGAAGATTGGCGAGGCCGTCGGTTTCAAAGTCCGCTTCACCGATGCAACGAGCCAGCAGACCTACATCAAGCTGATGACCGACGGCATCTTGCTGGCCGAGTCTCAGAACGACCGCTTCTTCGATCAATACGACACGATCATCATCGACGAAGCGCATGAGCGATCGCTCAACATCGACTTCTTGCTCGGTCGTTTGAAGCAGCTCTTACCGAAGCGTCCCGATCTCAAAGTCATCATCACTTCGGCAACGATCGACGCCGCTCGCTTTTCTGAGCACTTCGGAACTCCGAGTAAGCCGGCGCCTGTCATAGAAGTTGCAGGGCGAACTTATCCCGTCGAGGTTCGCTATCGACCGCTGATTGATGAGGGCGACGACGATGACGAATCCGATGAGCCGACCGAGAAGAGCAAGCGTCCTGCGCGCCGTGCTGAGCCCGACGTGCAACGTTCGATCCTGAATGCCGTCGACGAACTGACGCTGCATGACCCGACCGGCGACATTCTCATCTTCATGCCGACTGAGCGCGACATTCTCGACACCGCGAAGTCGTTGCGCGGCCGACTGCTGCCCGAACGGAATCGCGGACGCATGACCGAGATTCTGCCGCTCTATGCGCGACTATCGGACAAAGATCAGCAGCGCATCTTCGAGTCGCATACGCATCGCCGCATCGTCATCGCGACGAACGTTGCGGAGTCCTCATTGACGGTGCCCGGCATTCGCAGCGTCATCGACTCCGGGACGGCGCGTATTAGTCGTTACAGCGCGCGATCGCGCATGCAGCGTCTGCCCGTCGAGCCGATTGCGCAAGCGTCGGCCAATCAGCGAGCCGGTCGCTGCGGACGCATCGGGCCGGGCGTCTGCATTCGGCTTTACTCCGAAGACGACTTCAAGAATCGCGAGCCGTTCACATCGCCCGAGATTCAACGCACGGATCTCGCGTCGGTCATCCTGCAAACGAAGGCATTGAAGCTCGGCAAGATTGAGGAGTTCCCGTTTCTCGAACCGCCGAAGATCGGCACGATCAATGACGGCTATCGCACGCTGTTCGAGCTCGGTGCTCTCGACGATCGCAACGAACTCACTCAGATCGGCGAGAAGCTCTCGCGACTGCCGGTTGATCCGCGCGTCGGTCGCATCATTCTCGCGGCGCATGATGAGAACTGTTTGCACGAGGCGCTCATCATCGCTTCGGCTCTCGAACTGCAAGACCCGCGCGATCGTCCCGTCGAGCATCAGCAAGCTGCCGATCAAGCGCATGAACAATTCAAGCATGAGGACTCCGACTTCCTCAGCTATCTGAAATTGTGGGACTTCTATCATCACCTCTCGCAGACATTGACGCGGTCAAAGCTGCGGAAGGCATGCCAACAAAACTTTCTCTCGTACATGCGGATGCGCGAGTGGGTCGACATTCATCAGCAGCTATCGCAACTGGTGCAAGAAGCGGGCTTCAAGCCGCATAAGCGACGCGATGACGCGGCTTCCATTCATCGCGCATTGCTGACGGGCTTCATCGGCGGCATCGCGACGCTTGCTGAGAACGGCGAATACATCGCCGCCGGCAATCAGCGTTTGCAGTTGTGGCCGGGCTCCGGCTTGATGGGCAAGAAGCCGAAATGGATCGTCGCAGCGGAACTCGTTGAGACCACTCGTCGCTATCTCCGCGTCGCGGCGCGCATCAATCCCGAATGGATCGAGCCGCTTGCCGGGCATCTCATCGCGCGAACCTACAGCGATCCTGAATGGGATCCGCAGCAAGGCAGCACGATGGCGTTCGAGAAAGTGACGCTCTTCGGACTGCCGATCGTGCAACGACGGCGCGTGAACTACTCGCGCATCGATCCGAAGTTCTCGCGTCAGCAAATGATCGAGCAGGGGCTCGTTGCCGGGAATTGGGAGTGCGATCTGTCATTCTTCCTACACAACAAAGAACTGATCGCCGAACTGGAAGCACTGCAAGTCCGCACGCGCCGCAGCGACCTCTTAGTCGATGACGACGTGCGGATCGCGTTCTACGACAAACGCATTCCGGCGGATGTGAGCGACGGCTTCCACTTGCGCAAGTGGCTCAAGAGCATCGACCGCAAGCAGCCGAAGATCCTGCATATGACGCGGGACGACTTGCGACGCGAAGGCGGGCGCGATGTCACGAATGCCGAGTTCCCCGATCGCATCGCTGCCGGGCATCTGAATCTGCCGCTTGAGTATCAACTTGAGCCGGGCAAAGCCGACGACGGCATCACGTTGTCCGTTCCGAAAGAGGCTCTCAATCAGCTCACTCAAGCGCGACTCGGATGGCTCGTGCCGGGACTGCTTGAAGAGAAAGTCAGCGCTCTGATTAAGTCACTGCCGAAAGAAACGCGCCGCATGTTCGTCCCCGCGAACGAGACCGCGCAGGCCGTGCTCGCAAAGCTCAAATTCGGCGACGGTGACTTTGAAGAAGAAGTCGCTCGACTGCTTTCAGAGATGGGGCGCATCGGCGTGCGAGCGGCTGATTTCGATCTCGAACGATTGCCGAATCATCTGCGGATGAACGTCAAAGTCATCGACGACAAAGGCGCGCAACTCGCTGCCGGTCGCAACTTGCTCGACCTGCATAAGCAACTCGGCGGCATTGCGGCTGCGAGCTTTAAGAAGGCCGGCAGTCAGCAATGGAGTCGGGACAAGCTGACCGAATGGAACTTCGGCGAGCTTCCTGCGCAGGTGAGCTTTGCAAGCGGCGGAGTGCAGCTCATCGGCTATCCGTCGTTGATTGATCAAGGCGAGAGCGTCTCGCTGCGACTGATCGACACTCCGACAAAGGCCGCTGTTGAAACGCGCGCGGGCATTCGTCGTCTCGCTGCGCTCGCGCTGCGGAAGCCGGTGAAATATCAGCTCGAAAACCTACCGGACATCAATCAATGGACGTTGTGGGGCGCGGCACTCGGCTGCACGGGCACGTTTCAGCAAGATCTCGGAGACCTCATTGTCGACCGCGCCTTCTTCCCGGAGCGCGGCGCCTATCCGCGCACAGAAGCCGCGTTCAAAGCACAGTTGCAAGTCGCGCGCGGCAATCTCGGAGAAGCCACTCAAGCTCTCATCGACGTCTTGCGTCCGTTCTTCACGAACTACGCCGAAGTGCGAGCGACACTCAACGCCACAAAGAGCCCGCTGATGGCCTATGCCGTTGCCGACGTGAAGGCGCAGCTCATTGGACTGTCGGGACCGAAGTTTCTGACGCGCACGCCGTATGGATGGCTCGTCCAATATCCCCGCTACATGGATGCGATCGTGCGTCGTCTGAAGAAGCTTGTGACGAACGGCATCCCGCGCGATCGCGCCTTGCATGACGTCATGCAGCGTTGCCTCGCGCGCTATCAAGCGCGCGCCGCTGAGCACGCTGCCCGAGAACTCTTCGATCCCGAACTCGACCTCTACCGATGGATGCTCGAAGAACTGCGCGTCTCCCTCTTCGCGCAAGAACTCCGCACCGCAATGCCGATCTCTGAAACGCGCCTCGACAAGCAATGGGAAAAAGTGCGTGCCTAACTCGTTTAACCGCGTGCCCATCGGGCCGCGCTTTTGCCACTATCGAGCCCCCAAACAAGAACCGCTCACTGTCTTCATACCGACTCCCGCCGAACGCCTTTGCTCTACTCGCGTGCCGATCGGGCCGCGCTTTTTGCCTGCATCGAGCATCCCCACAAAACCCGCCTGCGCGCTGAACTTACGCCCGCAGGATCTATCCTACGCCCGTCTGCCGACTTGACCGGCCACCGAACTCACGACTCCGAGTCGCTCTACTTCATTCGCTTGAGGATCAGCTTCATGACCGAAACTTCTCGCCCGATGACCGTGCCTCGATTCATGGCTGCAAAGGGCAAACGGAAGCTGAGCATGCTGACGGCTTACGACTTCACGTTCGCCAGTATCTTCGATGGCGCGGGGGTCGATTCATTGCTCGTCGGCGATTCATTGGGAATGGTGATTCAAGGTCACGAGACCACTTTGCCCGTCACGATGGACGAGATGGTCTATCACAGTCGCATCGTCGCCCGAGCTGCCAAACGCGCGCTCGTCATCGCCGGCAGCGACAAGCGCGGCACCATCTACGGCATCT
>CAZNMS010000044.1:0-5378 GCA_964573505.1 uncultured Planctomycetaceae bacterium | reverse complement strand
CGCCGACATGCCATTCATGAGCTATCAGGTCAGTCCGCAGCAAGCCGTCGAGAATGCCGGAAGGCTCATCAAGGAAGCTGGAGTCGCGGCCGTCAAACTGGAAGGCGGAGAGAATCAAGCTCGGACGATCCGCGCACTGGCCGAGGCCGACATCCCGGTCATGGCGCATGTCGGCATGAAGCCGCAGTCCGTGAGAAAGCTCGGCGGTCACGGCAAAGTTCAACGCGACTTCGACCGTCTGCGAGCGGACGCGTTGGCAGCTCAAGAAGCCGGAGCATTTGGCCTCTTGCTGGAACTCATCCCGAGTCCCGACGCCGAGAAGATCACCGCCGAACTGACGATCCCCACAATCGGCATTGGAGCCGGCCCGCACTGCGACGGTCAGGTGCTCGTGAGCTACGACATGCTCGGCCTGACCCCCTACGACTTCGCGCCAAAGTTCCTCGAGCGCTTCGGAGACTTACGAACTCACACCGATCACGCCGCCCGCTGTTTCGTAGGAGCCGTCGAAGCCGGCCACTACCCCGACGCCGCTCACAGTCACTTACAGTGACCGAGCACCACTCATTGCCCCGTCGGCAGTTCGTCTCTTCCGTGTAGTAGAGATTCCATTGCCGATATGCCGCAAATGAAGATGCCCACTCGCAAAGAGGCTCCCTTCTTCGACAGAGGCTCGGAACACTGACTCGCCCCGATGGTGATCTGTCTCATTGCCTATGAATCTTGTTCATAAGGGCCGACAGCCGCCGACGCAGGAGCGGCGAGCCTCAAGAACGAGCGATCGCGTTAGACCCGCATGAACCCATCCGCCACTTCGGCCGAAGCGCGCAGCAAGGCGCCACGACTTGCCTATCCATGCCACTCTGCCTAGTGTGAACTTCGTGTAAGTCCATGTCTGGATCGCTTCCGCATCGAGCGCAAAGTGAGGCAACTGGCTTACGTTACAAAGTGACGAGTTTAGACATGTGGGGGTGGGCGCGATGATCCTGTCATCTTGGATTTCGGAAGTGCAGAGGAAGATTGGCAATTTGAAGCTTGCGCGGCGGTCGGCACAAAGAAGCTCGCGGCGTCATACGGGATGCAGTGAGCGACTCGAACAACGAGCTCTGCTGACGGTCACCGCATTTTCCGGCAGCGGGCTCCTCGTTGTCGAGGTACAGGGAGGTGACACTGTAACGATCGGTGAAGATTCGACAGTTGCAGGAAACGTCTCGGTGACAGGTGCAGACGGGGTTAATGTCCTTTCGGGAGTTGCCGGAAACACGATTACTGACATCGTGATCGTATCCGACGACTTCGATACTGCAGTGGATCTTACGGGGGTCACTGCGGGGGTCTTCACGACTCTGACTGGGATTAGCGTCGAGACAGGTGAAGGCAACGACGTCATCGTGGGCAGTAGCGATGTTCCGATGACGGCAGTAACCGGGGAAGGCGACGACGCCATTGAGGCTAATGCTGGTAGCGTGATTGATGCCGGCGAGGGAGTTGACTCCATCATTGGCAGCGACGAAAGCGACACTCTCTTAGGCAGTGGCGATGACGATGTGATTTTCGGAAACGGCGGCGCAGATCTGATTGATGGCGGAAGCGGTCTGGACTCTGTTTTCGGTGGAGACGGCGCAGACTTAATCACTGGCGGCGATAGCAACGACGTCATCGAAGGTGAGTCAGGTAACGACACAATCAACGGAGGTGGCGGCGGCGACTTAGTCTCTGGCGGCGAAGGGGAAGATTCCCTCTTGGGAGACTCAGGTAATGACACATTGGACGGCGGCGGTGGTAGCGATTTAGTACGCGGCGGATCCGACAACGACTCCCTGTTCGGCGGGGATGGAAATGATGATCTCAATGGCGAACTAGGAAACGACGTTCTCGTTGGGGAAAATGGCAACGACCGCCTCGTTGGCGATGCCGGAAACGACGTCCTCTCCGGTGATAGTTTTCTCGCAACGGTAATTGGCACCGGCAGCGACACACTGCTGGGCGACGCTGGTAATGATTCACTGAACGGAGGTGGCGGATTAGATTCGCTAAGCGGTGGGCTCAACGATGACTTGTTGCTAGCTGGCGGCACGGATTCATCGAGTAATTCAACAAGCCCCGCATCATCTTCAGCCGGCGCTACGCTCGAAGGCGGCGCAGGTAATGACACGTTGATTGGAGCAGACGGCAACGACCTCCTCGACGGCGGAGACGGGCGCGATCTCATTGAAGGCCGTGAAGGCAATGACTCCGGCTCTGGCGGTGCTGGCAACGACACAGTCCTCGGCGGTCGCGGTGCTGACTCATTGCGAGGTAATGCCGGCGCAGACTCGATCTCTGGTGGCGATGGCAGCGATGTCGTTTTGGGTGGCACTCAGAATGATACCGTCACAGGAGACGCCGGAATTGATATCGTCTTCGGTGACGATGAGATTCCCAATACTTTGGACGGCCGAGATTTGCTATTCGGTGACGGCGTGACTCCAAATGTCACATCCGATGGTAATGACGCTATTTTTGGTGGTGGCGGGAATGACACAGTCAATGGCGGATACGGCGATGATGCCGTAGATGGGCAAGGGGGTAACGACCTGGTCCGTGTCGATGACGTCACGGTAAATTATGGTAATGACGTTATCTCCGGCGGTGATGGAAACGACACCCTTCGCGCCGGTGCTGGCAACGACGTGGTTTCTGGGCAACTCGGCAATGACAGCCTCGAAGGAAACGCCGGCAATGATTCTGTCATAGGCTTCGAAGGCGACGATTTCATCACCGGCGGAGACGGGGATGACTTCCTCGATGGACTCTCTGGCAATGACGCCATCAATGGAGGTGCAGGGAGTGATCTCATTTCCGGCGGACTCGGCAATGATCGAATTGTCGGAGGAAGTGACGACGACACCATCAATGGCGGTGAGGGCAACGACAGGATTGCTGGCGAAGGCGGTAACGACTCGCTGATTGGCGACACTGGAACTGACACGCTCGACGGCGGAGTTGGCAGCGACATCCTTGATGCCGGCGGGGACTCTCAGGATCAGTTCGTCTTCACCGGAACCGCAGCAGACAACAACTTCGAGATCACGAACGCAACCGGCAGCGAACTGACCGTCGAAATAGACAATTCCGACAGCGACACACTGGTCATCGTGGGCTTTGGAACTCAAGTGAGCTTTATTGGCTTGGCCGGCAATGACACCGTTGTGTTGTCAGACCTGTCGACACTCTCGAGTTCAATTCATGTCGCAGTCGATCTCGGCGACGGTGACGATATCTTAAACGCAAGTGCACAGCGCGACACATTTGCGACCTTAAGTGCTCAGGGCGGGAGTGGGGCCGACACATTAATTGGCTCCGCCGGGGCGGATGATCTTAATGGAAACGGCGGAAACGATTTCATCGATGGACTAGATGGCAGCGACTCCCTCTTTGGGGCAGCTGGAGCAGACATTGTCTTTGGCGGTTCCGGTTTCGATTTGATTCGCGGCGGGACCGGAGATGACGAACTCTTTGGCGACGCTGACAACGATCGTATTTTCGGCGATCTTGGCGATGACTTCATTTTCGGCGGACTCGGTGAGGATTCCATTTCCGGTGACGCTGGCGACGACACCCTACGAGGTGATACTGGTAATGACACGCTCCTCGGGGGCGATGGGCAAGACGCTATCGATGGGGGAAGCGGGAACGACAGTATCAATGGCGGTATTGGTCACGACAAACTTGCCGGACAAGGTGGTGACGACCAAATTCGTGGTGAATCGGGCAATGACACCATCGCTGGAGGAGATGGCAACGACGTTATCTCGGGCGGCGGCGGTAACGACTTGGTCTCCGGTGGCGGAGGCGCAGACTCCATTTCGGGCGACGCTGGATTGGATACGCTGCTTGGAGGCAGCGGCAATGACACACTCTCCGGGGGGCAAGGAATCGACGTAATACTCGGTGAAGGAGATGATGATGTCATCGCGGGTAACGAAGGCCGCGACACACTGAGTGGTGGGGGCGGAACTAACCGCTTCTCTGATCTTCAAAATCGCGAGCGCAATGAAGCATTCGTTCTTTCAAACGCCTTATTGGCCGTGTTGTCCGATCTTGAGCAGGGTCTAGTCTAGCAACGCGCCTTAATTACCAGTCCGTGCTGGTAGTGGATGAATTAATCCGCTACCGGCAGGGGCGAGGGCGCAGCAAATTTGGCTGGCGCCCTCTGGGTGATTCTGCAAGGAAGGGTAGTGCGGTGCTCGTTGAGCACTCGGTACTCGTTCTTGGCAGGAGGTCAGAATTGCCGATTTACCACAGGCTCGTTGGGAAGATCTCAAAGCAGGGATGCAGGCTGAGATCGATGCGGCTTAGCAGGCAGTCATGCAGTCCGTGAATGCCGCTGCGGCGAGGCAGTTGATAGCGGGCAGTGAGGAAGCCGTTCGCGACGCGGCGGACGGACTGCGGACGAAGATGTTTGAGCGGGCTCTGCAATTACGAGTCGACGCCATTGAGCAGCAAGTCGCTGCTCCCGTTGATCCACTCACGTCAAGAGAACGGGCGAGGTTGACTTCGGTCTCGCACTGGGTCGTAGAGCCGCGCCCGTTAGGAAGCTGGGTTTTGGCTATTTCGTAACGGATTCCGCTTCCTGGCGGGCGTGGCTCTGCGACCTCACTTTGAACCATGCCGTTTTTGAACTTCGTCACGGACCGCCGAGCGATGATTCAATATCCCGAGTTGCGGGCCGAGGGCTGGGACATCGGCAGTGGCCCGACCGAATCGTGTTGTCGAACCAGCACCCGTCGCCTGAAAGTTGGCGGAGCTCGACGGAACCTAGAAAACGCCGAATCAGTCGCAGCGTTAGCAAACAGAGTGGATAGCCGACAATGGCCCCTCTACTGGCGTCATCTTACGCCTGTAACGCAAACCACATAGCCCGCCACAAGAAATTGCTGCGCCCTAGGAGCTTGCCCGAGAAGTCGCAGCATGGGCTTCTGGCGCGTGCTGTATGTATTCCTACAGACAACTTCGAACCGCCAGTCAGCCTGCACGAACTGGAAGTCCATGTTACTCGGACACGCTCCTAGCCACTTTCGCCGCGATTGAGCCCAATTTCGCGACGTTGGAGCCAAAGAATCGACAGAACCGCTTGTGTCCGGCACCGCAAACGCGCCATTGGAGCTAGTTGACGAAGCCTCCTAATTCATAATCTTGTATCTTGCTGGGACGCGACTGGCCCGTTTCCGCACTCAACGCTTTTTGGAGGATGGCTGCATGTCACCGCATCTTCGTACTCGCCGCCGGGCATTTACGCTCATCGAACTGCTCGTTGTTATTGCCATTATTGCCGTGCTGGTGGCGTTGCTGCTGCCTGCCGTCCAGCAGGCTCGCGAAGCGGCGCGACGATCGCA
>CAZNMS010000043.1:27843-31110 GCA_964573505.1 uncultured Planctomycetaceae bacterium | reverse complement strand
AGAGGACATCTCGCCGATGCAGGGACCGGCGCTCAACGAAGTCGTAGATGGCGTCGACTACAACGGCGACGGCGATACGGACGACGAAGAGGTCATTGAAGAAGACCTCAACGAAGACGGGCGATTGGCCCGAACGACGTTCGCAGCCGGCAGCATCTTTGTCGATCTCTTCGATACCTATTCGGCGGACGGAAAGAACCGTTTGACGCTGACCGAGATCGAATCTCGCAAGAGCTTCCGCGACATCTTCGCAGCCGGTGCTTCTCTCTCGGCCTTTGCGGATCTGCATCTCGAAGCGAAGACATCGTTCGGAGGTCTGCCGCAACTTTCGACCGACATGACCGTAGATTGGCTCTTCGGTTACTCGACGCGCGAGGGCAAAGTCGGCGGCCTCACTCCCGATGTCACGTTCCATAACGTGACGCTGAATCTCGGCACGTTCTTGACCGAGATTCTCGGACCGGTCGCCGAGTACTTCGATAAGTTTGCGGGGCCGCTGCGTCCGGTCGTCGACTTCTTGCTGCAAGAAGTCCCGCTCATCAGTCAGCTCAATAAGCAAAGTCAGGGCGAGCCCGTCACGTTCTCGGATCTCGGCGTGCTGCTGATCGGTTTGCTGAGCGACAATCGTGACGTCGACAAACTCAAGACACGTGCTGAGAAAGTGCGGCGCGTGCTGACGATCCTGCAGAACGCTTACGGCTTCATCGACGAACTCAATGCGCTACGCGGCACGGGCGGTGAAGCGAAGATCAACTTCGGCACGTTCTATTTGACCGGCAAGCCGGAAGTGGAAGAACAATTACTCGTCGATGATGGGGATCAGCCGCTCTTCATTGCGAAGAACACAAAGATTGAACTCGACAAAGTGCCGAAGGCCGGCACGGCGGTGCGCGTCGTCATTCATGACGTCGACGTTGATCCGTCGAAGTTCAAAGTCGTGCGCAACAGCGAGCGCGGCGGCAAAGTTTCGGTGCAGTTCTTGACCGATCTGTCGCTCGAGTACGGCGGACGCATCACCGGCGGGTTGATTCGGTATCTCGTCGACGCGCCGGATGAAGAGGATGCCGATGACGAAGATGCTGATGTCGGAGTTAAGGGGGAGAAGCTCGGTGAAGGCAGCGAAGGCGAAGAAGTCAAAGGCCAGAAGGATGTCGAGTCGCAGGCGAAAACAACCGGCGGCAATAGCAGTTCGACCCGCAGTGCGCTCGGGCTGCTCCGCAAAGGTCAGCAGAACCCGAATCGCATCGGCAAAGGCGGGCTCGGGATCGATCTGAAGCTGATCACTTCTCCTTCAAACATCTTCAAGCTGCTCAGCGGCGAGAAGGCCGACATCGTGCGCTGGGATATCCCGCGTCTCGAACTCGACTTCGACTTCATGAAGAAGTTCCGTCCGCTGAAGGCAATCGGCATCGATCAAGTGTTTGTGTCACTGTCGGCATATCTCAATGCGTATGCGGATTTGAGCATCGGCTTCGATACGCGAGGACTCGTCGAGACTGGCAACTTCTTCGACGGCTTCTACTTCGGCGACAAAAAGGGCGGCAAAGACATCAATGAGTTCGGGCTCGTCTTCGAGGGCTTTGTCGGGCTCGGCTTTGATGGCGGTGAGGGCATCCCGTTCTTCAGTGTCTCGGTTGAGGGCGGCGTGCGCGGGCAGCTCGAACTCAACTGGAACGATCAGAATGCAGACGGAAAGCTCTATCCGGACGAGCTCATCGACCTCTTCAATCGACGTCCGATACCGGGCACGATCCCGGACATTCCGGGACTGTGCGTCTTCGATGCGAGCGGGAAACTGAGTGCGATTCTGCGAATCTGCTACTCGTTCCTCTTCATCAGCGGAAAATTCAATCTGATCGATCTGACGATCTTTGATCTCGATCATCACTGCGCTCCGCCGGGGACGGCGGTCGCACATCAGGAAGAGGACGGCTCGCTCGTTATTCACGCCGGACCGCTTGCCGGTTTGCGCGGGCCGGGGCATAGCGACGGTGCTGAAGAGTTCCAGTTGCAAGCCGGTGACAAACCCGGCGAAGTGGTAGTCGTCTACAAGAACCGACCGGGTGCGCTGCCCGAAGAAGTACAAGTGACGTTCTCGGGAGTGAAGCGCGTCGTTGCAGATCTCGGTAATGGAAATGACATCTTCGACGTCGACGAGGCACTGACGATGCCGTTCTTTGTCAACGGCGGGGCGGGCGATGACGAGATCAACGGTGGTGGCGGCGACGATGAACTGCGCGGCGGTTTCGGCAACGACGTGATCGACGGTCGCGCGGGGCGCAACCGGCTCTACGGCGATGACGGCGATGATGAACTCATCGGCGGCGATGACGACGATCTGCTCTTCGGCGGAGTCGGTAACGACGTGCTCGATGCACGCGCCGGTAACGACGCGCTGCGCGGCGGACGCGATGACGACGAACTCATCGGCGGTAACGGTAACGATTCCTACATCTTCGAAGATTTCTGGGGCGATGACGTCATCGACGAATCGGGCAGCGACCCTGCTGATGCCTTGCGATTCGATCCGATGACAGTGCCGGTGCAAATCGACGTCTTGAGCGGCGTTGAGTTTCAAGCGACGACGGCTGACGGCGGCAGCATTACGAATGCTGACAGCAGAGATCCCGAAGCGTCCGGCTTTGTGACGGGCATCGAGATCGTCACCGGCGGCGGTGCAGCAGACTCGCTGACGATCGCTCAGGCGCTGACTGAGGTCTCGTTGCAAAACAACTGGTTCATCAACGGGCTCAATGCGGGCTATGTGAATCAGCCGGGGCTCTTGAGCTTCGCGGGCTTCGAGCATCTGATCGGCGGCGATCAAACGGTCGACTACTTCCGAGTGACTCCGCGCGGTTCGATCACTGGTTCGATCGACGGTCGCGGCGGCGTCGATGCCGACGGGCTGCCGGAAGTGACGGACACTCTCGACTATCTCGCGTTCCCGCGCCGCTCGCCGGTGACGGTGAATCGGCAGACTCAAACCGCGACGAACATTGCTCGGTATGAGAATCTCGAACGCGCGATCGGCGGCCAATCGGCAGACGATCAACTCATCGGCGCGAACGTCAACGCGAACTGGCGCGTGACGGCGACCAATAAGGGCTACGTCGATCACGAAGCGACGTTCCGCTTTGAGACGTTCGAGAATCTGACGGGCGGCACGCTCAACGATCTCTTCGTCTTCGACAAAGACAAGAACATCACCGGCCGCATCGACGGCAGCGCGGGCAACGACTCGATCACCGGAGCAGACTTTGAAGACGT
>CAZNMS010000043.1:0-27833 GCA_964573505.1 uncultured Planctomycetaceae bacterium | reverse complement strand
GCTGACGGTGCGCGTCTTGAGCGACAACGCGGGCGACATTCATCGCGGCGCGACGAATAGTGAGGCGCGCGGCGGCATGCTCGGCGATGAGTACGTTTCCGGCACGCTGCGCATCACTCGCTTCTCCGCCGTCGAAAACGTGACGACTGGCAAGGCCGACGATCACTTCGTACTCGCTCCGCAGACCGGAGTGAGCGGCGTGCTTAACGGGTCGATCGGTCGCTTCGATTTGATTGATTACTCACTTTGGACGACGGGCGTTTTCGTTGATCTCAATGGCGGTCAGTCAACGCGCACCGGCGGTGTTGCGGGCTTCGAGTGGATCACAACCGGCAGCGGCAACGACACCATTGTCGGTAACAATTCTGACAATGTGATTCGGTCGTATGACGGACGCGACAGCATCAGTGCACTCGGCGGTATCGATCTCATCTATGCCGGATTCGGCGACGACACCATCAATGGCGGCGCGACGCGCGACACCATTTACGGTGAAGACGGCGACGATCAGATCTTCGGCGGCGGCGGTAATGACGTGCTTTACGGGCAGCTCGGCAATGACCGCATCGAAGCGGGCGGCGGAGCGGATACGGTCTACGGTCAAGAAGGCAACGACGTTCTGCTCGGTGACGCGGGCGAGGACTTGCTGATCGGCGATGTCGGCAACGATGTGCTCGACGGCGGCGAAGACAACGACCGCGTGCTCGGGCAAGCGGGCGACGATACCGCAGCGGGCGGTGACGGGAACGACTCCGTCTACGGCAATACGGGGAACGACGTTCTCAATGGCGACGGCGGCGTTGACGTGCTCGTCGGCGATGCGGGCGACGACGTGCTCAACGGCGGCGGCGATAGTGACGTTCTTTGGGGCGGCATTGAGCTCGCCGGTATCGAGAACTTCGTGCTGACAACGGCTGCGAACTTCATTGCTCAGCCATTGTTCGATCAAGCGGTCAACCGACAGTTCGGACGTTTTAATTACACTCCGGCAGTCTTCACTGGACTGAGTGCGAATGGCGATGCGAGCGACGGCGTTGATCAACTCAATGGCGATGCGGGTGCCGACTTCCTCTTCGGCGGCGGCGACAACGACTTGCTCAACGGCGGCGCGGACGCGGACTACGTCGACGGCGGACTCGGGATCGATAGCGTCGATGGCGGCGCGGGCGACGATCTCGTGCGCGGCGGTCTCGGCAACGACATCGTCTACGGCTCAGCGGGTATCGATCAGCTTTATGGCGATGAAGGCAACGATCAGCTCTTCACGGATCCGGGTAATGCGCTCGGCGAGCAGATCGGTCAGCGCGCGTTCGGCGGTCTCGGTATCGACTCGCTCTATGCGGCAGCGGGTTCAGAAGACGCGGCGGAATACGTGCTGTTCGGCGACGAGTTGCACGGCGGCGAAGATGGCGACTGGCTCTTCGGTAACGTGCGCCGCGATGTCTTCTACGGCGATCAAGGCAATGACTTTGTCGGCGGCGATTATCTCGTCGGGGCCGATCGCAACGTCATCAATACGCGAGCGGCTCTGATTGGCGGCGGCGACACTCTCTACGGCGGATCGGGCGAAGATCAGTTGCTCGGCGGCGGCGGTAGCGACGTCATTTGGGGCGGTGCCGATACGGACTGGCTCGAAGGCCAAGACGGCAACGATGACCTGCGCGGCGGTGCGGGCATCGACATGATGGTGCTCGATTCGCGGCCCGAATACGCGACGCTCGGCGATGACTACGACGGGCACTTCGGTAATGCCGAAGAACGCGATATCGGTGACGACAATGCGACCGACATCTTGCTGCTCGAAGGCACGAGTGCGCCGGACTTCATTCGCTTCACGGAAGAGACTGCGATCAGCGGCGCGGGTACGACGCGGCTCGTCTTCAGTGATAGCGCACCGGCAGTAACGGTGCTGCTCGATGCAGACGGAGACGGCAATGGCGTCATCAACGCGACGCTCAATCTGACGGGACTCAATGCGTTCTCGCTCGATGAATTAGTGACGGGGCTCAATACGCGCGTCGCTGCAAGCACGGTCGCAGGGCAAGTCGAGTTCGTGCGGCAGGGCGATCATCTCGGACTGCTGACGCGCGGACTCGGGCCGAACGCGAGCCTCAGCATCACTTCGACGAGTGGCAGCGCGAATGCGATTGCTGATCTCGGCTTTACGGGTGCGAACGTCGGAGCGCGGCGCGTCGTTGTCGATATGGTGCAAAGCGAATTGAGCAACGTGCCGATCATCGTCGGGCAAGTCGGGAATCTGCCGCATCGCACGTTGATCGCGAATGTGCGCGGCGATGATCCGACGAACGCGACAACGTTCCGCAAGATGCTCGTCGAGCAATTCCGCGTCTCGGGCTTGCTCGGCAACGATCACATCGAGTTCGTCAGCAGCGGAGCGAACCGCTTCAATCTCGATGAGCTTGCCAGTCGACCGGACTTTGTCGGCGTCTTTGATGGCGGACCGGGCAACGACACTTTGATCGGCTCAGCGGGGCGCGATCGGCTCGACGGCGGTCGGGGTAGCGACGTGCTCTACGGGTTTGCGGGCGACGATCGCCTTTATGGTGACGGCGGTCTCGGCATCGGAGCGGCGAACGATCATGACGTCATCTACGGCGGGCAGGGCGATGACGATCTCATCGGCGGTGTCGGCACGAATGAATTGTTTGCATGGTCGCAAGACCCGCGAATCGGCGGGCAATTCGGCGTCTTCGTGAAGCCGGACGGATCGTTCGCAAACAATGACGGTGACTTGAATGACGACGGCTTCCTCGATCTTGATGGCGCGAGCAAGCCGTATGAGGTCGAGAAGACCGGTCTCAATCGCATGCTCGGCAGCAGTCGCAACGACGTGCTGTATGGCGGCAACGTCATCGACTTCATGTACGGCAACGGCGGCGAAGACTTGCTGTACCGCGCGGACGGGACGGCGTTCGAGTCGCTTGATGGCGGTCTCGCGGGCGATGCATGGAAGCAGTACGCGCAAGAGAGCAGTCAAATTTGGTACGTCGGCGGAACGGGTGCGGCGGATCGGATCAATGTCGACTTCGTGACGGAGCCGGGACAACTCACCGATCATCACCTCATCACTCGGTTGACGGAGAACAATGGCAACTTCTCGTTCGCCGCGCAGACGCGACTTGATTTTCAAGCGACCGATCCCAATGGCGCGTTGATATGGGATTCGAACGAAACCCTGATCGACATTGATGCTGCTGCCGCGCGATCAACCGCGAGCCAATCCGGTTCGCTCGGTTCCGTTCCGCGTTTGCAGAGCGATCTCAATAGCGAGTTCCCGTCGTCGCAGGATTACTCGGTGATCCTCGTTGATGCGCTCGGCGGCGATGACGTCGTGACCGTCGGGCCGACCGTGCAGAAGACCGTTTGGGTTGATGCCGGCGCGGGCGATGACCGCGTCGAGATCTTGAGCGGCAATGCAATCCTCATCGACCGCGCCGAGACGTTGCAGGGAGTCCGCAATGACACTGCGGATCAAGCTTTTGTGTTGCCGTTGCCCGGAAGTGGGCTCGGCAATGCCGCGCTCGGCACGTTGCCCAACTCGGCGACATTGCCTGCGACAATTACGTCAACGCTCGATGCGCCGCTCAACGGTCGCTTCGAGCAAGACTTCTCGGTCTTGCTGAATGTCGGCGGGAGTATCTCGGTTTCGAAGACGTTGCTTGATCCGAAGTTCTTGACCGCGCGGAGCATCGCGGACCTCATCGTTGAGTTGAACGCGGCGCTCGAAGCAGCGCATCTGAGCGATCTGCTCGTTGCCGGTGAGTTCGATAACCACTTGACGCTGTCGCTCCGCAATGCCGTTGCGGGCACGGTGCTGCAAATCATCAATGGCAACGGCGCGGAGAGTGGGCTCTTCACGGCGGGACAATCTGCGACGAGCACTGCTTCAACGGCGGCGCGGATCGTCGCTCCGAATCCTGCTCCGTTTGACGGACGCTTTGCGGATGACTTCACGATCTCGTTGAAGATCTCGCGCATCACGGTCACTGCGACGGCAGCGGCGACGCGCGGTGAAGACGGTAGCAACTCAAATGCGTCGATCGACGATCTCGTCTTCGACGTGCAAGCAGGACTCGCAGCAGCGGGTCTCGGTCAATTGGTGACGGCGGGACGCAGTCGCAATCGGCTCACATTGAGCACCGTGCAGACGGGCGATGCGGCGCGCCTCGAAGTGGCGGATAGTTTCGGCTCCGCAGCCAATCTCTTCGTCGCGGGGCAAGTGGCGAATGGCAAGACCGCCGATCCGAACTTCAGCGCGAACTTCTACGGACTGACGCTCGATAGTCCCGATGACGTCGACTTCTATCACTTCCGAGTACCGACGGGCGTTGATCTCAGCACGGCGGTCTTGAAGGCGAAGAGTGGTTCGCAAATCGACGCGCTCGAACTGAGTCTCTTCCGTTTCGATCCGACGAACCCGCAAGCAACGACGGTCGGTGGCGCAGCGAATCTCGCGCTGAGTCCCGATGCTGCGGATCTCGACGGCGCTTCGAACAACACCATCGCGAAGGCGCTCGAACTCTCGAACATCGAATCGTTGTCGCGCGTTTCCGGTCTGACGTTGCATAGCGCGAGCGATGTCGACGTCTTCCAATTCACGCTGCAATCAACGGGCATAGCAACCGATCGCATCGGACTCGTGCTGTCGGAAGCAGCGGGCGAAGTCGTGCTAAGGATCAAGACGGCAGACGGGCGCGTCATCGGTGAAGACAAAGCGGCGGTCGGTAACGCGACGCTCGATCGCGCAGCGATTGTGTCGCTGAATGGACTCGCGGCCGGCGACTACTTCATTGAAGTCAGCAGTACGGCGGGCACAGCGCGATACGAGTTGTTCCCGAACGTCGGGCCGGAAGAGTTCGGAGTACTCGATCTCTCGGGCGAAGCGTCGACGCAGTTGTCATTGGCGGGACTCGTGCCCGGTCAGGATTACGTGCTGCGAGTGCGCAGCGGCAACAAAGCGCCGACGATCTATAGCCTCACGTTCCAAATGCGGCCGCAGGATGTGCCGTCGTCGCTCAATCTCGCTCAGCGTCGCGATACGACGCGCCGCGATGTGATTCTCGGCGGTCCCGGCAACGACATCTTGCGCGGCGGTCCGTCGGAAGATTGGATCTTCGGCGGCGAAGGTTCGGACGTGCTGACCGGCGGGCTCGATAAGCAAGCGGAAGATCTGCTCTTCGGCGGTCCCGGCAATGACACCTTCCAAATTATTCCCGACGAACTACCGGTACTGGGTTCGACGGATAAGCGCCTCATTCCGACGACGAGCGATCGGCTCGACGGCGGTGACGGCAATGACCGCGTGCTATTCCTCGGCGGAGATCTCGATACGGTCGGACTCGCCGTGCCGGACTTTGTTGCCGTGCGCTACAACCGCTTCTTGCATCGGTACGAGTTCACCGCGCAAGTTTGGGATACCGCTAATCAAACCTATCTGACGGAAGCGGGATCTGACGTCCGCGCGACGATCGAGGGCAAAGACGATGCGCCTTCGAATGCTGTAGTTTCCGCGACAGCGACCTTTACGATCGCGCTCAAGCAAGAAGGCGTGCTGCGCGAGTTCGAAGTCACCGTGCCGCGTGACACAACAAATACACTGCCGGAAGATCTTGCCGCCGACATCAACGCCGCGCTCAAGACGGCGAAGCGCAAAGACAACAATCGCATCACCGATCTCTCGACCGATGTGAAAGCCGCGCGGCGCGGGAATCGACTGATCCTGCAAACGCTGGCGATCGGCCCGGACGCGACGCTGAGCGTGACGGCGTCGAACTCGGTCACGATCAATGAACTGCGGTTTGACTCCGGTCAGTCGGCGGTCGGCGTCGATACGGTGATGGCGCAGCGGTTCCAGTTCTATCAGCCGATCAACGTCGAGCGGACGGTCATCGACACTCAAGCGGGCAACGACGAAGTCCGCGCCGATGCCGGCTTCCAGTTCCCGAAAGTCGATAGCGAGTGGGGCATCGACGTCGGTGACTTCGAGCAGCGCGGACTCATTACGAATCTTGAGATCTACGGCGGAGTCGGCGACGACCGCATCTTCGGCGGCGCGGGCAACGACTATCTCGACGGTGGCGCGGGCGTTGACATCGTGCTCGGCGGATTGGGCAACGACATCGTCAACGGCGGCACGGATTCCGACTTCGTTGCGGGCAATACGGTCGCAACGCCGGATAGCTATGAGGTTGTCAACGGCGGCTTCAACGACAGTGCGAACTACTCGGCGCTGCTGCCGACATTGGCGTCGGGTCAGCAACTTAGCGGGCTTTCGCTGCATCAAGGCGATCCCGGCGACATCTACATCTTGCCGGCACCTCCGGCCGACAAACTCTTTGGCGCGAACGGTACGAAAGCCGGACTGACGCGCGAGGACATCGAGATCGCGTTCAAAGACGTCGCGCAGGACAACTTCTTCCATCGTCCCGAGTTCAAAGACTCAAACTTCAACCTCTACGCCGCCGTGCGTTCGAATAAGCCCGGCGCGCCGATTGAAGTCACTCCAATTCAACGCTTCGAAGGCGTGCCCGACTTCTATGTCCTGCAAGTCGTCAACGTGCAGGGCTTCAGGGTTGTCGCAACGAATACGCCGGTTGCAGATAGCAATGGCCGCATCGCTTCGTCGGGCATCAAGTTCGTGTTGGATGGCGTCGAGTCTTCGACAGTCATTGTTCCGAGTGCGACAAATCAATCGCTGACTCAATTGGCGACGATTCTGCAAACGGCGATTGGGACGGGGACGATCGACCTCGATCGCAACGGCACGAGCGAGCCGCTTGCGAACTACCTCTTCGCTTATGCGGACGTCGTTGCGGGCAAATTGGTTGTTGCTCGCAAGGCAGCGGGCAGCGTCGAGATGCGGCAAATCGTTGATCCCGTGTTGCTCGGTTTGCCGGCTCCGGTTGTGCGTGCATCGAACGCGCCGACAGCAAACTCGAATGGCGTCTTCGGCGCTAACGGCATGCAAGTCGTCGTTGATGGCGTTGCTGCCGAGCTGCGAGTGCCGCCGAGCGACGCGATCGTCGGACGCTTCATCCGTATCAGGAACAACGGCACCGAGAACCGCTTCCTGCATATCGGGGAGATCGAGGCGTACCTCTATGGCACTAGGGCCAATACGAACGCAGGCGTTGACGGCGTTAATGACATCCTCATCAAGGGCGGCGTCACGTTTGAATCGCAAGTCGGCCAATTGGTCGGGGGGACGAATACTGCGCCGTTCAATCAGTCTCTCGATACCGGTAGCAACACTTACACATTGGCTGCGGCGATTGGGAACGAGTACGTGCTCGATATGGGGCAGACTCGCGAACTGAGCGGCTTGCGAATTTGGCAGCGATATGACGGGCAAGCACCGGATCGGCTCAAAGACTTCACTGTCTCGGTGCTAGCGGATGACGGCAGCGGCAATCCGGGCGAAGTGACGTACTCGAACTCGTACTCGGGACAAGTGCCGACCAATAGCTTCGCGACATTCGCTCCGCCGGGAACTCCGAATCTCGACACGCTTAAGACGTTGCTGCAGCGTGCGATTAACAATGCGAAGATCGACGTGAATGGGGACGGCGTGCGCGAGTCTCTCGGCACGCATTTGACGGTGTCGACGGATGCGACTGCGAACCGATTGCTGCTGACGAAGAGCACGATCGGGCAATTGACGATTCATCCGTCGGCGGCGGATCGCGGCGGCTTCACGCAGTTCGGCTTCACGAACAATCAACAGTCCGTCAGTCAGGACGGCTTTGAAGCGCTCGGCTTTGTCGATCGGCAAAGCAATCTCGCTCCGGCGGCGGAAATGGGGCAGTACTCGGTGAGTCTCACTGGAACCGTCGGGCAGACGAATCTCGTCAACTCGAATGCCGATGTGACGCGGCATGCAGAAAACGTGACGTTCCAATCGGTCGCCGTACCGCTCGGTGACATCAACAACGACGGCTATGCCGACGTGCTCGCATCGGTGCAGGACAATCTTGTCGGTGACGGCAACGCGCTCGCCCGGATCGTGCTCGGCGGTAGCAGTCTGACCGCGAACGGAACGCTCGGCGGCAACGAGGTGTCATTGTTGTTACCGGCACCGCTGCTGCGTGCCTCGTTGAACGGCTATCAGACGTTGCTGGCCGGAGTCGGTGACTTCGACGGCGACGGTAAGAAGGACATCGCGCTGGCAGTGACGAAGACGGGAACGGCATCTGGCCGCGAGGGACTTTATCTACTGCTCGGGCAAGACATCGTTGCGGGGGCAAGCGTCGCGGCGCAGGCGGTCGCGCATCTGAGCGGCATCAACCCGACGGCGTTTACGGCAGCGGGAGATCTCGACGGGGATAGCATCGATGACTTGCTCGTGCGAATCGGCAGCTCGGTCTATGCGCTCTATGGCCGACCGAAGAGTCAGTGGGAATCGCTCGGCAACGTGACGTCGTCGACTGATGACTTCAGCGGGTTGTCGGGCAACTGGAAGTTGACGACGTCGCGCAGTTCGGACAGCGGGCATAGCGGTCAATACAGCGCGTACTTCGGCACGGCTGAAACGGCGACGCGCGGGGGTAATTACGATTTCACTGATCCGCAGGGCCGCTTCGTCAGCCCGACGTTCCGGTTGCAAGGCCGAGCAACGGCGCGGCTCGCGTTCAACTACTTCCTCGATACCGATAGCGATCTGACGGACCTCGATGCGGCGCGCGTCATCGTCATTGATGCGATTGGCAATGAGACGATCGTTGCTTCGAACACTCCTGAAGATCGCGCTGCGGTCACGCTTAACGAGACGACCAATTGGCAGACGGCGTCGATCGATCTCACTCCATTCATCGGGCAGCCGATTCGAGTGGCGTTCGAGTTCAAAGCAGAAGGCGGCGTCGGCAATCGCGCCGAAGGATGGTTCGTCGATGACGTGCGCGTGACGGCGGATAATCAAGATGTCTTCGTCGCGGACTTCAGTCGTCGTACGGCGGACACATTGGTGAGCAACCCTGCCGGACTGACCGCAGCGGCGATCAATGTTACGAGCGGCTCGGCATCGACATTGATTGCGGCACTCGGTGATGTGAACGGCGACGGCAAAGCGGACATCGGCACGCTGACGGGCACGAACCTGCAAGTCTTCTTAGGCAGCGGAACGCGCACTGCGATTCCGCTTGTCGATCATTCGATAACGGTCAGCACAGTGCCGAGCGGTTCGGTGCTGCGAACGCTCGGTGACATCACTGGCGACGGGAAGAGCGAGTTCACGCTGACGTCGCCGACGACATCGACGTTGTTCTTCGGTAACGGAACTGTCACGAGTATTACATCGAAGGCGAGCACAGCCGGGCATCTGCTGTTCGCGGCAGGCGATGTGAATGGCGACGGCATCAAGGATCTCGGCGGCGTCACGCTCGACTATCGACAGACGATCGACGCGTCGGGCAACTACGTCGGACATGCGGTCGGCGAAGTCTACTTCGGCTCGACGACGGCGTTCGCGAATGGGTTACCGGCACGAGCGGATCTGCGCGTCGAGCCTCAGCGTCCCGTCTATGTCAGCGCGGTGCCGGATGCGACGATCGACGCGACGGAAGCGATCGCGATCAGCGGGTTGCAGTTTGTCGGCGCGGGCAACGTTGCTGATGCGGGCAATGTGAATGTGAGCGATCTCGTACTGGCCGAAACGCTCGGCGGAGACGTCGGCATTGTGCTCGGTCGCGCCAAGACGAATCGTCCTGCGACCGTACCCGGCGCGAGCACGACGCTCATCGCAACGCCGTATCGCTATGACCTCGCGCGGCCGTTCCAAAGTGCGCTCGCGACCGAAACAACGAGCGGTCTTGATCTGACGCTGAGTGATCAAGTCGGAGTGAATCCGACAATCGGCGATGCGTTCGCGGTCGAAGGCTTCGTCACCGGCGATCGACTCTCGCAGAGTCAGGTGATCGGCGACTTCAACGGCGATCATCTGCCGGACGTGCTGATTCGCGGCACCGAGCACAGCTACGTGATCTTCGGCCCCATCAACTGGAACGACACAACGGACATTCTGAGCCGCGCCAACATCGTGATCGGCCCGGATCTCGGAGTGCCGTCGCTCAGCATGGGCGACCTCAACGCCGACGGGCTCGCGGACCTCGCGTTCTCGCGATTGGAGCGCGGCGAGACAGTCGTGACGGTGCTCTTTGGGCAAGCCAATCCGCCGCGCGTGCTGACTCCAGATGTGCTCGAATCGCTACCTCAGTCGGCTTATCGCACGATTGTGGCAGACGCGTTCCAGACGCCGGTGAATTTGCAAGTCCTCAACTACTTAGGGCGGTCGAACGCAAGCGGTCGGGTCTTTAGCGACCTGCTGATTCTAAGACGGGTCGTCGATCCAACGACGGATTTGGTGGGCCAGTACTTGTCTGGCGAGGCGATGGCAAACAGCGCGATCCCGACAATGCACGTTGCGGACTTCCCCGAGGCACAACGCCTCACTGTGGAATTCAATTCCGCCGGATTTGCCGAGCAGTTGGGGATTACTTCACTGAGTCAGACAAAGACGCAACTCAATCAAAGTTTGTCGGCAACATCGACTCTCGTTTCCAACTCGGCGACGGCCAGTATTCCCGGGGAGTTTCTCTACGAGTTCGACTCCTTTTCGACGACCGTGCAGCAGATGCGCAGTCGCCTCCAATCGAAGCGAACGGAATTGGAAAATCAGGGTGTTAAGATCCTCGGAACCGAGGAATACGGGGCGTTGTTTTCAACGGTAGGACGAATCCGGACCCAGAACGGCTCAGGCGCCGCGAGCGTCAACTCAAACCTTATCTATTATCAATATACAAGCACGGGAGTCACATATTACGACACCGACGGTCGAGGTGTCGTGAGTCCTCGTCGGATCACTCAACCGAGCGTGTCGACCAGTACTCCATTCCTCGATGCCAGAATTGCCGATGTGGAAGTACGGCTCGATATCACTCACGCTCGTCGTGAAGACTTAGACGTCTACTTAGTGCATCAAGCCAGCGGCACACGAATCAAGCTGTTCGACGATGTTGGTGGCACGGGCGATGATTTCCGCAACCTCAAGCTCAGTGAATCGGGGACGGACCGGATCGATGTGACCAACACCTTCAGCAATGTCACTCTGCGCCCCGAAGAAAGCTTAAAGGCGTTTGTCGGACTGTCTCCCAACAGTGTTTGGACCCTTGAAATCACCGACGATGACGCGACGAAGGACGGAACTGTCCATTCTGTCGGACAACTGCTGGCGTTCGACATCACTCTGAAGGTCACACAGGTCAGCGAATCGAAGAGCACCTTCTCGGTCACGCCGACCGACGGCCCGGGGATTGTCCGAGACGTCAATGTCACGGTTGATTTGAACCACTTGCAGATGCAGAACCTGACGGTGGATCTCGAACATGCCGGCAAGCGAGTGACGCTGTTCGAGAACATTGCCGGCACCGGTGCCAACGTCTTCTTGGATGATGAAGCGAGTTCGTCGATTGTTTCGCAGACGGGCGTGTTCCAGAGGGGATCGTTCAAACCCAAATTCGCACTGTCGGCGTTTGACGGTTTGCCATTGTCCGGAGATTGGACATTGATCGTCAGGGACAGCGGCAGTACCGACGCGACGAACCGTTTGAACGGCTGGTCTTTGGCAGTTCTCAGTGACCAGTCGGTTCAGGTTCCGAATCTTGAGTCAGTCGTCGCAGGCGATGTGAATGGCGACGGCCTTGATGACATGCTCTTCAGCGTGCAGGACTTCCTCGTTCAGACGCCGGACAATCTTGGCTTCCAGTTCTTGGCGACGGGCGGATCGCGGGACAAGTTGGTGCTCAATCAGAATCTCGACATGTTCGTGTCGGAGACGGCGCTGGGTGATCGCGGTAGCGCGCTCGGCGACTTGAACAACGATGGCTATGACGAGTTCGCGATCAGTCGTACTCCGAGCCGCGCGGGGCAGGGCGAAGCCGGTTTGTTTGTGTTCTTGGGCAAGCAGAACTCGAAGCGCGGGACGGTCAAGCTCGTTGATGCGGATCTCATTGTGCGGCAAGGCGGCGGCGGGCAAGGCATCGGCGAATTGTCGGCGACGTCGGGCGACTTTGATGGTGACGGCAAGATGGATCTCGCGGTCGGTCAGAGGCTGCTGAAGCTGACGACCGAGCAAGGCGTCGTGCTTGAGGAACGTCAGCAAGGCCGCGTCTATGTGTTCTACGCAGTGGCGAGTCGCGCGGATCTCAAGAACTTGCAGTTGGAGAACGCCGATGTCGTCATCACCGGCAATGGTGAGTTCGACAATCTCGGATCGCTGCTGTCGACGCCGGCGCAGGATCTCAATGGAGACGGGCTCGATGACTTACTGATCGGTGCGGGCGGAGTTGATGGCACCGTGAATGATCTGACGATTGATGCCGGTCGGACCTATGTCATCTATGGCAGTCGACGGATCGGGAACGGGTTCAATCTCGATGGCTCGGGACCGGCGACAGATTTCGAAGTCATCGCCAATCGCACGGTGACAGGTAGCGGCGATTACATCGTTGATCCGGGCACGGGCACTTCGGAGCTGTTCCGCGACTTTGATTTCAACGCCGACGGCACGCTCGATACGGACCTCTTCACATTGGCTCCGGGAGAGCTTTCGCGACTCTATCGCTTCATCACATTGGGCGACGGACAAGCGGGCGATCGCATCAAGGTTGGGCCGGGACAGCGCGATCAAACCGTGACGTTGCCGGGCACGAGCGGCCAATCAACGGCGGGAGGCGTGCTCACTCAGCCGAGCGAGATCAGTCTCGCAAACAACGGCGCGCAAGTCGGGACGCTCGGGCTCTTCGACTTCGATCTCGGCAACTACCTCGATCAAGTGCGTAACGGAAATGACATCGCGGGTGCGAAGCTCGTGCTTGATCTCAATGCGGCATCGGGTCTCTCGATCCCGGCGAATGTGACTGAGATCGTTACGACGAAACGCAATGCCGTTGATGTGCTCTACTTCGTTGCGATGAACGGTAACTCGTTCGAGCTGTGGCGCACTGACGGGTCGTTCGAGAACACCTATCGGATTGGCGCGTCAACGTCTGAGATCAGCGGGCTGACGTCCGTCGGGAACTCGCTGCTCTTCCGCAGTTCGACGGCAACGGCCGGTCAAGAACTCGGAGCGATCAGTGCGGACTCGCTCGATGCAGGACTGTTGACGTTGAAGGATCTCCGCGCGGGCACGGCCGGTTCGAGTCCGGCGGACTTCACGGTCGTCGGCACGACGTTGTTCTTCACGGCGGATGATGGGCAAGGCCGCGCGTTGTTCCGTAGCGACGGGACCGCAACGGGAACGGCGCTCGTACAACGCGCGGGGCAACGCATCGCAACGCCGTCGTCACTGACGAGCGTCGGCGATCAGCTCTACTTCGTTGCGGCTGATCCGACGAACGCGAGCACTCAAGTTCTGTGGCGCAGCAATGCAGCGGGCAGCGATGCGGGGCCGACGAATGCCGCAACCATTCTGGCGCAACCGGTTGAATCTGTTGCGCTGGGAAGTGCGATCGTTGTTGTTGCGGAGCAACTCGGACAACGCGGCCTCTTTGTCGCGAACAATGGCAGCATTCAGCGCGTGCTCACGGGCAGCGGTGATGAAGTCGCGAATCCGTCGTCGCTCACAGTGGTGAATGGAAAGGTCTACTTCACGGCGGATGCGAACGGCCCGCAGACGCTGTTGATGTTGGCCAGTCCGACATCGACGGCTCAATTCGTGACGGATAGCAGCGGTACTCCGATTGTGAATGCAGAGCGCCTGACGGTTGTCGGCAGCACGCTCTACTTCTCTGCCGGAAGCGACGCAGCGGAACGTCGACTCGGTCGTGTTGACGGCAGTGGCACGGCGACCTTCATGAGTCAGCGTTTGAATGTTCCCGATGCCGTGCTGACGACAGAGACGTACTTCGTCACTCGCAATGGCGGAATCGACACCGTTTGGGCCTTTGCTTCAGAGACCGGTCTTGCGACGCCGTTATTCGACGTCGACTTCGCCGTTCGTGCGATGGCGACGATCTCGGGCGGAACATTGCTGTTGAGCGATCAAGCGGTCTTTGTCCTCGACGGCAGCGAAGTCACGCAGGTTTCGCCGAACTTCTTGCAAGCACCGAGCGGACTTACGGTAGGTGTCGCGAATGAACGATTTGGTGGCCTTGCGGCGTATTTCGTCGCGAACGATGGCACGCACGGTTCTGAATTGTGGACGACCGACGGCACGGTCGCGGGAACGCGAATGGTGCGCGATCTCAATGCGGGCGGACTCGGTTCGTCTCCGAGCAATCTCACTGCACGCGGCGATCGGCTGCTCTTCACGGCGGATGATGGAGTTCTCGGACGCGAAGTTTGGACGACGGACGGAACGGCAAGCGGCACCGTGCTACTGACCGACTTCGCTGCGGGTTCTTCGACAAGCAGCCCGAGTGAAGTCGTCGGACTCACAAGCAATGCGACGGTGACTTACTTCGTCGGCAACAACGGCAGCGGCGCGACAGTGGCGCGGGCCTTTGACTCGCTGACATTCGACGGAGTGAATGATCTCGCGGAAGCGCCGTATGACGCGCGATTGAATCCCGACAGCTTCACACTCGAAACCTTTGTGCGAGTTGATGGCGGTTCGGGCAATCGGTCGCCAGTGACGTCGCGCGGAGCGTCGTTTAATGGCTACTATTTCAATGTCTCGGCGACGAATAACTGGGAGTTCGTCGTCGGTAACGGCACTGTTTGGCGCACGATTACGGGACCGGCGGTGCAACCGGGGCAGTGGACTCATCTCGCTGCGACCTACGATCAAGCAATGCAGACCGCGAAGTTCTATGTCGACGGCGTATTGGCCGGGACGCAGACGGGCGTCGTGCTCAGCAAGAACAGCAGCTCGCCGTTCCGAATGGGAGCCGGTGTAACGGAAGGTACAGGAGACTTCTTCTTCCCCGGCGCGATCAGCGATGTTCGACTTTGGAACAGCGTTCGCACCGCGACTCAGATCAGCGCCGGCCAGAATTCTTGGCTGACAGGCAGCGAAGCGAATCTTGCGGCGTATTGGGTCGCGAATGGCGCGACCGGTGATGTGCTGATTGATCGCGGGCCGAACGGTTTGTCGGCAGCGATCGGTCGCTCGGTGACTGGGACAGAGCCGACTCGAATCACAACCGGCGGCAACGGGGGGCTCGTCTTCAATGGTCGTTCGCAAGTGGTCGCTCTGCCGGAAGCGTCGATCTCCGGGATCGGAAATTGGACGGTCGAGTTCGACTACAACACGAACGATCTCGGCAGTCAGACGGTGCTGAGCGGCGCGAACTCTCACGATCCGCAAGCGCTCGCGATCGAGTTGAATGCGGTCAGTGGGCGACTTGATCTGCGTCTCGCCGGTGCGGTCGAGGCATCATGGACGTTCCCGGCAGGTGCCGGAGTGACTCGTCGCTATTCCTTGTCGGTTGACCTTCTGGCGGGAGTGGCCGAGCTGAGCGTTGCGGGAGTGAGTCGCGGTTCGAAGCTGATTCCTGTTGGTCCGCTCTCGATCGACAAGGGCGGGCTCTTGTTGGGGCAAGGGCAAGTTGCGGTCGGTCAAAGTTCCGGTACAGCGGCGTTGAATGGCACGCTGTCCTTCTTGAGGTTTTGGCAAGCGGCAGTTGATTCAAACACATTGGCAGGCTTCACGGGTGAAGGCTTGCCGAGCACCCGCGACGGACTCTTTGCGAGCTATCGCTTCGATGAAGTGGGACGGATCGCTCGCGACAGCAGTGAGTTCCGCAACGACTTCGTGATTGGGCAGACGAATGCGAATCAGATGCTCTCGACGACGCGCGTTGTGCAGTCGCTTGCGAGTAGCGGGCTGTCGGCTCCGGCGGAGCTGACGCTGGTTGGCAATGCGATCTACTTCACGGCTTCGACGGCGAGCGCGGGGCGCGAGTTGTGGCGCTGGGATGGCGCGGCGGCGATCGTGCAGGATCTGCGCAGCGGTGCGACGGGTTCGAATCCGACGCAGCTCACTGAGTCGGGCGGCGATCTCTTCTTTACCGCCGATGATGGTTCGGGCGCGGCGTTGTTCGTGCTGCATAACGGCGCGATCACGAAGTTGAAGTCGTTCTCGACGACGGCTCCCGATCAGATCACTCGCGTGCTGAGAAGCGACGGCACGAACTCGGTCTACTTCACTGCTGATGACGGCTCGGGACCGAGTTTGTGGACCTCGACCAATACGACTGCGACGAAGGTGCGCACCTTCAATGTCATGCCGAGCGGACTGACGGAAGCGTCCGGGCGACTGCTGTTCCGAGTGAATGATGGCAGCGGCTTCGGCACTTGGACCGCAAGCGGGACGACGGCTGCGAACGTGCAACGCGAGCAATTCACGACTCAGCCGCGCGCACTGACGACTCTGTCGAACGGCACGTTGTTGCTGCTCGCTCAGTCGCCGACCGATGCGACAAAGACGGTGTTGCTCAGCGAGTCCGGCGGAACGCTGTCGACGGTCTCGTCGTTCAATGCGGTTGCTGAAGACAAACTGGTTGTGATCGGGACGACGACCTACTTCAGTGCGGATCGCGGCACTGGCTTCAAGCTCTATCGCGTCGAGAGCAACGGCTCGATTTGGGTCATCAATGGCAGCGGTGAAAGCGTGACCGATCCGTCGTCGCTGACCGTCGTCAATGGCGTGCTGCACTTCGTCGCGAACAATCGCGTGTGGCGCGTGCAGAGCGGAGTGGCTCAGAGTTTGGCGACGTTCAGCGCAGCTCCGTCGTCCTTCACCGTTGCGGGTGCGAGCCTCTTCTTCGTAGCCAACAACGGCTCGGCGAACGTGCTGTATCGCGTCAACAACGGCGTCGTTGTTGAGATGCAATCGAGCGGCGTTGCGTTGTCGAACCCGAGCTTGCTGACGGCGGCAGGTAATAATATTTACCTGCGGGCGACGACGACCGGCAGCGCGGCGTTGTGGCGCGTTGATGCGAGCGCGGCGGTTGTTTCGATCAAGGACGGATCGACGGTCATCGCGAATCCGACCGTCGTGCTTGTTGATCAAGCGGCGAACGTCTTCTTTGGAGCCGATGCCGGCAGCGGTGTTGTGTTGTGGCGGGTGACGAACGAGTCAACGGGCGCGGCTCAGCGCGTGACGAGCGGCGGGCAAGCGGTAATTAATCCGACTCAAGCCGTGACGCTCGCGGGTAAGACGCTCGTTGCTGCAACGTCGGGACGCGAGCAAGTCTTCTATGAAGTGACGGGCACGAGTGCGGCGGTCTTCTCGTCGACGGCTCAAGTGCTGAAGAATCCGATGAGCCTCACTGCGGCGGGCAACGTGCTCTACGTCGTCGGCGAAAGCGACACTCTGTGGCGCAGCGATTCGACGGGCACGAATCGCGTTGAGCTGATTGCGGACTACGCAACTCCGATGACGAATCTCGCCGGACTCAGTGACGGGCGACTCGTCTTTACGCAGACGGCAATGGCGACCGGTCGCGAGCTGTACGTGACCGACGGTGCGACGACGTCGCTTGTGGGGGACATCTACGGCGGAGCGGAGTCGTCGAGCATCAGTTCGGTGACGACGGTCGGAGACAAAGTCTTCTTGCAGGCGAATGACGGACTGACGGGCAATGAGCTTTACGTCTCGGACGGTGCGACGGTGACGCTCGTGCGAGAACTCGTGCAAGGTGCGGACGGCGCGACGCTCTCGGCGTTCAAGCAAGCGGGCAGCTTGTTGTCGTTCGTTGTGACGCGAGCCGATGGCGCGAAGCAGTTATGGATTAGCGACGGAACGGAACTCGGCACGCGCAAGGTTTCGGATCTAACGACGGGGGCTTTGTCTGTCGCCGGATGGAGCGATGCGGGGCAGACGGTCTTCTTTGCATCGGGCAGCGGCAAGTTGACGAAGTCGGCAGTAAGCGCTGATCGTCGTGAGACGAAGGCTCTCGAAAACTTCCTCACGTTCGCGGGCTTCCCGCGCGTCGTGCTGCTCGACGGCAATAACGATGGCACGCCCGATAGCGAGAGCGACGGCAAGCTGATGTCAGCCGATACAACGGCGGCGCTCGCGGCTACTCCGCTCAGCGGTTCGTTCGTGCTCGGCAACGACGGGCTCTATCGCTTCGATCTGACCGCAGCAGTGAAGGCGGCATTGGCAGCGGGTCAGACTCGGCTGACGGTCGGAGTCTTGCCGCAGACGAATGCCGCGCGGCCGGTCGGCGTGCGCGTCGCGAAGAGTGGTCTCGAAGTGCAGTCGCAAACGGCGGGCGTGCTGGCTGATCTGCTCGATGAGAGCGGTCATGTGCTCGCTGCGGGGCAGAGCCTCTTTGATCTCCGCAATCGCGAGGCGGGCACATACTTCTTGCGGGTCTATACGACGACCGCGAGCACTTCAGCGTTGCCGTTCACAGTCGACATCGACGCGCCGTTCTCCGGGCAGACGCATCCGACGACCGATCGCGATGTCGTGAATGGTGGGCAAGGGAACGATCTCGTTGTCGGCAACGGTCAGCTTGATCGGCTCTTCGGCGAGACGGGCACGGATCAGTTCATCGGCGAAGAGTCCGAAGTGATGGATCGCGTCAGCGGCGAAGCGATCGGTCTGCCGCCGATCAATGAACGCGGCAACGAGTCGCTCGCGCTGCCGGTGAATTCGGTGTCGTCAGTCGATCGCGTGCTGTCGTTCAATGACGACGTTGTCTCGCTGCCGAATGCCGTGCTGAATGGGCTGACTCAAGGCACGGTCGAGTTCCGGTTGAAGACGACGCAACTTGCAAACCGTATTTCGATCGTCAACGGAGGCATCGCTTCGAACCCCAACAGCTTCACAATCTTCTTGAACACGACGGACAACGAGGTTCGAGTGGTGATGGGGGCGATTGAAAGAGCATGGAGCAACTTGGGGAACTTGGCCGACGGTCAGGTTCGTCACTTCGCCGTGACATTTGATGTTGCCAACAAATCGGTCGAACTCTTCATCAATGGGATTTCGAAAGGCTCCCTGTCATCACCGATTTCTAATGTCGCTGTCGATGCAGGCGGTCTATTCATCGGCCAGTTCCAAGGAACGTTTGGTGGCGGCTACCTAACGCAATCAGCACTCGTCGGCACACTCGACGAAGTCCGCTTCTGGTCGACGGTGCAATCGAGTGCCGCGATCAACAGCAACATGAGCAAGCGGCTGACGGGGCGCGAATCCAATCTGCGAGCGCTGTATGGCTTCGATGAATCAACCGGCACGCGGGTCATTGATCTGACGGCAAATCGTTATCACGGAACGCTCGGAACGGGCACGCTCACTCCGTCGCGCATCTCCGGCCGTTCGACGCTGACGCCGGTCAATCAATCGTCGACCGACACATTGGCTGTCTTTGCCGATCCGGGATTGGCGAGCGCCATTGCGGCTGCGCTCGGCATTCCGTCGACGACATCGTTCACCGGCGAGAGCGTCATCAGCCGACCGATCACTGCGAGCGAAATGGCCGAACTCGAAGTGCTCGATCTGAGCAATCGCGGCATTCGCGATCTGACGGGACTTGAGCACGCGGTCAATCTGCGATCGCTCAATCTGTCGGGCAATGCGATCGTCTCGTTGTCGAGCGGTTCCGGTCTCGGTCTGGCGCGGCTCACGAAACTCGAACATCTCGCGCTCGACTTCAATAGCCTCGCGAACTTCGACGGACTCAATGCAACGGCAACGCTCAAGTCGCTCAGTCTCGATGGCAATACGACGTTGACTGACTTCACAGCGATCTCGCGCTTCCCGGCGCTTGAGTTCTTGAGCGCTGACCTCATCGACGTCAGCAGCATCACTCCGTTGCTCGGTCATCAGCTTGCGAGTGCAGCGACGCTCGTTGCTCAAGATGGAACGACGCTGACGGCACCGACGGGAGCACTCGTGCTGCATGCGGGCATCTTCGGCTCATTGCGAATTGTCGGAGCCGGCGGGCTCGATGCGAGCGGAGCGGTGCGTAGCTCGATCAGCGACGAGAGCTTCACGATCACACAAATTGGACCGCCAGCAACCGATCGCACTGTGACGGTCGAAGTCGCGTTCTCGGGTTCGAGCAACAAGGCTCGCTTCAGCGGCGTGACGGCGATCGTCTTCGATGGGGGTAATGGAAATGACACTCTGACGGTGCCGAGCGATCTCGCGGTTCCGGTCATCGCAACGGGCGGTACGGGGAACGATACGCTGCAAGGCGGTGCTCGGGGAGACGTGCTCAGCGGCGGTGCGGGAACCGATTCGATCGACGGTCGCGCGGGCGACAACCTCTTCAAGCTCAGCGATACGCAAGACGTCATCGCAGGCAACGGTCGTCTTGATGCATCGGCTTTGACGAGCGGCGCGACGTTCGGGCCGACGGGCGGAGCAGGGCTCACTTACGACGCCTCAAAGCTCAACGCGATCAGCGGCACGTCGAAGAACGATGTCTTCACCGTGCAGACTGTCGGCACGAGCGGTCTGACGCTCGACGGTGCTGCCGGTAGCGACTCTTACACCGTGACGCTGGCTGTTAATACCGGCGAACTCAGCATCACTGACAGCGCGAACGACGCGGGCCTCGACGTCCTGACCATTCAGCCGAGTGGAACTGCGGCTTCGACGCTTGAGGTCGGGCCGAGTGTCATTAGTTCGAAGAACCCGAATCAGACGATTCGCTACGACGCGACGCCGACTGCGGTCGGTATCGACGAACTTCGGTTCGCACTCGGAGCGGGTAACGATCGAGTGAGCGTCAGCGATATCTCGGCCAATACGACGGTCGACGGTGGCGCGGGCAATGATCGAGTCACTCTGTCGCGCGATGTTTGGGACAACTTGCTGAGCGTCGGGGCTGAAGTCTCTCTGTCGTTCAATGGAGCGACGGGCGGCGAGAATTTGCTGACCGACGGTCAGGGCGACGTCGTCGCGTTTGCAGGCGATACGACTCGCCGCGCGATCGACTTAACGCTGCTGCCGATCGGACGCCTGCGAGAAGTTGAAGTGCTCGATCTTGATGGCGGCGAGTTCGATCTGACGATCACTCCGCAGCAAGTGCTGAGCATCACCGGCACGAGCAATACGCTCTTGATTCTCAGCAGCACTGAAGACCGGCTGACGATGGGCACCGGATGGACGCAAGCCGGGCAAGTGACAATCGCGGGCACGGCCTACAACCGCTTCACGCAAGTTGTCGGTGCTGAGACCGCGACGGTCTTGCTGCGCTCGACCGACTTCACGCTCAATGCGAGCTCGCTGACTGCGGGCAAGTCGGGCGACGGCGCGGCGGACAGCTTTGATGTGCAGGTCGTCGGCGAGAACTTGATCGTCACGATCAACGGGCAAGTCGCGCAGACGATCGCTCGTAACCGCGTGACGTCGCTGACGATCAACGGCTCGAACGATGTCGACTCGCTGACGGTGACTCCGGCGGGAGTCACGTTCCCGATCGTCTTCAATGGGGGTAATGGAAATGACACTGCAACCGTCATCGGAGCGGGCACGAGCAATGCGCTGACGCTCGGCAGCGATCTCGTCATCACGCATGCGGGCGGCACGGTTGCTTTGAACGGCACCGAGAAGCTTGCGCTCGATCTCTCGAAGTCGAGCGGTCAAAGCGCAGCGGTGCAGATGCAGCTCGCGCTCAGCAGCTTGACGGTGACGGGCGGCGCGCTGTCGGTCTCGTTGCCGAGCGGTGCGCAGTCCGTCTCGCTCGATCGTGACTCGGTCGACGTGCTGTCGGGACTCGCGACGGGTTCGGTCGGCAGCATCAGCTTCAGCGGAGTGAGTGCGTTGTCGGTCAATACAGGCGACGGTGCGGATCAAGTGGCGGTGCTGCTCGACGGCATGCCGACGACGCTGACGGTTGATGGCGGTGCGGTTGCGGAAGATCGAGTGACGGTGACGGCTAAGGCCGGTTCGACGCTGTCGCTCAACGGCAGCAGTGGCAACGTCGTGATTGGCGACGGCACGCGCACGTTGACGCTGACTCGCGCGGCCGATGCGCTGCTCAGCAATGCAACGGGAACGACGACGATCAACAGCGCCCTCGCGCTGCCGGGACGCTTCGAGGTCACAACGTCGAAGTTCGAGATCACTTCCGTCGGCTCATTGAGTGCGGACGGAGTCGCGCTCGTTGCCGATCGTTTGCTGATCGGCGGAGCGGTGACGGCGGGCAGCGGCAATGTCTTGCTGCGACCGCTGACGACGAACCGAGCGATCGAATTGGGTTCGGCGACCGATACTGGCAACGCACTCGAACTGTCGGATGCGGAACTCGATCGCCTAACGACGGGCACGCTGTCGATCGGCGCGCCGCTCGACACGACAGGTGTCATCGATGTTACATCGTCGATCTCGCCGGCGAATGTCGGGAAGCTCGTGCTGACGACAACCGGTTCGATCTCGCAACTGCCGATTGCCCCGCTGCAAGTGAGCGCGTTGCAACTCAGTGCGGACTCCGTGACGGCGATCGCGAATAACGACGTTGATCAACTCAACGCGACGACGAGCAAAGAACTCCGCTTCTCCGACAGTGATGGCTTCGCGATCGCGGGCAGCGGCCTGCGAGCGGCGTCGGTCGTCTTGAAGTCGGACGGAGATGTCACGCAACTCGGCGGCGCACTTGTCATCGCGAGCAGTCTTGCTCTGAGTGGTAAGGGCAGCGTCACGCTCAGTGAGAACAACGATGTGATCTCGCTCGCTCTCGATCTTGAAGGACCGGTCGTCATCAATGATCTCAATGATCTGACGGTCGCGGTCATCGACGGAGTAAACGGCATCAACTCGCACGGTCAGAACGTGACGCTCTCAACGGTCACTCGGTTAAGCGTTGCGGCTCCGATCAATGCCGGTTCTGCCGACGTTTCACTCACCGCGACGCAAGGTGCGATTCGCGATCTGTTGCCAGTCGGCACCGACATTACGGCGGGACTGCTGACGCTCGTCGGCACCGGCGGCGCGGGCGAGAAAGACAACGCACTCGAAACGAAACTCGTGCGGGTCGCGGCGTCGCAACTGACCGGCGGATTGTGGCTCGACAATGACGGAGCGCTGACGGTCGAAGGCAGCATCGCAACGGGCGGCGCGGCTCTCGGTCTGAGCGCGGCATCGCTCACTCTTCCGAGTGGCAGCACGCTCGCGACAAACGGCGGCGAGGTCACGTTGACTGTCGATCGGCTCGAACTCGATGCGGCAACGGCGAGCGTCAATGCCGGAGCAGGGACTGTCACAATTACTCCACTCTCGCACGGTCGCGCGATCGTGCTCGGTTCGGGCGACTCGAGCCAATTGGTCTTGAGCGACGCCGTGATTGATCGAGTGACTGCAAGCACGATCGTCATCGGCGATCCGCTCGCCGGCTCGATCCTCTTTAACGAACGCTTCGAACCGGCGAACACAACGACGCTGCGACTGCTCACCGGCGGCGATGTCACGCAAACGGCACCGCTCGTCATTGAAACGATTGGCGTCGTCGCTGCGGGGCAAGTGCGGCTCGATCATCCGGACAACGACTTCGGCAATCACACCGTCTCGATCAGCAGCACGGGAGCGATCGTCATTCGCGAATCGAACGGCTTCCGCATCGGTCCGGCAGCGGGATTGGACGGACTCAATGGCGATGCCGAACTCATCATCATCGTCGAGTCGGGCGACATCATCATCGACTCGCTCTCGTCGCTCGGCCCTGTCACTTTGATTGCACTCAACGGTTCAATCATGCCGGGGGCAGACGGCGGCGTGATCGACGCGAAGAACCTCACTCTGCAAGCCAGTGGCGATGTCGGTTCGGGAGCGGGCTTCCAAACGCTCGGTCTCGAAAGCCTGAACGTGACGAGTGGCGGCAACTTGCTCATCGTCGGCGACGGCGAGACTCCGCTGACGTCGTTGACCGTCACTGTCGATCCGAATGCCGGCACTCCGACATTCGGGCTCGACGGCTTCCTCGATCTCGATGTTGATCTCACGAGCGAAGGCGGCGGACTCGTCGTCAACATCAAGTCGCAACGTCCGCTCGATGTTGATCTGACCTCAACGACCGGAGACGTGCAGCTTGAGAACTTCGAATCGGTCGGTGACAGCAAACTCGATGTTGCTGCGCCCGATGGCGATGTCGCCGTCGGTAGCGGAGCGTTCGCATCGGGCACGGGCCCGATTCAACTCAGCGACGGAACGGTCAATCTCTCGTCTGAGAACGCGTTCGGTGAAGGCCGCGAAGTGGTTCTTTCATCGGGCACGGTGCTGAACTTCAACGGCTTCAATCAAGAGGTCGGCTCGCTCAGCGGCGGCGGCACGATTGATCTCGGCGGCGCGACGTTGACGATCACCGGCACCGACGCCTCGACCTTTGACGGCTCGTTGACGGGTACCGGAGAAGTGCGTCTCAATGGCGGAGCTTTGACGCTGACGAATCCGAGTTCGCTGCAAGGCAACGTCGTTGTCAGTGGCGGCACGTTGACCGTTGCGAATGAGTCCGGCTCAGCAACGGGCACTGCAGCCGTCTCGATCGGCGATCAATCAACGCTGACAGGATCGGGCTCGATCAGCGGTCCCGTCACTGTGACGACCGGCAGCACGCTCGCGCCGGGATCGAACATTGGCGTGCTGACGATCGGCGATGCAGCACTCGCGACGGGCACGGAACTCATCATCGAGCTTGCTGGAGTTGCCGTCGGCTCGGGCTACGACCAATTGAATGTCGTCGGTTCCGTCGATCTCGATAGCGACGATCAAGGTGGAGCAACGCTTACAGTTGAGGCGCTCGCAACGTTCCCGGCGGGTCACGAGTTCGTGATCGTCAACAACGACGGCACCGACGCGATCACTGGCACGTTTAAGGATCAGCCGGAAGGCACGACGTTCATCGTTGATGGGCAACGCTTCGTGATCAGCTACGTCGGCGGCGACGGCAACGATGTCGTACTGACGTTCGCTCCGTTCGACTTCGGCGACGCGCCGGATTCGTTCGGCACGACGCTCGCGAATGATGGTGCGCGTCACGTGCTCGGCTCGGGCCTCTATCTCGGAGCGACCGTTGACGATGAATCGAACGGGCAGCCGTCAGACAACGGACTGGCAGACGATCAAGTCGGGCTTGCGGACGAGAACGGCGTGCGCGTTGTCTCGCCGTTGATGGTCTCGTCGATCGGCACGCTTGCCGGAGCCATTGAAGTGACAGCTTCGGACGACGGCTTCCTCGATGGCTGGCTCGACCTGAATCACAACAACATCTTCGACGAAGAGACCGAGCGCATCAGTGCGGCGAGCATCCCAGTCGTCGCAGGCACGAACATCATTCCGATCGAAGTGCCGTTCCGATCGTTGGCCGGTGCGATGTTCGCGCGGTTCCGACTCAGTTCGACCGGCGGGCTGAACGCGACGGGATTTGCTGCCGACGGTGAAGTCGAGGACTACCGCTTCACCATCGAAGAAGCGGCAGATGTGCTCGCGGCCTCTTTGGTCAACGGCACGCTCACGATTAGCGATGTCTCGGAGAACGGGGTTGCGAACCGCATCAGTGTGACCGTCGATACCGAGCGGCATGTCGTTGTTATTCGCGACGAGAACGCGCCGATCGCACTGGCGACAAACGGCATCACGCGCATTGACGCGAACACAATCGAAGTGGCGTGCTCGCAACTGACCGGAGACGGCGTCGTGATCGATGCTGGATTGGGCAATGACAACGTGACTGTCGCGACGTTGGGCACTCTGTTCGACATGTCGAAGCGTTTGACGATCCGAGGCGGTGCCGGCGCTGACGTCATCACCGGAAGCTTGCTTGCTGAGAGTGTCGACGCGGGTGACGGAGATGACTCGGTCTATGCCGGCAGCGGTGCCGACTCCGTCATCGGCGGCGAAGGCAATGACTACCTCAATGGTGAACTCGGAAACGACTTCATCGACGGTGGGGCGGGCAACGACTCGCTGCTCGGTATGGCCGGTCGAGATACGTTGATCGGCGGAGTTGGCAACGATGTCTTCGCGGGCGGTGCCGGTGAGGATCAAATCGTCGAAGCCGCGAATGCGAACTTCACGCTCACCAATACGACGCTGACCGGCATCGGCAACGACTCGTTGTCGAGCATCGAGATCGTCTCGCTTACCGGCGGCAGTGGTAACAACGTGCTCGATGCGAGCGCCTCGTCGATCCGCGTCTCGCTGTTTGGTGCTGCTGGCAACGACACGCTCATTGGCTCAACGGGCAGCGACACTCTGGTTGGTGGAGCGGGCAACGATTCGTTGTCTGGACTCGCTGGCCGCGATTGGCTCGCGGGCAATGACGGCGACGACATCCTTGATGGCGGCGCGAGCGATGACACGCTCGATGGTGGAGCAGGGCTCGACCGTGCTCGACGCAAGAACGACGCCAGCTTCAACGTAACGGACTCGGCGTTGATGGAGACGGTCGCGGGCGGAGCGGTCTTCACGGACACGATGCTCAACATCGAAACGATCACTCTGACCGGCGGCACGTCGGCCAATCGCTTCGACCTCAGTGGCTTCACTAATACGGGCATCGCGACGATCGAAGGCGGTGGCGGCGACGACACCGTGATCGGCTCGGACGGCATCGACGTGATCACGACGACGAGCGGCAACGATCTCATCGATGGTCGCGGCGGCAATGACATCATCGTCTCGGGAGCGGGAGCCGACACCATCACCGGCGGCGAGGGCAACGATTCGATCTTCGGCGACGTCGGCGAAGACTCGCTGGAAGGGCAGGGCGGCAACGACACGCTGCTCGGCGGTGACGGACATGACGTGCTCGACGGCGGCGATGGCAACGACGTCCTCAAGGGAGCGACCGGTAACGACACTCTTCGAGGCGGACTGGGCGTTGACTCGCTCAATGACACAAGCGGCGCGACGAGCGTCCGAGATGATGTCGCGGGCAAGGTCTACGTGACTCCGACGGGTTACGTGTCCCTGCGAGGCGACAAGCTCGAACTCACCGGCCGCACGGTTGTGTTAGCGAGCATCACGTTGGTCGGCGGAGCAGGGAACGACATCCTCGATGCGTCTGCGTTGAGTTCGTCGGTCGTCGTTCAACTCGAAGGCGGCGGCGGCAACGACGCGTTGCGAGGCAATGCCGGCGACAACGTGCTGATCGGCGGCGATGGCGACGACACGCTGCTGGGCGGTGCCGGTAACGACACCCTGCAAGGCGGCGACGGAGCCGACTTCTTGTTAGGCGAACTAGGCGACGATCAAGTCAGCGGAGACGCCGGAGCCGACCGCGTAACCGCCGCCGGCAACGGCAAGCCACTGTCAGCGTCAGATCAGGTCAGCTCCGACAACCTCGACCTGATCGACGACGCTTTCGCCTTCAACTTCGGAGCACTGCTGAATTAGCCCCGCTCTGTAGTCGGATGAGCCCGTCGGACAGCAACGACGGGGCTCATGCTGCTCGGTGTCAAGCTCGCGTTCCGACAGCAGAGGATCGCCAATCTCAAACTCAGCTTCCAATGTGCCTGTTTTGCTGCAAATCAGGCAAGTTGGAAGCCTAGCTTGAGACTGGCGACTGTTTGTTGGCGGAGCGTGAGTTTGAATCCGCAAAGCGCGGCCCGTTGGGCACGCGGTTAAACGAAATGTTGAACTTGGCGGTGTATTAGCCCCAAAGGGGCGGGATTCGACAGCCCAGCCCGATAGGGCTGGGGATAGTGAGTAACAATCGTGACAGCCCCAACGGGGCGAGATTCGTTTGACCGCAGGGAGCCGTTCTGTGAGGCTCGATGCAAGTATGAACTTCGCGACACGGCAAGTGTTTTGTCGGCCGCCCTTACGCTTGCGAGAAGCCAACTCATGCATGGCGGGCCTCGAATCTCGCCCCTTTGGGCAACGCCGTTAAGGATCTCGGCGACGCGAATTGCTTTATCCC
>CAZNMS010000042.1:0-31112 GCA_964573505.1 uncultured Planctomycetaceae bacterium | reverse complement strand
ATCGCGCTAATTACCCAGCCTTCCAGGTTATCCCAAAGTGCGCGCTAGCCCTGAGTTGGGGGCGGCAAATTCTGGAAGATGCAGGCTCGCCACGATATCGGCCGAATTCGAGTTCTGGCGGGCAAGGGTAATTAGCCGATTCATTTCTTGCCGGATTCGATGCGATTCAGGATTGGATTCAGTATCGAGCATGTAGGCGAGGAGTAGATTCCAGCCGGCAGCCTCCCAGTAGCGGCGAAGGTTGATGAGAATAGGAATTGCGCTTTGGATATTTTCAATTCCCCGGCTGGTGCGAAAATTATTGAGGATGCTGTCGAGTTCCCCGAGTGACCTGCCGTGAAGTGCGATGTGATTCGCTTTGGTCGAGTGGCCTAGTCTTTCGAGAGATTGGGCGAGTTGCAGTGAAGCACCGATGTGTGCCGGCGAGAGTTTCAAGGTATTGATAAAACAAGAAGCCGCTCCTTCTTCTTGATTTAGTCGACGAGCTTGCAAGCCATGAGCAAACCAGACTTCAGGGTGGTTTCGAACGGAATCAGGGAGTCGTTCTTGCCATTTGAAGAAGGCATCATGGTCGCCTCGATCGACGATCAAGCGCCCCAGTCGACCTTGTGCTTCGCCGAGTTCCGGTGTTGAGTTTATCAGAGTGCGCAGAGTCTTTTCGGCGGCGTCCGTTTCCCCGGAAGCAATTTGAGAGCGCGCGTGTGCGATCTGCATGGGGGAGTTTGGATAATCATCCCGAATACCGAGATGTGAAAAGCGATCGTCAGATCGGTAGAAGCGCTCGGCGCAGGCGACTGCTAGGAGTTCATCGCCTCGACACTTTCCATGAAGGATTTGTCGCATAAAGAATGGGGCGCCTTCCCACGTCCTGCCTTCAACTTGGAGTAGGTGGCCCATGCGCTCGCAAGTCGGGATGTCATACGGGGAGAGTTCCAGCGCGCGGCGAAGGTGTGCCTCAATCTCCGTAAGTTTCAGTGGCACAATATGTGATCGAGCCATCCCGACATTTGAATGAAATTCCCAGTATGCACCATCTCTTGGTAATGCGCTGAAATAACGATTCGCAAGTTTCCAGTCGGAGTCGCGCAGTGCGAACTCGCCGGCGATAGTGATTGCGAGTGGATCATTGGGGAATTGCTCTAGATGCTGAATTGCGAGCGGTAATGCGTTGGGCTTTCGTGCTTCAAAGGCTGCGACAAGTTTTCGACGCGAATGTTCTTGCGGTGATGGAAACAGTGCCGCTTTTAGTACGATGGCAAGGCCGGTGATAATTACAAATGCGGTGGCAAGAGCTAGCCGTTGATGCTTGTTTTTCGAGGTTCTTGTTATTTCTCGGTGCGTCACGTTGGCGGGCTTCTTGCGTTTAGGAAGATTTGCTGGATGTTGGCGTGGCGATTCTGGATTTTATTGGAGATATTGCGGTTAGTTTGGCTCCTTCTTGTTCTGTGCGGTGGCTGTGTTGCGGAGTTCTTCCAAAACTCCCCAAAGAAGCAATAGCGATCCGAGTGTCAATAGGACAAAACACGCGGGAAGTAGAATGAGGGCTGCTGAGTCGTGATTGGGGAATTGTATTAAATTCATATGAGCATAAGCTTGCTCGGCGGCATGAATGAGGAGGCAGCCTGCGAGGATTCTCACGGGGAATGTCTTTCCGATTTGATGGTGAAGCGAGGTGGTCAAGCATCCTTCGGGCGTTGGAAGTATGCGGGCTTGTCAACGGGGGCCGCAAATCGCGTTCGCTCACGAGATTGCGTTATGGAGGAAACCACACTGAGAAGAGCTTCGAGTGCTCGGTGCTCCGGTATGGGCCGTCGATCGAGGTTTCGAGTTTGCGGGAGGCGGGCCATTTCGAGGGGGCTTGGCGCTTGAGTATTCGGCGCGGTTGCGGAGATAGTTCCGGCCCCGTTTTGATGGAGGCGTCGGTTTCCGTCGAGTTTGCTTGTGGGGTTTCATCGCGTGAATTGAAGAAGGGGTGCTGGCAGGGAGTTCCGGGCCAATTGCCGCTTCTTTTACCGCTGATGGCTCACTGGCCGACGACGTTTTCTCGGCGACCTCATTCCCTCCTCGTGCTGTTGAAGGTACTGCTCATGAAACTTGCTCGCTTTGTTCTTTTTGCGATGTGCGCGATTGCGGCTTTGCCGAGTCTGAGTGCGACGGCTCAAGATCAGCCTAAGAAGGCTCGAGTGCTGATGGTGACTCATAGCAAGGAGTTCACTCACGGTCCCGTCCGACGCAAGGGGACGGATCTGGCGCTGTCGGAGGTTTCGATTACTCAACTGGGGCAGCAGTCCGGGTTGTTCTCGACGACTTGCACTCAGAACATGGCCGACTTCAACAAGGAGAACTTGCAGAACTTCGACATCGTTTGCTTCTACACGCAAGCTGCGGCGCCGCTGGGGATTAAGGCGGAAGATGCCGAGTACTTCGCGAACACATGGCTGAAGCAGAAGGGGCACGCGTTCGTCGGGTTCCACTCGGCGACGGATACCGCCCGCAACGATAAGCCGGAAGAAGCATGGTACCGCGATATGATTGGCGGCACGTTTAATGGTCATCCATGGAACGCCGGCGAGACGGTGACGGTCACGGTGCATGACACAAAGCATCCCTCAACGAAGCATCTCGGCAATGAATTTCAGATTAAGGACGAGATCTACCAATATAAGAATTGGAAGCCGGAGAACGTGCATGTGTTGCTGAGTCTGAATATGGAGAAATGCAACACCAAGATGCCGTATCATGTTCCCGTTGCATGGGTGAAGAATTGGGGCGAGGGCAAGATTTTCTACAGCAATCTTGGTCACAACGATTCGACATGGGCTGATAAACGGTTCCAACAGCACGTCGAAGGCGGTTTTCGCTGGGTGCTGAACCTCGAAGCGGGCGATGCCACTCCGAATCCGGATGTGTCTGCGGCTCAGGATGCGAAGTCGAAGGCTGCGGCTCCGAAGAAATAGTCGCGGGGTGATGCGTTCTTCGCGGGAGTCATTCGGTTGCTGGTTGTTTTGGGTGCGAGCGCGTCCTCTGCGAGGACGCGCTTTGCATTCGGACCGGCTTTTGAGCAACTTCGGCGCTATTAGCGTTGTTGATAGTCGCCTTTCGCTCCGCGAAAGGAAGCTTTTGCGGAGCAAAAGCTGACAATCCCCTTCGCAGAGAGGTTGTGATTAAATCGCCCCCGCGACCCAGAGGGTGCCCCGGCCTCGGGGGTTCAACGGCCTTTCCGCTACTACGATTTTGGGCAAATTCAAGTAGCGCAAAGGCCGCTAAACCCCCGGCACAAGGCCGGGGGCGAAAAGATCACAGCCTCAGCGCGAAGGGCGACTATCGACTGCGTTTTCGGTTGTGTGGCAGTCTAATGGGGAATTCTCCGTCGAGGTGCCGCTCTTGTTTGATACTCGGGCGGTAGTGCTGCTTTTGGGTGTTTGTGTTCGCTTTGTAAGTCACGCTCAGTTAATAGATATTTTTAGCACGGGCTAGAAGCCCATGCTACGACTACTCCTCGGGCAATAATCGACCGAATTATGGCAGGCAATTCTTTCGGACAACTCTTTCGAATTACTACCGCTGGCGAGAGTCACGGTCCGGGCAATGTTGTCATTGTTGATGGTGTGCCGCCGGGGCTATTGCTTTCGGTTGAAGATCTGATGGTCGATCTCAATCGCCGTCGACCGGGGCAAAGCAAGATCGTGACGCAGCGGGATGAGTCGGATACTCCAGAGATCCTTTCGGGAGTGTTCGAGGGACGAACGACTGGTACGAGTCTCGCGATACTGATTCGAAATGAAGATCAGCGCAGTCGGGATTACTCAGAGATCAAGGACAAGTATCGCCCCGGCCATGCGGACTTTGGCTTCGATGCGAAGTATGGATTTCGCGACTACCGAGGCGGCGGGCGGTCGAGTGCTCGGGAGACGACAGCGCGCGTTGCGGCGGGCGTGATCGCGAAGAAGGTGATTGCGGAAGCGTTCTCGGGTCGGGTGCTGGCCTATGTGACTCAGGTCGGCGACGTGCGACTGCCGGCGATTGATCCGGCGAGCGTGACCCTCGAGCAGATTGAACGACTCCCGAACGGCGAACCGAACATTGTTCGCTGCCCCGATCCGGCGACGGCCGAGAAAATGGTCGCGCTGATTGATGAGATGCGATTGGCCGGTGACTCGATCGGCGGAGTTGCCGAGATTGTCGCGACGGGAGTGCCTGCAGGACTCGGCGAACCGGTCTTCGACAAGATTAAGGCGGACCTTGCGAAAGCGCTCTTTAGCCTGCCTGCCGTGCTCGGCGTTGAATACGGAGCGGGCTTCGGTTGCGCGACGCTGCGAGGCAGTCAGAACAACGACCTCTTCACTCCGGTCGCTCCGCGCCCAGATGGGCTCGGCAAAGTCGGTGTCGGCACGGAGAGCAACCGTCATGGCGGGATGCTCGGCGGGATTACATCGGGGCAGCCGATTGTGCTCCGTGCAGCGGTCAAACCGACAAGCAGTCTGCCGACGGAGCAGAAGACCGTCACAACGACCGGCGAGCCGACGACGATTCGCACAAAGGGGCGTCATGACCCGTGCTTGTTGCCGCGCTTTATTCCGATGGCCGAGGCAATGGTTGCCATTGTGCTCGCGGATCATTGGTTGCGCTGGAAGGCTCAGTGCCGGTAGTGCGGCGAGTGCGCGGGGGTTTGTGGCCTTTGTTGCAGCGCAGGCTTTGAGGGAATGCGGATGCTCGCGAAGACCCACGGACTGGAAGTCCATGCTACGAAAAGAAAGAGACGGCCGGGGGCGGCCGTCCTACGGGCGAATTGCACCGCAGACGGCGTCGGTTCGGACTGAGTAAGGATTGTTACCTCGGAGGGACGCCGAGCGATTTGCCGCCGTCGATTGCGATCATTGTGCCGGTCACCATGCAGGCGGCGTCGCTGACGAGATAGCGGATCGACTCCGCGACTTCCTCGGGCGAGATCATGCGGCCTTGAGCGCGGGCGAGTGGACTGGCTGCGATGAATTGCTGAATGGTCGCAGCGCGATCGGCGGCTTTGTCGAGATCGGCATTCATCATGCCGGTATCTCCGACCGGGCCGGGACAGACGGCGTTGATGCGAATGCGGTCTTTCGAATGGCACAGTGCTAAGGACTTTGTCAGTCCGACGAGCGCCAGTTTGCTGATCGAGTAGACGGGATCGTGCGCTCTCGGCAAAAGCCCCGCGTTGCTGGCTGTATTGACTATTACCCCGCCGCGTCCGTCTCGTTGCATGGAGGCGATCGCGTATTTGCAGCCGAAGAAGGCGGCTTTGAGATTGGTGTCGATGCAGGCATCCCAGTCGGCTTCGGTGACGTCGCCAATCTGCTTCACCATTCCGATGCCAGCGTTGTTCACGAGGATGTCGACTCTGCCCGTGAGGGTCTCGGCAAAGGCGATGAGAGCTTGCAGTTCGCTTTCGTTGCGAACGTCGATTTGCCGTTGAGCGATGCCGAGCGATGCAAACTCAGCGTCGTTCTCGGAAGACAAGCGATAGTCACCGACGACGACCTTTGCTCCGCACTTCGCGAGCAACCGCGCCGTTGCGCGGCCGATGCCGCTCGCTCCGCCGGTGACTACTGCGACTCGTCCTGAGAACTCTGAAGCTGACATTGGCATGACTCCATTTTCGAAAAGTAAAGCGGTGTGTGAGGGGAAATGAGGCTCGGCATTCTTGCTGATGTTTGTCGGTGATGTCTCGGCACAGACCGGGTCCGATTAGATGTTGCGGTCGCGCGGAATGAGTCGTTGCCTCACCGATTCTGTAGCGGCGTTGCTCGATGCGGTTTTCGTGCGTGCGGACTGGCGTGCCGAACTTGCATGCCTACGCAGATTGCAGCAAGGGACAACTCAATCGGATGTGATCGGCAGTCTGGCGCGGTCTCCGGCGGGCAGGCCGGACGGAGACGACTCGAAGTCAGCGCCGGAGTGCCGGTTACCACCAACTCACTCTGCGGCTTCCTGAGGTCGTTTATCCGTGTGCGAGACATCTGTGTGAGAATGGATGCGCCATAAAGGAGAGAGGTGCTTGCCCGCCCTTGCTCACACGGATTTGTCTCACACGGATAAGAGTCTTCGTTGTTGAAGTTCGAAGCACGGTCGAAAGAGGGCAACGCGCGGCTCCGCAGAGGGCGCGGAGCTTTGCGTCGGACTGCGCGATTGTTGCTGTCGCGCTCGGTGCGATCTGTGTTGCCAATTCGGTCGGATGCGCGTCGAGAGGGTGCAGCGGTTTTTCCGAAGGAAGTTGAAGAATGGCGCGGTCAACTCTTTGACGGATGTCGGCTCACGAGGAAAAGTCACCGTGACTGGTAGAGGCGTTGCAACCGGATCGGGCCAAGAGGAACTTCGATGTCGGGGCAAGATCGGTTCAATTCGACGCAGCGCGACGACAGTCTCGCGCCTTCGTCGACTGACGATCGCTCCTTGAGCGTTACGGCCGCAGGCTTTCTCAGTGGGCCAGCAACGGTCGGCGACCCCGTGCCCGCGCCGCAGCATGAACCGAACGAGGACAGCGGGGCTGAAACGGTTATTACAACGCTCCCCGTTGACGATGAGCCGTCCGGTTCGCCGACGTTGCCGTATGTGAAGTCTGTTCGGCCCGGCGATCTCACGACTCCCAATGCGGGTCAGCACTCGGTTGCGGCAAATCGTGATCTCTCAATCGGCAATCCGACGCTGCCGTTTGAGCCTCGGAGCGCGCGAGTCGGTGAACGCGTCAATGTGCCCGGTTATGAGATTTTGGGCGAACTCGGACGCGGCGGAATGGGCGTCGTCTATCGGGCGATGCATCAAAAATTACAGCGGCTCGTCGCGCTGAAGATGATTCTGTCGGGCACGCATGCGAGCGAAGCGGGAATCGCGCGCTTCAAAGCTGAAGCAGCAGCGATCGCGCAGTTGCATCATCCGAACTTCGTGCAGGTCTATGAGATTGGCGAGCATGACGGCTGCCCGTACTTCTCATTGGAGTTGATTGAAGGCGGCAGTCTTGATCGGCGGTTGAAAGAGTCGCCGCCGACTCCCAATGGAGCGGCACGCATCATCGAGCAACTGGCGCGAGCGATGTCGTTCGCTCATGAGCACGGGATCGTGCATCGCGATCTCAAGCCGGCGAACGTCTTACTGGCGGTTGTCGCGGCGAAGGCGAGCGTCAGTCGGAGCGGATCGCGTTCCAGTATCAGTGGCTCGGAAGATCATTGGTCGCGCAACTGCGAGCCGAAGATCACCGACTTCGGACTCGCGAAACGCGTTGATGATGAGTCGTCGAATCTCACTGCGACCGGTGCGATTATCGGTACTCCAAATTACATGTCGCCCGAGCAAGCGGAAGGACGAGTGCGGCAGATCGGTCCTGCGTCCGACATCTATTCGCTCGGCGCGATGCTCTATGAGATGCTGACCGGGCGGCCTCCGTTTAAGGGCAGCAACATGATGGAGATCATCAAATTGGTGGTCTCACAGGATCCGGTGCCGCCCCGACAGATCGAGCCGCGCCTCGCACTCGATCTCGAAACGATCTGCTTGAAGTGCTTAGAGAAAGATCCTGCGCGGCGCTACGAGTCTGCGATCGCGTTAGCCGACGATCTGCGACGCTATTTGGATCACGAGCCGATTCTTGCTCGTCCCATTTCGACGACCGAGCGAGCCATCAAATGGGCGAAGCGCCGGCCAATGGCAGTGGCGCTGATTGGGGTTAGCACGATCGCGACGGTCGGAATGATCTCGGTCGTTGTTTGGCACAACGTCGCGTTGCGCGAGCGACTCGATGCAGCGCTCGCTGAAGAGCGGGCCAGTCGCATGCGAATGGATCAAGCGGTCGAGCGTGAGCGCGTCGCCGAGATCGAGAATGCCGCGCAGAAGTTGCTTGAGCATGCTCGTGTAGCAGAGGCTGCATCAGATTGGACGACGGCGCGACTCGAACTCTCAAAAGCACTGACCGCGTTACGCAGCGATGCGAAGCTGCATTCGTTGATTGGACCTGTCGAAAAACAACTGGCGACAGTGGAAGAGAAGCTACATGCCGTTGCGGAACGGCGCGGGTCGCAAGCTCGGTTTGAGGAATTTGGAATGCTGCGCGATGAAGCGCAGTTCTTAGGCAGTCTCTATACGGGAATGGACGTCGCCGAGAACTTGCGGGCGACGCGCGAAGCCGTGCTCAAGGCGCTTGCGGTCTATGACATCAAGCCGGGGACTGGTCGCAAGCAGGAGAATGAATCAGACGACGAACGCTTGCTGCTCGATCCTCATCTTGATCGCACTCAGCATCGACGAGTGGTCGCTGACTGTTTCCGCTTGCTGCTGATCCTCGCAGAAGCTGAGTCGCTTGCGGGCGGCATGCAGGCAGACGAACGCGAGCAGCAACTCAAGAAGGCGTTAGCGGTCTTAGATGATGCGCTGCGGTTCGGGACGGCGTCGCGGGCCTATCACCTGCGACGAGCACGCTATCTCGAACGGCTCGGTGACGAGCAAGCGGCGGTTCAAGCGAATGCTGAGGCTCAGAAAGCTGCGGTGATCGACGTTGCTGATCACTTCATGATCGCGGACGAGTTCTATCGGCGCGCGAACTTCGAAGACGCGGTGCGTGAGTTTGAGCATGTGTTGCAACGGCAGCCCGATGACTTCTGGGCGGGGTATCTCAGCGGCCTCTGTCTGCTGCGACTGAATCGGCATGCCGAGGCGCGCACGATGCTGACAGCGTGCTTGTCGCAGGGGCGCGAGTTCGTATGGATCTATCTGTTGCGCGGTTATGCCAATGGAGAACTCAAAGCATGGGACGCTGCCGAATCGGATTTCGAGAAGGCGCTCACGCTGCCGCTTGATCAGAACTCGCACTACGTCTTGCTCGTGAATCGCGGCGTGCTGCGCATCAAGCAAGAGCGTCATGAGGACGCCATCACGGACTTGAAGGAAGCCGTGAAGCTGAAGCCGACGGAGTATCAAGCCTATGTGAATCTGGCGCAGGCTTACCGCCGCTTGATGCAGTTCGATCGAGCACTGGAGCAACTCGATATCGCGATCAAGCACGACTCGTCGCACAGTCATCTCTATCGCTTGCGAGCACGGTTGCATCTCGAACGGAACGAACTGAAGGAAGCACTCGCCGACTTCGACAACGCTCTCAAGCACGACGACGGTGACAGTGCATTGCGGGTCGATGACTACGTCGAGCGAGCACGTCTGCTGATGAGAGACGGGAAGTATGCGGCAGCACTGGAAGGGCTCGATGCCGCGTTGACGCTTCGCAAAGAGCATTCATTGGCGCTGCGATTGAAGGCCGAGTCGCTCTTTCATCTTCGTCAGTTCGAAGACGTTGTTGCGGCGTTCGATGCCTATTTGGAGTTCGGCAAGCCATTGGAGTCGGTCTATCGCGGTCGCGGCTTAGCGATGTCGGAATTGGGCAAGTATCCCGGTGCGATTGAGGACTTCACGAAGGCGCTTGAGCTGAAGCCGACGTCTGAAGTGCAAGCCTTTCGCGGATGGATGCACGTCATGTGCGACGCTCTCAAATTGGCCGAGCGCGACTTTGAAGTGGCGATCGAACTCAATCCGCAGAACGCCGACGCGTTCACGGGGCGCGGCTTCGTGCGTGCTCTCTCGAAGAAGTCACCTCAAGCACTGGCAGATGCCGAGCAAGCACTCGCACTCGGTCCGCGTTCTCCGCGACTGGTCTACAACGTTGCTCGCATTCACGCGCTGGTCGGGCGACCGAACGAACGGCAGCGAGTGCTTGAATTGATCTCAGAAGCGCTCGCGCTCTTGCCGGAGAATCAGCGGCAGATCTTTTGGACTCATCAAGTTCGCAACGACGCCGCGCTGGCGGCGATTCGCAATGACAGCGGCTTCATGAAGATTGAGAGCGATGTCTTGCGGAAGAAGTGAGGCGTGCGACGTGGAGTTGTGCGAACCGACGTTTCGACCGCGATGTAGCTGAAGTCGTCAGACTTCAGACGCTCGTGCAATGGAGTCCGAATTCTGACGAATTCGGCTACGACCAATGAGGAAGTTCTTCGTGACGATTCGACGTTCAACATCGACTGGCAGCGACGGAGCGAAGCGGAGGCTGCAAAGCCTGCGACGTAGCTCGGAGCGGCTCGAAGAGCGCGGGCTGCTTAGCGCTTCGGTGTTGGATGTTTCGACTCCGCAACTGACGCGCGATGCGATTGTCGCGACGAGTGAGCCCGATCGTTTTGCCTTCACGATCACTCCCGAGATGGGCGGGGGAAACTTCGATGCGCAAATTCGCTCGACGAACGGAAATCTGATTCCGCGTCTGTCGCTCTCCAGTGGCGGAGCGTTGCTCATTCAGACCGATAGCGGAGTGCTGCATCAGTTTCTGAGTCCGGGCACTTATGAGCTGAGCGTGTCTTCGCAGTTAGGACTGGGGGACTACGAACTCTCGACGAAGTTCGTTCCGTCATTGCCGCCGAACAGCGTTCTTCCCGTCGGTCGATTACCCCGAGCAGTCGTGACGGCGGATATCAACGGCGACGGCTTCGATGATGTCGTGACTGCGGACTTTCAAGGCGAGACCGTCACCACTTCGCTCGGCAATGGTGATGGCACTTTTCAGAAGCCGATGACGATCTCGGCTAACGGCGCTGTCGCCCTTGAATTGGCCGACATCAACGGCGACCAAAAGCTCGACATCCTGCTTCCCGTGCGCGCGAAAGACAGCGTGTTTGTGAAGCTCGGAAATGGAGATGGAACTTTTCAGACAGGCACACTGTTCCCGGCGGGGCGTCGTCCGGGCGGCATCGCTTCAGGTGACTTCAATGGCGACGGATTTCTCGACGTCGCCGTCTCGAACTATGCCGGGAACAACGCTTCGATCTCGCTCGGGACGGGCGATGGCAGCCTGCAACATCACCTCGATCTGACGACGGGACGAGGGCCCGGCCGCGTTTGTGTCGCGGACCTTGATGGTGACGGGTTCCTCGATCTGCTGACTCCGAATTACTCCGACGGAACGATCAGCGTCTTTCGCGGAGACGGTGCCGGTAACTTTTCTGACTCGCTGACGTTCGCTGCGGGGACTTCGCCCTATCTGGCGAAGGTCGCGAACATTGATGGCGACGGAATTCTGGACGTCGTCGCCGTCAACTACTCGAGCAGTCGAGTCGCGATCTTGAAGGGAAAGGGGAATGCTCAGTTCGCTGAGCCGAGATTTTTCGATGCCGGCGCCGGCGTCTATGACGTTGCGATTGCTGATCTGAATGGTGACGGCTTTGCTGACATCGCAACCGCGAGCTTCAACGACAACTCCGCCGGCGTCTTGCTCGGCAAAGGTGATGCGAGCTTTGCTCCGCTGCGGAGTTTCGCAGCAGGCAATGGAGCCGGCTCGATTGCGGTCGGGGACTTCGATCGCGACGGCAAGCTCGATTTGGTGACGGCGGATTTCGCTGACAACACCGCGAGCATCTTGCTGGGACGCGGTGACGGCACGTTCTTTGAGCGAACGGCAACGACTCCGAATCTGCGGCAGTACTCGATTCAACCCGGTGACCTTAATGGCGACGGGCGGCCGGATTTGATGATCTCGAATAAGGGAACGGACTCCGTCAGCGTGCTTCTGCGGAATGCGGACGGAACCTTTCAGCGACGGCAGAGTTACCCGACTGTCGCGAAGCCCAATACGGCAACGCTCGGCGACATCAATGGTGACGGCTTCTTAGACATCATCGCGTCGAGCTACGTCAGTCCCGAAGTCGGCGTGCATTTCGGACGCGGCGACGGAACGTTCGAGTCCGTTAGCCGGTTTGAAATTGTGGCCTCCTCGTATCAGGTGACTGCTGCGGACGTGAATGGCGACGGGTTTGTCGATGTCTTAACGGCGTCGAATGAGAACTCGCTTGAAGTCGTGCTGGCAGACGGACAAGGAAGACTGACAGAGTCGCAGTCGTTTCCGTCTGGAACAGGAAATACATCCGTCGCAGCGAGTGACTTGAATGGCGACGGGCACGTTGATGCGGTCCTCGCGAACTTCCGGGAAGACTCTGTCAGCGTGCTGACGGGGAATGGCGACGGCACCTTTCAGTCGTCCTTGCAGATTGAAGTCGGCTTGCTGCCGAACATCGTGCTGCTCGTCGATGTTGATGGGGACGGCGATGTCGATGTCGTGACGGCGAACACTGACGACAGGATCGCGGTGCTGATCAACGATGGTCTCGGAAACTTTGAACGACGACGCCAGTACGCTGCGGGAGATGTGCCCAACGAAATCGCAATGGGCGACTTCAACGAGGACGGGTTTGTCGACTTCTTTACGGCGAGCTCTCGGTTGCCTTCTGGAGCAATTGTTACAGGACGCGGCGACGGGACATTCAATGATCCGGTCACGCAGGTCATTGATGTTGATGCCGGAGGCATCGCGGTGCTCGATCTCAATGCCGACGGTCATCAAGACCTCTTCGTCATTGACTACAAATCGGACCGCACGTCGACGCTGTTTGGTCGCGGAGACGGGACGTTCTCAACGGCGATACTGGAGCCGGTCGGCAAGCAACGGCATACGGTCGTGACGGTCGATGTGAATGACGACGGCAAGCTCGATGCGCTGACGACCAACTTGCAGCGCGGGACCGTCAGCATCTCGCTCGGCACCGGCTCGGGAAGCTTTGAGATAGTCGGTGAGCTGACTGTCGGTCTTGAACCGACGGGACTGGTGACGGGCGACTTCAACTTCGACGGACGCGTTGATCTCGCGACAGTGAATTCGGAAAGCCATTCCGTTTCGGTGTCCTTCGGCAATGGCGACGGCACCTTCAATGACGCAGAGTCGCTCGCTGTCGGTCAAAGCCCGCGCGCGATCAAGACGGCGGACATCGACGGTGACGGCATCTCGGACTTGATCGTCGCGAACTACAACGATGGCTCCGTGAGCGTGCTGACTGGTCGACGCGACGGAACGTTCTCAACAGCGCGGACTGTGAATGTCGGTCAGCGGCCCTATGGCTTAGTTGTGACGGACATTGATGGCGACGGTGCTCTCGATGTCGCGGTCAGCAATGTCGCGAGCAACTCGATCACGTTGCTTTACGGAGACGGCTCGGGGGCTTTCGGAACGCCTCAAACGCACGCTGTCGGGAAGCAGCCGATTGCTTTGACTGCGGGCGACTTCAACGCCGACGGATTGATGGACTTCGCAACGGCCGGAGCGGTTGATCGCGCGATTGATGTCTTGTTCGGTCAGCCGGCGCGCGGCTTCTCGTCGCCGCAGCCGATTGCGAATTCAGGAAGCGTCTATGCCTCGCTTGAGACGGCGGATCTCGATGCTGATGGCACGCTCGACTTGATTGCGTCTGATCTCACGAGCGAATCAGTGACGCTCATCTTCGGCGAGGGTGATGGAACATTTTTGACATCCGAGCCGCTGCCTCGCAGTTCTCAATCGGCGCAGACCGTCATCGCGGACATCAATCAAGACGGGCGCGTCGATCTCGTGACGGTCAATAATTTGAACGACGAAATCGGCGTGCTGCAGAACGTCGGTCAGAGGAACTTCGAAACGGCATCGGCAGCAACTGATGTCGGGCAACTCACGACGCCGCGACTGGTTGATCTCAATGGAGACGGAGTGCTCGATCGCGTCATCCTCGATGGCGCCGGCCGACTTCAGTTTCGCGCCGGGCTGAGCGATGCCGTTACGACGGATGTGACGAGCTCCTTTGCGCCGCCGATCGTGCTTAATCCCGGTCGAGCTGCCCGCGACTTCACGATCGCGCGCGTCGGCAATGAAGTGACCGTTGCAGCGGTCGATACTCGGTTTGATCCGGTGCTCTCGGCAGCGCTGCTCGCACAGCGAAGTGAGTCCGACGATGAGCCCGCTCCGTTCGTGAATACATCGGCGAGCGACTTCGTCTTTGCCGTCTCTTTGTACGACATCGATCTCGTCGACAACGTCACGCGGCGAACAGCATTCACAACGAGCGCTGCTGCTAGCCGCATTCTGGCGTCGGATCTCAACGGTGATGGCCGGGACGAGCTCATCACGGCGAATGGACTCGGACGCAGTCTTTCGATCGCTCGTCAACTCATCGGCGGTGCATTCGCGCCCCCCGTTTTGGTGCCTGTAGGAAATGCTCCATCAGGACTCGCCGTGAGCGATGTCAATCGCGACGGTCGGCTCGATGTGCTTGCCAGTAATCAAGGATCGGGCGATGTCAGTGTCGCGCTCAATGATGCTGCGTTTGCCTTTGATGACGTCTTGAGGTTCCGTGCTTCAACGCAGTCGACGGCAACGGAAACAGTGCTCGATGAAGTACTCATTAACTCGATCGCTGAATCAGTGAGTCTTGCGACGGGCGACTTCACGAGTGATGGGCTGACTGATGTTGTCGTCGTGAATCGCGGGGCGCATGCCTTCAGCGTTTTGGTCGGCAACGGTCGCGGCGGTTTCGAGAACCCGACATCGGCACTGACGACATCAACGAGCTTCGGCTTTGACATCAACGATCGTCCCGGACCGGTCGTTGCCGGCGACTTTGATCGGGACGGCAAGCTCGATGTCGCGGTCTTGATGGAGGACTCGGGCCAGTTATGGATCTTTGCTGGGAACGGTGATGGCACGTTCGAGAACTCGTTCCGCATTGCTGTCGGCGATCAAACAAAGGGACTGTCGGTCGTCTCGGGAACGACGGCGGGCATGCTCGATTTGCTGGTCGGCAATGGCTTCGGCGACGTGCTGCATTTGGAAGGCAAAGGCGACGGCACGTTTCAGATTCGCGGCAACCGAGTGTCTTTGTCGGTCGTTCCGGACTTGCTCGGTCCCGGTCAAGCGGGCGTGCTCGTCGGCAATCAAGAGGACAATCGCGTGACCGTTCAAACGCGAACCTCAGACGAGGATGACTTTAATGCGGTGCAGGAACTCGGAGGCGGACTCGATTCGCAACTCGCTCCGGGCGATGTGCAATGGACGCGATTGTCGCGCACTTCGAACTTGCCCGATGCGGTTGTCGTCAGCACCGGCGGGAACGCGGTCATCGTTTATCACACTGTTGCCATTACGAATGGCGTGCCTGTCTTCGATCCGAATCCGCAGACGTTCTTTGTCGGCACGGCTCCGACGAGCGTCACCGTGCAAGACATCAATGCGGACTCCGTGCCGGACATGCTCGTCGCGAATCCGGGCAGCAACGATGTCTCGGTGTTGTTCGGCATCTACAGCGCTGACGGAGTATGGAGTGCGCGGTCGGGGCCTCGTTTGAGGAGTGGCGGCGCGGGCCCGTTGGCGGTGACTGTCCGAGATCTCAACGGCGACAACGTCGATGACATAGCGGTGACAAACGGCAGCAGCGGCACCGTCACTGCTCTGAATGGAGTGGGGCAGGGGTTCTTCGACGATCGCCGACCGCAAGTGTTGTTTGAGTTTGAAAGCACACTCGATCGACCGCCGACATTCGCGCCGGGAACGAGTGTCGGCTTTGCGGTGCTGACGAGCGGCGAAGTTGTGCGCTTCGATCTCGACAATGCGGGAGCCGGAGTGCGGGTCGCGTATGACGCCGACTCAGTCGTGACGGCACGCGCATTGGCGACCGATCGACTGGTTGTCGCGACAGCGGGCGGCAACGTGCGGCTGCTGAAGTCGGACGGGGGCCGCTTCGTTGTGGAATCTGAATTACAGACGCAATCCAATGGTCTGCTCGCACCGAGTTCATTGGCGATCTTGCCGACGGCTGCAGGCGGATTTCAGGTGTTGGTGACGAGTCAGGGATCAGACTCGGTGACGGTGTTCTCGACCGTGACGTCGGTCGCGCCGCTCGTCTCGCTGTCGACGATGACGTCGATCATCGCCACTGACCTGCGCCCCTTCTCGTTCAATCTCGCGCCTCTTTTGGGCGGGGGGCCGCTCGATGTTGGTATCGGTCTGTCGCTCGCGGCGTTCACGTCTCAAGTGGATTTGGCGTTCTCGGCGAGCAGCAGCGCGGCGCTCGTTGCGGTTGATGGGGACTCGTACTCAACGGTCGCTGTGCTCGACTTTGGCACGCAGCAAGGCGACGAGTCTGCGGAAGGTCAGAAACGAGATCCCTCTCACTCTCGCCGCCACTCGTTCGGCGACGACTCGCCGCTCGCGAAGTTTGTGATCGGACTGGAAGAAGCCGTCGAGAACTTCCGTCGTCAGCAAGCGAGCGATGAGCTTGAAGACTCAGCAGCCGAGTCGGACTCAGCAGCATGGGATGTCGATCTCTTTCAGCCGCAGATCCCGCGATTCGAGCCGACCCCGACTGAGGAGCAACCGCGGGACGGCAAGCCGATGACTCAGCGCGAGCGCTCGCCGCGAGACGAAATCCTCGACGACATTTGGCAGGACTCGGCCGCAGCAACGATCGGCCTCTCGCCGGTTCCGAGTGACTTGCTCGACCGTCAGTCGACAGCGACGAGCACAACGAGCTTGAGCATGGTCGCGCTGATCGCCTCAGTGATCCCGGTCGTCGCGAAGTCGAAGCGCCCGCGCCGTCAACGGCGCTCTTAAGTAGCATGGACTTCCAGTCCGTGCTCCTTGCTGCGTTCCGCTTAACTCGTCCTGCAGCAGCACCGTTCGAGAGCAGCAAAAAGCAGACTTCTCTCACGCGATGCGATGCCGAGATCCGATAACGAAGGGCGATGCTGCGCAATCGGCATTGTCGGGCTATTCGGCAGAGTGCTGCTTGAGCAACGAAGGCGAACTCGTCAGAGGTTCTCGAAAGACATTGTGGCTCGACGCTCCGCGTCGAGAATCCTCGTAACTCGACTGTGTTCTTCCTCGGGACTCACGACGCGGAGCGTCGTGCCACACTTTCTCGACAGCCTCCTCAGAGTTCGGATGCCATCACTAAGGCCCCGAAATCTGACGATTTCGGCTACGGCTCTGTCGCAAACGTCTTCCCTGATGCTGACTCAGACGGATCGAGGCATGAGCGATAATTGGCTGACTGAAACGCTCGACCGACTGCCTGATCGTGAGCATTGGGGCTATCGACCGGCGCAGGCTCCGGCAGTTGAACCGGCTGCGTTTGCGGCACTGGCGCTGCTCGGGCACGGACGCGAGGCTGCGGCAAAAGGACCGCTTGAATGGCTCGTCAGCGCTCAACGCGATGGCGGACGAGTCTGCTCGACGAGCGAGTCCGATGCTCCTGGTTGGGGCACGGCGATGGCGATCGTTGCTTGGCAGACCGCTCAGCAAGCGACTGCAACGGCGACTTATCAAACGCCGATCGAACGCGGGTTGAAGTGGTTACTTTCGTCAGCAGGCAAGCCGCAGAACTTGCACGGGCAGATGGCGCATGACGGCGAGCTTGTTGGTTGGCCATGGATCGGCGACACGCACTCATGGCTCGAACCGACCGCATGGACGGTACTCGCGTTTCGCGCGGTCGGACGCGGGAACGAACCGCGTATCGAAGTCGGGATCAAGATTCTGCAAGACCGACTGCTGCCTTCGGGCGGAGCAAACTACGGCAACACGATCGTGCTCGGTCACGAACTCTTGCCGCACGTGCAACCGACGGGACTCGCGCTGCTCACGTTGGCCGGCGTGCCGGATCGCAGTCAGGGAAAGTTGGCCGCCGGGCTGAAGTTCTTACGCGGTTCAATCAACGCTCAGACGACGGCGGCTTCATTGGCTTATGCGGCAATGGGATTGGCTGCTCATCAGCAGTTGCCGACTGACGCGCGAAGTTGGCTCGGTACTGCTGCGTCGCGCGCTGTCGGACGCGGAGCATGGCTGCCGCGAGTCTCGCTGCTCGCACTCGCCGCGCTCGAAGCAGAAGGACCGTTACTCAAGATTGTGAATCGTCGAGGTGCTGCATGAGTGAGTCTCGTCCGTGCTCAACCAATGGTGCGACTGATGTTGCGGAGCCGAGTGCTGCGCCGACGAAAGCCGGAGATGGGCTCAGTCGGCGTGACATGCTGATTGGCTCGGTCGCGGCTGCGGGCGGGTTGCTCGGCTATCAAGTGGTGTCAGATCAATTACGCGGCAAGTCGCCGGTCTTCATTGCGCGCGGTCAGCGCTATGACGGAGATCTGACAACAACGATTCGCGACGGTCTGCTCGCGACGGGTCTTGATGTCGAATGGCTGCGCGGGCGGCGCGTGCTGCTGAAGCCGAATATGGTCGAACCGCGCAAGGATCGGCCGCAGATGACGACGCATCCGGCTGTCCTGCATGCAGCGATCGAAGTCTTTCTGAAGCTCGGGGCAGAGGTTGTTGTCGGGGAAGCTCCCGGTCATGTGCGCGATACCGAGATGGCGCTCGTCGAGTCCGGTTTGATCGACGTCATTGACGAGCATCGCGTCGAGTTCGCGGACCTCAACTATGAAGAGTCGAAGTTCATGCCGAACGTGGGGATGCATTCAAAATTACCCGGCATTTGGTTCTCGGGATCGGTCGTGAGCGCGGACTTAGTCGTCTCGTTGCCGAAGATGAAGACGCATCACTGGGTCGGAGTGACGTGCTCGATGAAGAACCTCTACGGCATTCTGCCCGGCTGCCGTTACGGATGGCCGAAGAACGTGCTGCATCATGCGGGCATCCCGGAGACCGTTGCGGACATTCATGCGACGCTGACGCGCAAGCTCGCGATCGTCGACGGCATTGTTTGCATGGAGGGCGACGGACCGATTCTCGGCACAGCGAAGCCAATGGGGCTGATCGTTGTGGGGCAAGATCTGACCGCAGTCGACGCAACGTGTGCGCGGATCATGGGGATCGACCCGACGCGCATTGATTACCTGCGTTATGCGTCGAAGGACGGCGGAGCATTGCAGGACAAACACATCGAGCAGCGCGGTGAGCACTGGTCGCCGCTCGTCTCGCCGTTTCAAGTGATGGACTTGCCGCATCTGCGATCGCTGCGACCGAAGGGCGAGCTGATCACGAAGCGCTATCCGTGCGGCAAGCTGAAAGTGAGCTGAGGCAGGTTCGGTTCGTCGCGCGTAGGATGGCGGGCGTCGGTCATCTGTCGCTTGAAGAAATGCAGACGGCCGGGGGCGGCCATCCGACGCGCACGCTCGATGCCGCTTCTCAAAAACGACGCTCCCCTTTGCCCCGAGAGGACTGCTCATGAACTCGCTGCGCTGCTTGCTCGCTGTGTGCTGCTTTTGGTTGTCGCTCTCGGTTGCTCACGCGCAGACGATCGCGCGGTGCGGCAAAGGATGGCTTGAGGAGATCAATGGCTATCCGGTGCTGCATCTCAAAGGCACGCCCTATGAAATGGGTTATCAGCACGGCGCGCTGCTCAAGGAGAGCGTCGCCAAAAACATGCACACGCTGCTTGAGGTGAAGGGCAATCAATCGCTCTTCGAGTTCGGGCCGATCAAAGTCAAACCGCGCGCGGCCATTGATGGCATCGTCGAGATTCAAAAGCCCTTCGTGCCTCAGCGTTACTTCGACGAGATCGTCGGACTGGCTGCGGCTTCGGGGTTGCCCGAGAAGGACGCTCGCAGCGCGAACTTCATCCCCGAGATGTTTCATTGCAGTGGCTTCGCGTTGATGAACTCAGCCACTCAAGACGGCACGCTGCTTCATGGTCGCGTGCTCGATTACGCGGTCGACTGGGGCTTGCAGGAGCATGCGGTGATCATTGTCTCCGAACCCGAAGGCCGCATTCCGTTCGTCAACGTGAGCTATGCGGGCTTCATTGGTTCGGTCACGGGGATGAATGCCGAGCATGTTTCGATTGGCGAGATGGGCGGCGGCGGACTCGGCAACTGGCAGGGAGTGCCGATGGCGCTGCTCGTTCGCGAAGCACTCGAAACCGGGAAGGATCTCGATGCTGCGATCGCCGTCTTTCGAGACAACAAACGCACGTGCCAATACTTCTATGTCGTTGCCGATGCGAAGACGAACCGCGCGGTCGGAATGGAAGCGTCATGGGATCTCTTCATGACCGTGCAGCCGGGCGAATCTCATCCGTTACTGCCGACCGGAGTGAAGGACTGCGTGCTGCTCTCGGCGGGCGACCGGTACAAGGAATTGGTCAAGCGGGCTCAAGCAGGGCACGGCAAGTTCGCTCCGGAAGAGGCGCTCAAGTTGATGGAGCGCCCCGTTGCTATGAAATCAAACTTACACAACGTTTTGTTCGAGCCGAAGTCGACGAAGTTTTGGGTCGCCAATGCGAGCATGGATAAGAAGCCGGCCGCCGAGCAGCCCTATCACGCCTTTCAACTGAGCGAACTGCTGAAACGCACGCCGGACATGCAAAGCCCCGAGCTGCCGCTCGTTGCTCAGAAGCAGAAGTAGAGGCAGGCGTCTTGTCAGATCGGCGATCCTGGAGTGCTTCGGCTTGACGAAGCCCTCCGACTCAGCGGCACTTGAATCGTCATTTCATGAAGCTGCCGCCGTCACGCGGCGATCAAGCGGTGCTTTCATTCCGTCAAACGAGCGCAGCTGGGCGGCAAACGTTGTGAGTTCGTATCCAGTGTTTGCGTTTTGGTTTTTCATCAGTGGGAAGAATTGGTCGACCTACGGTTGCCTCGGATCGCACCGCAAACCGCCGATGCACCTCGAAGGCGATTCGCGAGGACAATCGCCAATCTCACATCACGCAGGGATGACATCGTGGTCCCACGGATAAGAAGAATGCGGGCAAGCCGACAAGAAATTGAGAGCTAGTAGTGCGAGGTGCCCTCAATTCGGACGGAGAGCGAAAGAGCCTTTTTTTGCAGTCAAGTAGCCGACCAGTCGTGCGTCCCGTCCGGGCGAGCCGGACGGAGACGACTCAAATTCAGCGCCGGAGTGCCGGTCACGCCCAATTCAGATCGCGCGCCGTCTCACTAGATGTAACAGAAACTGCATGCCGTGCTGCGTCGTCTCAGAAAGCTGACCCCCGCGTCATGTCACGCGGTCGCAGCGAGTCCGAAGAAGCGTTGTGCGTTCGCGGTCGTGATGTCAGCCATCTCGTCGTTCGAGATGCCATGAACTTCAGCGAGCATCGCGTTCGTGTATTTCACGAAGGCCGGTTCGTTGCGTTTGCCGCGCATCGGAGTCGGCGCCAGATACGGCGCGTCGGTCTCGACCATGATGCGATCGTGCGGCAGGCTCGCGGCGACGGTGCGCAACTCGTCGTTCTTCTTGAAGGTCAGCATGCCCGTGAACGAGAGCATGAGCCCCAATCGCAAGCACTCATTTGCCGACTCTTGCGACTGACAGAAGGAGTGCATCACTCCGTTCAACGCACCTGCGGCCGCTGCGGTTCGGAGCATCTCGCGGACTTCGTCGTCGGCATCGCGGCAATGCACGATGAACGGCTTGCCGACTCGCCGTGCAAGATCCATATGCCGCGCGAACCACTCTCTCTGATCTGCCGGATCCGAGTACTTCCAATAGCGGTCGAGCCCCGTCTCGCCGATCGCGACAACGCGCGGATGCACCGCGAGCTTTTCGATCTCTTCCCAATCGCCGGGCTTCGCGGACTGGATGTAATTCGGATGCACGCCGACAGCCGCATGCACGTCGGGGTACTTCAATGCGATTTCGATCGTGCGTCGGCTGCTCGCGAGATCGGTGCCGATTGACACCATTCCGACAACCCCGGCCTCTCGCGCCGCAGTCACGGCGGCATCAAGATCGGGCACGAAGGACTCTTCATCCAAATGACAGTGAGTGTCGAAGAACGGCATCAACTCAGCTTTCAAAAAGAGGCAGGACGCGGCACATCAAAACGCACCGAGCCGCATCGAGAGGCACAACCGGAACCGGCATCGCGGGCGTGACTGTAGCCTTTATTGCTCGACGTGAAGTATGCGGCACACAGTCGGAATCGAGACGTTTAACCGCGACCCTCTGAGGAACGCGCCGGACGCGGTCTTTGACGTTATTTCGGAGATCGTCGTTATCGTCAGCAGCAGCCCGCTCTGACGACTAAGTCGCCCTCGAATTGAGAGTACTGACCCGCACTCGAAGCGCTCTCCAGAGGGGGCGCGGTTAATCGTCAGAGGCGCAGACTCGCAGGCTCTGCAACGACTTCAATCGTCGCTATAGGTGCGACTGCGAGTTGCACGCACTCATCGGATGCTCGTGCTGAATCATCACCATTCTCAAAGCGCGATGACGAACGTCCGAATGCGAACGCACTCAATTCTCACCCGTGAAGGATGCTGTCGTGCTTGAACCGCAGATTGATTTGGCGTCGACATGGAACCATTTCTGTGTCGGCTGCAATGCATGGTTCCCGGAGCCGACGGGCGACAAAAAGTGCCCCACTTGCGGACGCGGCCTCATTATCAGCGATCCGGCCAATAGTGAGACGATGATGCTCGGGTCTGATGCGAGCCCCGCTCCGATTGCTCCGAAGTTCAAGCAAGGGGCTGAGGATCCGATCGTCGGTCGCCGCGTGCATGTCTACGACGTCATGTCGCTGCTCGGTGCCGGAGCAATGGGCCGCGTCTATCTCGCCAATCACGGCGACCTGCATCGACATTGCGCAGTCAAGATTCTTGCGCCGAAGCGCGGGACGTGTGACGACGATTACATTGCTCGTTTCATGCTGGAAGGCCGAGCGGCTGCGGCGCTCGTACATCCCAATGTCGTCACCGTGCATGCGGTCGGTCAGATCGAGGGGCTGCATTTCTTAGAGATGGAGTTCATCTCGGGCCGCTCGTTGCAACAGCTCATTCACGACGAAGGTGCGTTGCCGGTCGATCGTGCGTTGCGACTGGCGCTGATGATTGCGGACGGACTCGCCGCAGCTCATCGCGACGGCATCGTGCATCGCGATGTGAAGCCCGACAACGTGCTGCTCAATAAGCACGGCATCGCGAAGATTGGCGACTTCGGACTCGCGAAACGCCTGATTAACCGGCACGGCGAATCGTTCGCTGACGGCATTTGCGGTACTCCAAATTACATGGCCCCCGAGCTGTTTCAGGGGCATGCGGCGACTCCCGCGAGCGACGTCTACGCGCTCGGGGTCTGCCTCTATCAGATGCTGGCGGGCCGCCTGCCGCATGGCAGCACGGGCTCGTTGCAGAGCTTGCTGCGGAAGAACGACGAGCTACCGCTGCCGAACATTCGCGATTTCTGCCCCGAGTTGTCGCTCGAAGTTGCTTCGTGCGTCGCGTCCCTGACGTCGGCGACTCCCGGTAATCGGCCGCAAGACGCGATTGTGGCGTCGCAATTATTACATGCGGTCTTAGGTCAAGAACGAGACCTCGAATCGCTGCTGATCGAAGCCTTTCGGCACGAACCCTCCGTCAATTGGACGCGCGATGGCGAGCGTTATCGAGTCGTGCGCCGCTTGCCGAACGACCGTCAGCAAGTGGTCTTCGTCGAGCCGAGCGATCACGAAGTCGATGAGCGATTGCTGTTGCTGTACTCGGTTTGCTGTCGCGCCGAGCCGCATTTCTATGAGCAAGCTCTACGACGCAACTCAGAGATGTCGCACGGAAGTTTGGCGCTGCGCGAAGTTGACGGGCAGTTGCAGTTTGTGGTCACCGACACCTACCCGCGTTCGACTGTCGATCCGGAAGAGATCCGCCGCTCGGTCTTTGAAGTGGCGATGCAGGCGGATCGCGTCGAGCAGCAATTGACGGGGCAAGATCGCAACTGAGGCCGGAGTGTTTCCCATTCCATTGCTCGGCTCGGCGTTGCGAGTCTGTGTGAGTGGGGAACACAGATCGGAGTGGCAGGTAAAGAGCCCCAAAGGGGCGAGATTCGAGAGCCCAGTCCGATAGGACTGGGGCAATGAGCGAGCAGATCGGGCAAGCCCCAACGGGGCGCGATTCAAAGGCCAGCATGAAGGTTCCAGCGAGGCGCCGCCTCCGACCTATGGTCGCCTTTCGCTCCGCGAAAGAGCGTCTTCAATGGCGTATGTGCGCGAACGAAGTCGAATGACCATTTCAGCGTTTCAAGACGCACTTTCGCGGAGCGAAAGGCGACCACAAAATCGTGACTCAGAAAGTCAAATCTCGACCTGTCAGAGTGTCCGTCAGTCGAATCTCGGACTGGGCTATCGAATCCCGCCCCTCCGAGGCCGCAGTGACTGCGTCCGAAGTCTCACGACTTAGGCTACTGACAACGTCCGATCCCCCGATCGCATTGCCGCTCGTCAGAACGGCACGTCGTCGAAGTCAACAAAGAGCCCGACGCCGATCGCCGTTGCGGTTGCATACGACTTGCAGTGAGAGATCGAGATCAAAACCTTCTCAATCGAGAGGTCACGAGCACGCTCCTTCGCGCCGCCGCTGAGTTCGACGCGCGGCTGACCGCTCTTCTCGTTGAGGATCTCGATGTCGATGAAGCCAATGCCTTTGATCATGCCCGTGCCGAGCACCTTCATCACGGCTTCCTTCGCGGCCCAGCGTCCGGCAAACGCTTCCGCGTTCTGCTTGCGCTTTTGGCAATAGGCGATCTCGGCTTCGGTATAGACCCGCTTCAGGAATGCTTCGCCATGTCGCTTAATCATCTGATCGATGCGGTCGATCTCGACGATGTCTGTCCCCAATCCAACGATCACAAATGAGGTCTCCGAGTTGCGCACAGCATGCCGTGCGACAGTATGAGCAGTGGCCGAGGCACGAGCGGTTAGCTCTACGCGCAACCTGTAGCTGAAATCGTGAGATTTCAGGCATTTCCACCGTCCGAAATCTGACGATTTCGGCTACGGAAACGCGAAGGTGCGCGGTCGAATTCGTGCGAGCCTCTTGCTGATTGAGTTGTGCCGCCGCAGCTTCTTCGGGGGCAACGAGTCGCGGAGCAACTCGCCTAAAGCTGGCTGCAAAAGTACGACGGACTTGCAGTCCGTCGCTCGGTGAAGGCGACGGACTACAAGTCCGTCGTACAGAAATGCGCACGGAGCGCTGAAAGTACGAAGCAAGGATCTACGTAGCCCAGTCGCAACCGGCTGTTCGAAGCCGGCAGCGGCATCAGGTCCGACGGTCAGTGCGCGGGATCGTATCGGCAGTCGTGCTGTTTCGCGGAGTGCAGGACGAGATTGAACTCGCTGCATCAGGCGAGCGGCAGATGAGTTCATACCGGTACGACGGACTTGTAGTCCGTCGAAGACATGGCGCGACGGACTACAAGTCCGTCGTACATGAATTCGCCGGTAGGTTCTCAACTGCCGCTCGCCTTAAGAGTGGTCGCTTCTGACGTCGGGGCGATTGGAGGAAATGGTTGTTGCGCCGCCCCGGCTCGGGATGGAATCCCAAGCTACTCACGCACTCGGCGCGGGTTGCGTTTTAGGTAGCGCTCGAAGGTGCGACCGAGTTCTTCTCCGGCGATCAGATGCTGCAACGGCGGCGCGGCATCGAAGCCCGTCGGCGGATAGATGCCGACCTCAACGGTTCCGCCGACGACGTGCGATCGAGTGCGCTGACTCGACCAATTGCCGGCCGTCGGAGTGTCGAGCGTATAAGGCGAGAACACTTCCGGATCGAAGACGAGCGGCCCGACGATCTCGCCGCGAGCACACATCAAGAAGTAATCCGTATTACGTCGCCGCTGTCCGAGCATCACCGGATACGGGTTGCACCAGAACTCGAAGGGCGCCTGCCAAGTGGGGTCGTGCAGATCGAGGAAGACATCCAATCGGCCTTGATCGTCGAGTTCGCGGCAGCGAGTCATCGCCGCCTTCACCGAGTTCCAATATGGCTTCTCGGACCAGTCGCGGTTGTGATCGTGAGGCAACTGCCACTTACCGCCCGAGCCCTTCTCGGCGCTATCAACATCCATGATCGGCACGACAAAGACTTGCGCCTTCCGCCGCAGAGCAATGGCCGTCTCATCGTTTGAACTGAGCCACTGAATCAGTCCGTGAGCGGTCCAACTTCCGCCGATCTCCCATGCGTGCTGCCGAGCTTGCACCCAAACTCCGTAGCGCGCGTCGTCACTGACTCCGGGTTCGGCGAAGCGAATGGCCCAAACGGGACGACCGCCTTCGCTGCGACAGAGTTCAAACTTTCGCGCATGCGGGCATGTCTTCTCGGCTTGCTCAACAACGCTCGTCGCCTGCTGCTGCAAGTAGGGCACGTACCATGCAAAGAACGCCGTCGGACCGCTCACCTTTTGCGTGAAGGTCGATGTTCCCGCCGTCTCATCAATGCTTGCTGGTGACGTAAAGTACCAGTTCTCCGCGTCGGCGGAATAGACCGCGCGCTTCACGCGCGTGCGTCCGAAGTGCAACTCCAGAGTGAGCGTCTCGCCGACCGTGAGTCCGTCGACTCGAAAGTGCCACCAACTGCGATGCGCGCCGACGGGTGAAACGGGCACCTCAAAACGAATCAGCCGCCGCTGCTGATCAATGCCGAGCACAGTGGCCGCTCCGCCGGGGAAGTCCGTTCGAACAGAGAGATCAGCCGCTGCTCCCATCGTCGTCATCAGCGAGATGACTGAGAGCAAAAGCACGAGCAAACAATGTCGTCGAGCGATCATCGCAAGCCTCACGAGTGACGAGAGAATTGGTTCGCTGTTCCGCTTGAGATGCTGACGAGTGGAATTCAGGTTACACAAAGGAACGAACGCGGCGGCGAAAGAATTGCAGGGGCTAGCTCTCCGCCGACCCTGCGTCGGCGGGAGCACGACTGGTTAGTTAGCGACGCGAATCTGCGTCATGTCTTTCGCTCTCCACTGACCCTGCGTCAGTGGAAGCCGCGACTGGTCGGCTAAGGATCGTTCGAGTAACCCCGTCGTCAGCGAACGAGGCCCTTCTTCGCAGAAACTCTGACTTCGAGATCGTTAGCCAAACAGTCGTTGCTCCCACCGACACGGGGTCGGTGGAGAGCGAGACCAACGAGGGCTTTGGACTGCGTTGTTAGCTTGCCAGTCGTGCTTCCACTGACGCGGGGTCAGTGGAGAGCGTGCCCTCTGCAACTCGGGAGAGTAAAGAGATGCGACGGCCGGGGGCGGCCATCCTACGGCTCAGCGCGACGCATGCGCGGTCGCTCGCGGGTCAACGGCTCACCTCTTCGGCAGGTAGCCGAGCGAGACGAAGAACTCGTCGGTCAGCATCAGCGTCTTTTGGTAGTTCGCGTTCTTATCGTCGCCCTTCGAGCGACCGGGGTTGAAGAAGCCGTGCGGCTCATTGGCGAACGGCACCAGTTCGCAACGATTGCCCGCATCGCGCATCGCTTTCGCAAACAACTCGACGGTGACAAAGGGCACCGCTTCATCTTGAGTCCCGTGAAACAAGATCGTCGGCGGCAGGTCCTTGCGGATGAAGTGGTACGGCGAGATCTCTTTGGCTTTGCCGTTCAATGTTTGATTGAGCCGCTTGAGACGCTCGTCATCGGCATTGGGCAGTCCCTCGACCGGTGCGAGCATGACTGCGGGATTGAAGAGCACGAGCGCGTTCGGCGCCGAGCTGATAGCGCGGTCTTCGTTGTCCTCTTCAAAGCCTCGAACGAGCCCCGTTGCGGCGGCGAGATGTCCGCCTGCCGAGCCGCCGCCAGCAGATATGCGCTGCGGATCGACTCCGAGCTTCGCGGCGTTCGCTCGCACCCAGCGAATCGCCGACTTCGCATCGCTGACGCACTTATCGGGACTGACTTGCTGCCGACTCTTCACGCGATAGTCGGCGCAGATCGCAACCATTCCGCGCTCAGCGAGATGCTCGCTCTGCCCTTTGAATTGCGAAGGCGATCCCGAGCTCCATCCGCCGCCAAAGAAGAACACAGCGGCGGCTCGCTTATCTGTCGGCTGATGATTCTTCGGCTCGAAGACATAGAGCTTGAGTTCGACATCGCCGACTTTCTTGTAGGTCTCGGCGCGAGCACCCGGCATCTGCGGCGGATAATTGAAGCCCGCTTGCCGAGCATTGGCTTGAGCAAACACAGCGCTCGCTCCGCAGAACGTCGCGAGCAACATGAGCAAAGAAGTTCGCAGACTCGATCGCATGAAACGCTCCTGAATGAAGGCCGCGTCGGCAGCCCAATGTGAGCCTTCGCTCGCAGGCTGAAGGCAGTTGAGATCAAACGACATCGCATCAGCACGCCGTGCGCGACGTTGTAGCGAAAGGGATTGTCGGCTTTTGCTCCGCAAAAGCATCCTTTCGCGGAGCGAAAGGCGACTATCGACGGCGGCTTCGCCGCATCGTTTAACCGCGTGCCCATCGGGCCGCGCTCGCAGCGGGAGAGACGTTCGACCTTACCCCAAACGCCCGTCGTCAAACACAGCCAACAGCAAGGCAGCCGCGCATCGAGAGCTGCGCCGCAATCGCACCACTCGTCGTAGCGAGTCTGCGTCCCTCACCTCGCCGAGAGCCAGCGCGCATCTCAAGTCGCGATATGTCGCGGCAGCGTGATCGCGATCTCGAGCCCCGGCGGCAGCGAGTCGACGGCTTCGATGCGACCGCCGTGCGTGTCGATGAAGCGGCGTGAGATCGCGAGTCCCAGTCCGGTCCCGTGCGTCTTCGTCGTGAAGAACTCGTCGAAGATTTGATGCCGATGCTCGTCGCTCACTCCGGGCCCGTTGTCTTTGAGCGAGACTCGCAAGGCCGGCATGCCGTTGATCACAGAGTCCGACCAAACAACGGTGATGACGACCGGGTCGGCACATGCTGCGAGCGCGTTGTCGAGCAAGTTGCGGAAGACTTGCCGAATCGCGAACGCCTCGACGTCGCACGTGAGGTCGTTCGTCTTCTTCACTTCGCTGATCTGCGCATTGCGGTTCGTCCGCTTCACGATCAGCTCGTCCCATGCGTGATGCAGCAGGTCATCGAGTCGGCACGGATGCGGCTCAATGCGGATCGGCCGCGCGTACTCGCGCACGTCTTCATAGAGCCGATGCAGATCATCCTGAGCAACTTGAATTCGCTTGATGAGCTTCGTCGCTTGCGGGTTGTCTTCGAAGTCCGCCGCGAGCAGATCGAGCGATGCTTGTGCGCGCTGTAGCGCGTTCCGGCTTTCATGAGCGAGTCCCGTCATCGCCTTGCCGATCGCTGCCAGTCGCTCGGCTTGCAGCAGTCGCTCTTCAGCCCGACGCCGCTCGCTGATGTCGCGCAACGTCGCGACGGTATGAGTTCGATGTCCGTGCGGATCAGCGACCGGAGAAAGATGCATCTCGACGGGGAACTCAGTGCCATCCTTCCGCTGACAAACACTCTCGATCGTGATCGCTCGGCCGGTCGCGATCGCATCATCGAGTTGCCGCAGTCGCGCTCGGTCGGTGCGGTTGCCCTCAAACAATTGAGGCGTGCGACCAATGATCTCAGTGACGTCGTAGCCCATCTGCCGACTGAGCGCGGCATTCACATAAACAATCCGCGCCGAGAACCACTCGTCCGACACCTTTGTGATGATCACGCCCTCTTCGAGATTCGCGATCGCGGCATCGAGCAGATAAAGCCCTTGCTCGGCATCTCGCCGAGCAGTGATGTCATGCCCGATCGACATGATGGCCGGCTCGCCGTCGTAGTCATCAAGCAGTCGTGCGTTGCACAACATCCAACGATGGCCGCCGTCGCGACAACGCACCATCACTTCAAAGTTGTGAAGCTCGCCCGTCGTATTGAGCGTGCTAAAGGCTGCGAGGACTTTCGGCCGGCTCTGCTCGTCAATGAAAACGTCGATGCACGACTTGCCGAGAATCTCCGCCGCACGCAGTCCGGTCATCCGCTCCGCATACGGATTCATGTAGACGACGCTGTGATCGAGACGCTCGATGAAGATCGCGCTCCCGGCGGACTCGACCAATTGCCGAAAGGCTGCTTCCGAGCGGCGCTTGTCATTTTCGAGCCTGCGACGTTCGAGCGACCGCTTAATCGCAACGTGCAGCAGGTCGGGATTGACCGGCTTCAGCAAGTAATCGGAAGCGCCGAGTCGCAGTGCTTCGATCGTGCTTTCGAGATCCGCATGACCGGTCACGATCACAACGTCGGTCTCGGGCACTCGCTCGCGCAGCGCGGGTAATAATTCTTCCGCCTTCAAATCCGGCAGCCGACGATCCAACAAGATGACCGCAAATTGATCGAGATCATCTCGACCGAGTGCAGCATTCGACGTCCCCACTGCGACGGCCTGATACCCGAACATCTCAAGGATGTCGCACAGATTGGCGCGTGTGTCGGGCTCGTCGTCGATGATCAGAATGCGGGCAACGTCGGGCATGATGAGTTCTTTGAAACGAGCGATTCGGGCAGCAAGTTGATGAGACGTCTGCGTCAGTTCCGCACGCGGCGCGCGAATGAGGACTCTGCTTGAGCTGCTGAATCCTCAATTGATCCGCAGCGCAAACGCCGAACGTCCGCCTTGCTCACCGCGTGCCGCCGCGCGCTTCATTTGTGATCGCCTCGAAGTGAGCCCGTAGCTGAACTCGTCAGAGTTCAGATTCCGTCAAGCTTGAGCACGACTGAAGTCTGACGACTTCAGCTACGAAGACTTCACAACGGCAACTCAATGCCCGGCAGGCCGATCGGCTCGCGCGACGCAAACGGTTCACCGAAGCTCTTGCCGATCGCCCATCCCCAGTAACGAGCACGATCTCGGATGTCGTCGAGCACCGTCGGGAACTCGGGCGAGCGATTGCGGAGCAAGTGGCTCGCATAGCAACGCACGGCCTTCATCTTTGTGTCGATGCCCGCGCTGATATCGACGACGAACGCCGGCTGAGGATGAATGCGGAGATGAATGCTCCAGAAGTAGAAGACCCGCGCGGGAATGAACGGCTCGCCTTCGAGCGGCAGTTGTCCCGGCTCATCAGTGCGAGTGAGCTTTGCCCAGAACCGAGCGGCATCAACGAGATCGCTCGCGACAACATGATCGGGGTGCGAGTCCTCCCAATATGGAGCGAGCACCAGTCGCGGTCGTAATCGGCGAAAGACATTCGCCAGTGCTTGCCTCGCCGCGAGGGTATGTGCCAACTGGCGATTGGGCAGACCGAGATTGCCGCGCCAATCAAGCTGCAGGATCTCCGTCGCTGCTCGTGTTTCCGCAGCACGAATCTCACGGCTGCCATTGGGAGTCGGCTCACCGTCAGTGAGTTCAACAACTCCGACGCGCAGCCCTCGCTGTTTCGAAACCGCGATCGTGCCTCCGACGCTGATCTCGGCATCATCGGGATGCGGCGCGACTACGAGAATGTCTAACGGCTCTGTCATCGTGCTGAGGCCTCCGGGATCGTCGGTCGTCGCGTCCGTATCAGTAGGCCGATGAAAACTGGGGGTTGACGACGGATTCTTGCGATGAGCGTCCTCAACATTTTG